>CACXGE010000077.1 GCA_902767135.1 uncultured Lachnospiraceae bacterium | reverse complement strand
GTCAGGAGGTGAAAACAATGAAGACCAATTTTTCAAAAAAATTGTTAAGAACAGTGGCATATGTGACAGAAAAAGAAGTAGAAAAAAGTAATGCAAGATGCAAAGTAGCATCAGAAGCAAAAGTAAATGTAATTGTAATAGGAAGAAATGTGAGGTAATGGAATATGAAAAAGAAAAAAAATAAGTTTGGGTTGATGCCAATCTTTTTAGTGGCCATGTTGATTGCAAATATGTTATCTTTGAATGAGGTGTCAGCTGCAACAAAAAGTGTAACACCTATGAATCCATGGCGTTATGTGAATAAAACAGCAAATTACCAAGTTAATTCTACTTTAGATGAATATAAAGATATATGGTCCAAAGCAGCAAATAAGTGGTGTGATAAGGGGTTTAAATGGGTAAAGGCGAATAAATCCAAGACAAGTGTATCAACATATTCAGATGCCAGCGAGGCAGGATTGAAAATAGCAGGAAAGTGTACAACAACTTATCGAATAAGAGATGGATATATTATTAAGAATAAAGTTTTATTAAATAGGGCTGCATTGGACAAATACGATTATACAAAATCCCAGAGAATATGTGTGGCGGAACATGAATTGGGTCATGCATTAGGTTTAGCACATAATAACCAGGGAAGTGAATCGGTTATGAATCCGGCTAATAGAATCTATGGCATAAAAGATTGTGATGTCAGAGGAATGGAAAAAAGATATTCTAGAAGAAGTTATCTAATGAAATACTAAATTATTGGAAAGGTAAAACGAGAAATGAACATGAAAAAGAACTTAAAAATTTTCGCACTGGCATTAGGAGTGATATCCATGTTGTGTACCCTACAGGTAAAAGCGGCAGTGCAGGAAACAAAGGCAGATTATGAGGCAAAGGGACTGTCCTATTACATCAAGGAGAATACATCATCGGTGTCGGTGAAGATTACATCCGGAAAACGTGTGGTGAACATTCCAGAGATCGTTATCATTGAGAAAAAAGAATATACGGTAACAGAACTCCTGTCCAACAGTATACCCCATGATTCTATTATTTTAGAATCAAAGTATAAAAAAGTGGGAAGGGATGCAAAAGAGTATGTGAAGAATAACAAGACACAGACAGTAAATATTCCAAAGACAGTGAAAAAAATAGAAAAAGGTGCGTTTAGTTATTATTCAAAATTAAAAAAAATCAATGTGGCAGAGGAAAATCCTGTGTATATGTCCACCGAAAAAGGACTGTTTTCAAAGAATGGAAAGATTCTGTATGCAGCAGTGCAGGGGACAGGTACATATAAAGTCAGAAAAGGTGTAGAAGTGATTGCAGACCGGGCATTTGTAACCACAAAATATGAAAAAGTAATTTTGCCGGAGAGTTGTTATAAGGTGGGAAGCCGAGCCTTTTTTAAGTGTAGCAAGCTGAAAAGGTTACAGGGAAAAAACTTTTGTGTCTGTGGAAACTATGCTTTTTACGGTACAAAGGTAAAGGGTACCGATAGGTATGGAACCATGAAGTTTGCAATTTAAAATAAATGTCAGGAGGGTGAGTATGAAAAAAGTAAAAAATAAACGCACGCTTGGAACAATTGGTAAGGAACAATTTGATTTTGAAATTTCAAAAGAAGAAGACATATATTTAAACTGTTGTGGATTACTTAAAAAGAGTAAAGAGAAGAAAATGGAATGCGAACATAGTACATATTCAGAATGGGAAAATGGAATTCAAAAGAAGTATGAAGGAACAAATAGGGATTTTCTTGAAGAATTTAGCAGATATTTGCAAAATTTAATTAACATTAATTATCCAATTTTAGAATATAATCACTTAGTTGTTAGTGGATTAATATCTGTATCTTTTTCAATTCTAGGAGCAGAATTTATAAGAAATTGGGGTTTTCAACCAAATGCAACTTTCTGGGAAAATTATATTTTTAGTATGGTAATGTTTTGTATATTAATAGGTGCAATTGTATTTGTCATGTTGATTACGTTTTCACCAGTTAAAGATCAATCAATGAGAATTGTCTTCTTGAAAGATTATAAGAAAGTTATTGATAAATTAGTAGAATGTAAAAGAATTGACGAAACTGTAAGTTAAGTATCCTGTTTTGCTTAGTCAGTATAGTTTCGTAAGAAGTGTGATTATTTACCCTTAGAACAATAAGTTATTGGATGAAATAAATAGATTTGGGGTTGAAAAAGATGAAGTAGCACCGCAGATGGATGAAAAATTAAATTGGCCATCTGGAAAGATAAGAATAGGAAACAGATTTACAAGATTGATAAAAAGGAGAAACGATGAAATGAAAAAAAATGCTGCGAGTAAATTCATTGCAGGCGTATTAGTGTGTGCGTGTGTGATAGGTGTAGTGGCACCAAATACAATGGTAACCAGGGCTGCAACAAAGACAAAATCAACGACAACGGGTGAGAAAACCTATTTATTTGCTGTACCCGAAGGGGGTTGGTCAAGCTGCACAACAAAAGTTAAATATTCAGAAAAGTATGTGGTGGGTGAAAAGAAAAATAAGTTTAATTCCAGAACAAAAAGTTATAGTTATAAGTTGGCATATGCTACTACAAAACCTAAAGTGCGTGTGGGAAATATATGTATAAGAAGTTCATCAGGAAAGACGTTAGTTACATTTAAAAAGTATAAAAGTGAGGATGTTATATATGATCCATATCAGTGGGATATTTGTCGGTCATATAAAAGTACAAAAGAAAAATCATATAGTGTAAATACAAAAAATTATGGATTTCTGCCGTACGAGGTAACATGTAATAATGCAATTCCAGGTATACATGCAGATTCTTTAACATTAAAATTAGGAAAGTAGGGTGAATGTATGAAAAAGATTATAATAGGCGGTGTAGCGCTAGTTGTTATTGCTGGAGGAATTTTGGGAATAGGAAAGTTATATACCAATGCTACTGGAGCTAATGCAGTATTGGAAGAAAAGTATAGTAGTGAAATCAATGAAATTGCAGCAGAAGGTATTGATTATTCAGAATATTATTCGGCCGAAGGGGATATGGAACAGGTAATTGAAAATGCAGAAGAAGAGATTGCAGAAGTGGGAGAAAATATTGCAATTACTGAGGAAGAAGTAAATCAATATGAAGCATTTTATGAGTTACAGGGAGAAAAGGATGCAGAGGAAAAAGCACTTTCCTATGCAGAAGAGAGAAATGCTCTGTATGTAAAAGCTATCGAAAATGGATATGATGTGACGGATGAAGAGGTTTATGCATACCTGGATGAATTAAAAGCTATGCTCCAGGAGGAGAATAATCAGGAAATGTATCATAGTGCCATGGAAGGATTTGAATCAGAGGAAGATTATTGGGCATATGAATTTACTGTATATAAAGTAGATTTACCAATACAGAAATATAATGCAGCTATGGAAGAGGCATATAGGGAGAAATCAAACTTAAACGAGAATGAATTTGACAAAGCCTGGAGTGAAGAGTTCGAAGAAATAAAAGAAGAAGCTGTAAAGGAACAGAATTTTGAAAATAAACAGGAATAAATTGCAAAGAAGGAGGTCCTATACCACCCGGTATAGACCTCCTTTTTCTAAGATTAGCTGTATCTGTTCAGAAAT
>CACXGE010000076.1 GCA_902767135.1 uncultured Lachnospiraceae bacterium | reverse complement strand
GGATGATATTATGTGAAATTTCAGCCCCATGCATCGTAGATGCATTTTAAATGGGCTGAAATGGTTACTGTGCACAGGATACCTGTGTACGGTAACAGAAGGACAGTAATTTTGTCGTATTTTAATAAAAAAAATTGAATTTTCTCAAAAATCATCCTAAAATGAAGGAGATTTTAATAAAAAATTCAGTACTATGAAAAAAAAGTTGAAAAATTGTGAAAGTCATGTAATAATATGCAAGGAAGGGAAAAAATTCATTCAACAAATATTATGATAATGCAGGATGATTTTAACCTATTATGTTCTAAACAAAATTATAAAGGAGGATTTTTAGCATGTCGTTAAAAAATCAGTATTTACTTGACTTATTAGAAACAGTGAAGAAAAGAAATGCAGGAGAGCCAGAATTTATTCAGGCGGTAACAGAAGTTTTTGTTTCTTTAGAACCAGTAGTGGAAAAAAGACCTGACTTAGTGGAAGCTGGTGTATTCGAAAGAATCGTTGAGCCAGAAAGACAGATTATTTTCCGTGTACCTTGGGTGGATGACAATGGTACGACACAGGTAAATAGAGGTTTCCGTGTACAGTTTAACTCTGCCATTGGACCATACAAGGGAGGTTTAAGACTTCATCCTTCAGTATACAGTGGTATTATCAAATTCTTAGGATTTGAACAGATTTTCAAAAACAGCCTTACAACACTTCCAATGGGTGGTGGTAAAGGTGGTTCTGATTTCGATCCTAAGGGAAAATCAGACGGAGAAGTTATGCGTTTCTGCCAGAGCTTTATGACAGAGCTATGCAGACATATCGGACCTGACTGTGACGTTCCAGCTGGAGATATCGGAACAGGTGCTCGTGAAATCGGATATATGTTTGGACAGTACAAGAGACTTCGCAACGAATGGAGCGGTGTTTTAACAGGTAAGGGCTTAACATACGGTGGATCTTTAGCACGTACAGAAGCTACAGGATTTGGTCTTTGCTACTTTACCAACGAAATGTTACAGGCAAACGGAAAGAGCTTCAAGGATCAGACAGTCGTTATCTCTGGTTCTGGAAACGTAGCTATCTATGCTACAAAGAAAGCAACAGAGTACGGCGCAAAGGTTGTTGCTCTTTCAGATTCTAACGGATACATCCATGACCCAGACGGAATTGAATTAGAATTAGTTCAGCAGATTAAGGAAGTGGAAAGAGGACGTATCAAAGAATATGTGGAAAGAACATCCCACAAGAATGCAACATACACAGAAGGATGCAAGGGTATCTGGACAATCAAGTGTGATATTGCTCTTCCGTGTGCTACACAGAACGAAATCGATGAAGAAAGCGCTAAGGCTTTGGCTGCAAACGGATGTTATGCAGTAGCAGAAGGTGCTAATATGCCTTCTACTCCAGAAGCAATCGATGTATATTTTGCAAACAAGATGCTTTACGGACCTGCTAAGGCTGCAAACGCTGGTGGTGTTGCAACTTCAGGACTTGAAATGAGCCAGAACTCAGAAAGACTTTCTTGGACATTCGAAGAAGTTGATGAAAAACTTCACAATATTATGAAAGAAATCTTTAAGTCATGTGACGAAGCTGCAAAGGAATACGGCATGGAAGGAAACTACATGGCTGGTGCTAACATTGCTGGATTCTTAAAGGTAGCAGAGGCTATGAAGGCTCAGGGTTGCGTTTAATTCGTAGATATTTATAGAAAGTACTTATTCCCTCTCCCGGTTGGGAGGGGGATTTTTTGATATAACACTTGACAAAGTGATATAAATAGATATAAAGTTAAATAGTTAGAAAAAAACAAACTAGATGAAAAGGTGGATCAGTATGCAGGAAATGAAACCAATCAAAGAAGGAAAAGTACGTGAGATTTATGACAACGGTGATACCCTGATTATGGTAGCAACAGACCGTATCAGCTGTTTCGATGTTATTTTAAATAACGTTGTTACAAAAAAGGGTACCGTATTGACACAGATGTCAAAATTCTGGTTTGACATGACAGAGGATATTGTACCAAACCATATGGTATCCGTTGATGTGAAAGATATGCCAGAATTCTTCCAGCAGGAAAAATTTGATGGAAACAGTATGATGTGCCGTAAGTTGAAAATGCTTCCGGTAGAGTGTATTGTCCGTGGATACATCACAGGTAGTGGCTGGGCAAGTTATAAGGAAACAGGTAAGGTATGTGGAATTGAGCTTCCAGCAGGACTAAAAGAATCCGACAAACTTCCTGAACCAATTTATACACCATCTACAAAGGCTGAGATTGGTGATCATGATGAAAATATTTCATTTGAAGAAAGCGTAAAATACTTAGAAAAAGAATTTCCAGGCAAAGGTCAGGAATACGCTGAAAAATTACGTGATTACACCATTGCATTATATAAGAAGTGTGCAGAATATGCGTTAAGCAAGGGAATCATCATTGCAGATACCAAGTTTGAGTTTGGATTGGATGAAGATGGAAATATTGTTATCGGTGATGAAATGCTTACACCGGACAGCTCTCGTTTCTGGCCGGCGGAAGGATACGAACCAGGACATGGACAGCCATCCTTTGACAAGCAGTTTGCAAGAGACTGGTTAAAGAATAATGAAGGACATAATTGGACATTGCCACAGGATATCGTGGATAAGACAATCAACAAATATCTTCAGGGATTTGAATTGCTTACAGGCAAACCATTAGTATAATTATCATAATGAGCATAAAAAGCCAGCCTTAGGGCTGGCTTTATTGCTTGCGAAAGGAGGGAAAGAATGAGCCAGTTGCAGGAATATATTTTAAAAACAAAGAAGGAAGAAATCTTAGTTAAAATCGTAAGAAGCAATCGTCGCAGTGCAGGTCTGGAAGTCAAGGGAGAACAGGTGACTGCCAGAGTTCCATTCAGGTTTCCACAAGAGGATGTGATTCAGATGATAGAGAGTCATGCAAAGTGGATATCAGACAAATTAGAACTTGCAAGGGAGAGGAAGAGGAATGGAACTACAATACATATATCCCCCGAAGACCTGACAGAGGAAAAAATAGCACAGATGAAAGAAAAATTTCGGCAGAAGGTAGAGACTTATGCAAAGCTTATGGGGGTGACCTATGGAAGAATCACCATACGCAATCAGAAAACCCGTTGGGGCAGTTGCAGCAGTGATGGCAATCTGAATTTTAATTTTAAACTATTTTTTCTGCCGGAGCATTTGATGGACTATGTGGTGGTGCATGAACTATCCCACAGAATTCACATGAACCATTCCAAGGATTTCTGGAAGGTGGTTGCAACCTACTGCCCGGATTATAAGAAATGTACCCAGGAATTAAAACATATTTATTTAGTGGAAGATTGATTTGTTATCAGAAAGTGAGGAAGAAAATGTATTATTTACCAGAAGGAACCAAGATATGCGGTTTTTATGAATGTGAACGCTGTAATGACAGATTTTTGTCTTTGCAGACCATGAAGAAGATACCATGCCCTGTGTGTGAACAGAGCATAGACTATGAAATTGGTCCGGATGAATCCTTAGAGGATTTGCTTGACAGCGCAAAATTGTTGCAGGTCATTGAGGGCGAAGAGGAAGTTGAGAAAATGGATGCGTTACTTAGTCTTGCCATTACCGGTGGGGACCCGGATGATTGGATATAAAAAGATAAACCCCTTGCGTTCCATTGTGTATGGAAGGTGACTAGTGAGGAACCAAAGCCCCATAATTTATAAAATATTTATAAAATTATTAGCACTCATTTATAATGAGTGCTAATTTTCTGTTGACATTTGAGTGTTTAGGGGGTATTATTATTTCTTGTAAGAGAAAAACAAAAAAGATTTACATAGAAATGGAGTGATTTACATGGCTGCAAAACATGGTAGTCTTTCAATTAACAGTGACAATATTTTCCCAATTATCAAAAAATGGTTATACTCTGACCACGATATTTTTTATCGTGAATTGATTTCCAATGCCTGTGATGCCATCACAAAGCTGAAGAAGTTAGACATGATGGGTGAATATACTTTGCCAGAAGATTTTGAGGCAAAGGTAGAGGTGATATTAAATCCGGAAGAAAAGACCATTAAAATCATAGACAATGGTTTGGGATTAACTGCAGAGGAAGTAGAAGAATACATTAACCAGATTGCTTTCTCCGGTGCTACAGACTTTTTGGAAAAATATAAGGACAAGGCAAATGAAGATCAGATTATTGGACACTTTGGTTTAGGATTCTATTCTGCATTTATGGTAGCGGATGAGGTTCATATTGATTCCCTATCCTATAAGGAAGGAGCAAAGCCTGTACATTGGGAGTGTGACGGTGGAACAGAGTTTGACATGGAAGACGGTACGAAAGATACGGTGGGAACAGAGATTACATTGTTCTTGAATGAAGACTGTGTGGAATTTTCCAATGAATACCGTGCCAAGGAAGTAATTGAAAAGTACTGTTCTTTCATGCCAACGGCAATTTTTGTAAAGAAGGCCAATGCCGAAGAAGAATATGAGACAATTCTTCCAGAAGAAAAGACAGACAAAGATGTGGTAGTGGAAACCATTATCGAGGAAGCCAAGACTGAGGAGAGAGAAAATGAAAATGGAGAAAAAGAAATCGTTGAAATCTCTCCAAAACAGGAAAAGCTTAAGATTGTAAAGCGTCCAGTTGCAATCAATGATACCAATCCATTGTGGAATAAGCATCCAAACGAATGTACAGAGGAAGAATACAAGGAATTCTACCGCAAGATATTTAGAGATTATAAAGAACCTTTATTCTGGATTCATTTAAATATGGATTATCCATTTCATTTAAAAGGTATTTTGTATTTCCCTAAGATTAATACAGAGTATGAGTCTATTGAGGGAACCATTAAATTATATAATAATCAGGTATTTATTGCTGACAATATCAAGGAAGTGATTCCGGAATTCTTAATGTTATTAAAGGGTGTGATTGACTGTCCTGACTTACCGCTGAATGTATCCCGTTCCGCATTGCAGAATGATGGATTTGTGAAAAAGATTTCTGATTATATCACTAAGAAGGTAGCAGATAAGTTATCTGGAATGTGCAAGACAGAAAAGGAAACTTACGAAAAATACTGGGATGATATTTCTCCATTTATCAAATTCGGCTGCTTGAAGGATGACAAATTCTGTGAGAAGATGAACGATTATATTCTGTTTAAGAATTTAGATGACAAGTATCTGACTATGGGAGAATTGATTGTCAAGGAAGAAGAAAAACCTGAAGATTCTGCCGAGGGAAAAGAGGGAGCAGAGACAACAGAAGAAGCAGCAGAAGAAAAAAAACCAAAAGAACAGATTATCTACTATGTGACAGACCGTATGCAGCAGAGTCAGTATATCAATATGTTTAAAGAAGCAAATATGGATGCGGTAATCTTAGAGCACAATATTGACCAGCCTTTTGTTCAGCAGTTAGAGGCAAAGAACGAAGGGGTACGTTTCCTTAGAATTGATTCGGATGTAACAGAAAACTTAAAGGAAGAGGTTTCAGAAGAAGAGTTAAAGGATATCACAGAGACTTTAGGAGAAACCTTCAAAAAGGCGCTGAATAATGATAAGCTGGAAATCAAGGTAGAAAAATTAAAGAATCCATCGGTATCTTCTATGCTTACCATGTCAGAGGAAAGCAGACGTATGCAGGATATGATGAAGATGTACAGCATGCAGGGCATGGGCATGGATATGTTTGGCGGTGCTGGAGAAACTTTGATTTTAAATGCAAATAATGAATTGGTAAAATTCATTGTAGACAATAAGGAATCTGAAAATGTGCCGATGATTTGTGAACAGCTTTACGATTTGGCGGTGATTGCCAACAAGCCATTAGCACCAGAGAAAATGACAGAGTTTATTGCGAGAAGTAATAAGATTATGATGATGTTGACAGCAAAATAAAACTAAAATAAAAAACTGTGGTCTTTCACATTTCTGTGAAGACCGCAGTTTTTATAATTCTCTTATGTACGGAAAATTCTTTTGTTTTTATGCTACTTTTTATATGTTATAATCCCTTTGGATTGTTACCATACTGGTTTGCACCTGGCTGGCTGTCTCCACAGAACCATACGATAAGTACAATGGCTCCAACTAAAGGAACAAGCGATAATAAAATCCACCATCCACTTTTTCCTACATCGTGTAATCTTCTCATACATACAGCAAGAGAAGGTAAGAATACAGCAAGGGAATAAATTGAACCAAGGAATCCTAATCCGAGTAAGCTTCCAATAAATCCAATTAAAAATGATACAATAAAATTAAATAATACAAAGAACCAATATTCGCTTCTACGAGCTCTGCCAGAAAATCCTACATACTGGCTAAATACGCTTTTCACTGCGTCCATCATATTCATAATTATCACCTATTATTCTATGGGTGAATTTTCCATACGATAAAAAATTTTAACAAATAGATAAAGTAATGTCAATATATTTAAAAAAATAATAAATGGGTAGATAAAACAGGGATGAATTTATTCATACCCTGCTTTTTTAGTGCACAGTAACCATGGGAGGGGGAAATGTGGTAAAAAAATCTTGAGAGATAACCAAAAACGTGGTACTATAATTACCGTGTATAGTAGCTGTTTGAAGGGTTACAAAAAACAAAGGAGAGAGAATATGGCAGACCAAAAACTATTAGAAAAGATAAACAAGTTAAGAGAAGAAAAAAATGCAGTTATTTTAGCACACTATTATGTAGATGGCGAAGTACAGGCATTGGCTGATTACGTGGGTGATTCCTATTTTTTGGCAAAGCTTGCAACCACCATTGATAAGGAAAATGTCATCCTTTGTGGTGTGAATTTTATGGGAGAAAGTGCAAAACTTTTAAATCCTGGGAAGAATGTGATTCTGGCAGATGAGTTAGCAGACTGTCCAATGGCTCATATGGTAGAAATCGAAAAAATTGAGCAGGTGCGTAGGGAATATCCAGACGTAGCAGTCGTTTGTTATGTAAATTCCACGGCAGAAATTAAAGCCCATTCAGATGTATGTGTAACCTCATCTAATGCGCTTCGGGTGGTAAAAAATATAATAAATAAGCAGATATTCTTCATACCAGATAACAATCTGGGAAGATATATTTCAAAGATGTTACCGGAAAAGGAATTTATTTTTCATGATGGATTCTGCCATGTACATAAGAGTATTACAAAAGAGGCAGTAGAGAAGGCAAAAGAAATTCATCCACAGGCACAGGTATTAGCTCACCCGGAATGTACAGGGGATGTGCTGGAATTGGCAGATTTTGTTGGCAGTACATCAGAAATCATTGATTATGCGACAGAGAGTGAAGCAGAGACCTTTATTATCGGTACAGAAATGGGAATCCTATATGAGTTGGAACAGAGGAATCCAAATAAGAAATTCTATTCTGTGGGTCACAGACAGTTTTGTCCAAATATGAAGCGTATCACGGTAGAAAAGGTGGCAGAAGCCTTAGAAACCTTAGAACCGAAAGTGATAGTACTGGATGAAATTGCAAAAAATGCAGCGAAACCGTTGCAGAAAATGATGGAATTAGCGAAATAGCAAAAGTAAGCCCTGTTTTACGCGGGGCTTAAAAATATATTGAAGGAGAGGGAAAAAATGAAAAGTGTGAAAAGAAAATATCTAAAACCTGTGATTTCCTATATAAGCATAATGACATTGCTTTGGGTAAATATTTTGAATTTTTTGGGAAATCCAATGGTAGCAAAGGCAGCGGGGACCACACTGATTCTTCATTATGGCGGACGTGAGGACAATGCCTATGATGGCTGGAACTTATGGATGTGGGAAGAAGGAGCTGATGGACAGGAAGTAAATTTCAGAGGAGAAGATGAGTTTGGAAAGATAGCCATTTATCAAAGCACCAATGCTCCGAAAAAGATAGGATTTATTGTGAGAAAAGGCGATTGGGAGGCAAAGGATGTAGAGGCAGACCGATTTGTGGAAATCGGTGGGGAGACCACAGAGGTGTGGGTGACTTCCGGTGTAGAAGAATTTTCCTATGAGGCACCAGAGGGTTGCACTTCCTATGACTTTGCAGGAGAGGAGAAGGAAAGACTGGCGGCCTATGATAAAGAGGGTGCATTAAAACTAAATGTACATTATTATAAGGAAGATAAAAATTATAAAACAACAGAGCTCTTAGGCTGGCAGGATGAGAAGGCACCGGGAACTTATCCCAGGGTAAGCACAGACGATTTCGGTGCAGTATTTCATGTAGGTATATTAGAGGAAAATATCACAGATACTTATGGGGTAAATGTTTATAATGGCCAGATCGCTGATACAAAGTCAGGAAGAAAGATTGATTTGACTAAGGCTGTGGATAAAGTACTTGATGTTTATCTGGTGGAAGGTAAGACGGAGGTATCTTACACAAAAGAAGAGGTGAATTTCGATCCTGCTATTTTGTCGGCGGAATTTAACCAGGATACCACAAAACAGATTGACATCGAATTGTCAAGAGCAGTGGATACTTCCTTAGAAGATACGGCAAAAATGTTTTATGTAAAGGATGAAGCAGGAAAGTCCTATGAAATCCTAAAGTTGTGGAATGAAAACTTGGGGCTTAATACAGTCACCAAGGTGATTTTAAAGGATGAATTGTCTTTAGAACACACCTACACGATAGGATGTGAAGGATTTACTGAAAAAAATGTGGGAATCAATAAGGCATTTTCTTCGTCATCTTTTGAAACAATGTATACTTATCAGGGAGAAGATTTAGGTGCTGTGTACTCTGCCCAGAAAACAACCTTTAAGGTGTGGGCACCTACTGCAGAGCAGGTAACTTTAAACCTCTATAAAGAAGGAGAGGGAGATTGCCTGTTAGAATCTGTGGATATGAAGGCAGACGTCAATGGAACCTGGGTTTATGAGGCATCTGGTGACAAGAAAGGTGTGTATTATACTTATACGGTAACAGTCAATGGAGAAGAAAAGGAAGCAGTAGATCCCTATGCCAAGGCAGTGGGGGTGAATGGTAACCGGGGCATGGTATTGGATTTAACAGAAACCAACCCGGAAGGCTTTGACCAAGATAAAAGAGTTACCTTAGAGAAAAAGACGGATGCAGTTATTTACGAATTACATGTAAGAGATTTATCCTCGGATGCATCTTCTGGCATCCGTAAGGAACATCAGGGAAAATTTTTAGGTTTAACGGAAACAGGAACAATCAACAAAGATGGTCTTGCTACAGGATTGGACCATATCAAAGACCTGGGCGTTACCCATGTACATTTGCTGCCATCCTTTGATTATGCCACGGTAGATGAGAGCGTAAAAAATTCCACTCAGTTTAACTGGGGATATGACCCTAAGAATTATAATGTACCGGAAGGTTCCTATGCTACCAATGCAGAAGACGGGGCGGTAAGAGTCAAGGAATTTAAAGAAATGGTACAGACTCTTCATGAAAATGGATTGGGAGTAGTTATGGATGTGGTTTATAATCATACCTTCAATACGGATGACTCTTCTTTCCAGAAAATTGTACCGGATTATTATTACCGAATGAACGAGAATGGGTATTCTAACGCATCCGGTTGTGGAAATGAAACCGCCTCCGAACGCTCTATGATGCGTAAATTTATGGTGGACTCTGTAGTTTACTGGGCGAAGGAATACCATGTAGATGGATTTCGGTTTGATCTTATGGGAATCCATGACATAGAAACCATGAAGGAAATTCGCAAGGCGTTAGATGAGGTAGATCCCAATATTATTATCTATGGAGAAGGCTGGACTGGTGGAGATTCCACTTTGGATGAAACCAAGCGTGCAGTGAAGAAGAATATTTCTTTGATGGAAGGTGTGGCAGCATTTTCCGACGATATTCGGGATGGAATAAAGGGAAATGTATTCGATGCTTTAGATAAAGGATTTGTAAACGGGAAGGAAGACATGGAAAATGCTATCCGTTACAGTGTGGTAGGAGCTACGCAAAACGACCAGGTGGATTATGGTTCCTATGAAAAGAGCAATGGAGCCTGGGCAGGAAACCCAACCCAGACCATTAACTATGTATCCTGCCATGATAATTTAACTCTTTGGGATAAGCTATCCATTTCAAATCCAGATGACAGTGAGGAAGACAGAATTAAAATGAATGAGCTTGCGGCGGCAATCTGTTTTACATCTCAGGGGATTCCGTTTATACAAGCTGGGGAAGAAATGTTGCGAAGCAAGCCACTAGAGGAAGGTGGAGTGTCAGAAAACAGTTATAACCTTCCAGACTACACGAATTCTTTAAAGTGGGATACAAAGGCAGAAAACCTACAAGTTTATAATTATTATAAAGGATTGATTGCACTGCGTAAAGAGAATCCGGCGTTTCGTCTTACAACCACTGAGGCGGTTCAGGACAGTATTAAATTTGTTGAAACAGACCAAAAACAGTTGGTAGCCTATACCATTGATGATAAAGAAAGCAAAGAAAGTATTTATGTGGCCTACAATGCAGCCGATGAGGAAAGAGTATTAACATTGCCAGAAGGTAAATGGCATGTATATGTCCAGGGAAACACTGCTGGCACCCAGGTACTTGACACTGTATCAGAAAAGGTGACGATATCACCTATTTCAGCGGTGGTGATGGTGAAAGCCGGCACGGAGAGTAAAGCGGCATCCAAGGAAGGAAGTAACACCAAAGTGATTTGTGTTGCTGCTGGTATTCTGGTTGTTTTACTGGTTATTTTGCTTTTCTTAAGAATAAAAAGATTAAAAAAGAGAGTGATAAATGATTACACCTCACACTAACGTTGCTATCACCTGTTTGGTATTTTAGAGTGAAATGCCAAACAGGTGTTTTAAAAAAGTTAAAAAGAAAGGAAGGAAATTATGGGAAAGAAAAGAGAAGAGATATCCGCTCAATATAAATGGGCCATAGAAGATTTGTATGCAAATGATGACCTCTGGGAAGAGGATTATAAAAGAGTGGGAGAACTGGCGGAAAAGATAAAGGATTTTCAAGGTACCTTAGGTGAAAGCCCTAAGCGTCTGTATGAGTATATGGAAATTTATATTGCAATGTCACAGTTGTTTGAAAAGGTGTATGTGTATGCAAATCAGAAACTTCATGAAAATACAGGAAATCCCATCTACCAGGCATTGGCAGGCAGAGCCCAGGGCTTAGGGGTACTTACCAGTGAGAGTACAGCCTTTTTTGAGCCGGAAATATTAGGAATTCCCAATGAAACTTTTGAGAGTTTTCTGAAGGAAGAAGAATTACAAAACTATACACAATATTTTGAAGAAATCCGTAGAAAGAAGGAGCACATTTTATCACGGGAAATGGAAGAACTATTGGCACAGGCAGGGGAAGTGTGCGAAGGTGCCAGCGATATATTTTCTATGTTTAATAATGCGGACTTAAAATTTGAAGATGTAACGGATGAAAAAGGAAACCTTTATATGCTCACCCATGGAACCTATATTGCGTTATTGGAAGATAACAATAGGGAGGTAAGACGTCAGGCTTTTGAACATTTGTATGATAGATATGAAGAATACAAGAATTCCCTGGCAGCGATTTATCAAACCAGTGTAAAGGCAGATGTATTTCAGGCGAAAGCAAGAAAATATAATTCGGCAAGAGAGATGGCGTTAGATGGAAGCAATATTCCAGTATCTGTTTATGATAAATTAATTGAGAGTGTACACAAGCATTTGCCTGCAATGTACAAGTATGTAGACCTTCGCAAGAAAACCTTAGAGCTGGAAGAACTTCATATGTATGACTTGTATGTGCCTATGGTAGGTGACGTGGATATGAAAAAGACCTTTGATGAAGCGAAAGAAATTGTCAAAGAAGGACTTGCTCCTTTGGGGGAGGAATATGTGGCACTGTTACAAAAAGGCTTTGATGAAAAATGGATTGATATCTATGAAAATGAAGGAAAGAGAAGTGGAGCTTATTCCTGGGGGGCTTATGGTACACATCCCTATGTGCTGTTAAATTACAACGGTACTTTAAATCATGTGTTCACTTTGGCCCATGAGATGGGGCATGCTTTACATTCCTATTTTTCTGATGAAAACCAGGATTATATTTATGCAGGGTACAAAATTTTTGTGGCAGAAGTTGCTTCTACGGTAAACGAATCATTGCTTATCCACCATTTCATTTCAAAGGCAACAGACAAGAAAGAAAAAGCTTATCTTATCAATCATTTCTTAGAACAGTTTCGTGGAACGTTGTACCGTCAGACCATGTTTGCAGAGTTTGAGTGGAAGGCTCATGAGATGGTAGAAAAACAGGAAAGCCTCACACCGGAAAATCTGTGTGATTTATATTATGAGTTAAATCAAAAGTATTTTGGAGAAGGAATTGTCATCGATAAAGAAATTACGATGGAGTGGAGCAGAATTCCACATTTTTATAATGCCTTTTATGTATATCAGTATGCTACCGGTTTTTCGGCAGCAATCGCTATCAGCAAGGCGATTTTGGCGGGAGATGAGAAGGTAAGGGAAGGATATTTTAAATTCTTAAAGAGTGGGAGCAGTAGGTATCCTATTGATTTGTTAAAATTATGTAATGTGGATATGACTACCACCAAACCAGTGGAGGATGCCCTGAAGGTTTTTGAGGAGTTATTACAGGAATTTGAGACATTGCAGAGGACTGAGTAACAGAATATAGTAGAAAAAAGCTGTGACTTTGATATGCCCCCTGTCAAGTAGACAGGTTAAATATCTAAAACGAGTGTTTAGTGAATGACCATACTTCGTATGAGGTATGGTCAT
>CACXGE010000075.1 GCA_902767135.1 uncultured Lachnospiraceae bacterium | reverse complement strand
GGATTATAACAAAGGACAGGCTATCCAAAATGCTAAAATAAAAGGTTTTATGGCTGATTAGCAGTGTAACAAAGGCAATGTATACAAAGGAGATGTTAAAAATGAGCTTTACAATAGATAGAAAAGCATATGGTGGTATGTATGGTCCAACAGTTGGTGATAAAGTTCGGTTGGCAGATACGGATTTGTTTATTGAAATTGAAAAAGACTATGCCGTTTATGGTGAGGAATGTAAGTTTGGTGGCTCTAAGACGATCCGTGATGGCATGGGTCAGAAGTCTGGTATGACGAACAAAGCAGGCGCACTTGATTTCTGCTTGACCAACGCGATCATTATGGATTATACGGGAATTTATAAAGCAGATATTGGTATAAAAGATGGTATAATTGTTGGAATTGGAAAAGCGGGAAATCCGGATACACAGGATGGCGTGGATCCTAAGATGGTAATTGGAACCGGAACAGAAGTTTTGTCAGCCGAGGGATTGATTGTAACAGCTGGGGCTATCGATACCCATGTACATTATATTTGTCCACAACAGGCAGAAACAGCATTGTATTCCGGTGTTACTACCATGTATGGTGGAGGAGATGGTCCGGCAGATGGAACTTTCGCAACAACTTGTGCGCCAGGTCCTTGGAATATTAAGAAAATGCTGGAAGCGGTAGATGAATTGCCAATGAATTTTATGGTGTTGGGCAAGGCGAACTCCTCACATCCGGATGCACTGGTGGAACAGATTGCAGCTGGTGCTTGTGGATTAAAATTACATGAAGATTGGGGAACTACACCTGCAGCGATTGATTGTTCCTTGTCTGTTGCTGACAAGTACGATATATCCATTGCCATTCATACAGATTCCATTAACGAATGTGGAAATGTGGAAAATACCATACAGGCATATAACGGTAGAACGATTCATACATTCCATACAGAAGGAGCAGGAGGCGGTCATGCTCCAGATACTATGGTGATGGCTGGAGAACCGAATGTAATTCCATCCACGACTACACCAACTATCCCTTATACAGTCAATACCTATGATGAACACTTGGATATGTTAATGGTATGTCATCATATGGACAGCGATATTCCGGATGACATTGCATTTGGAAAGTCTCGTATTCGAAAAGAAACGATTGCAGCAGAAGATGTTCTTCATGATATGGGAGCAATTTCTATTATCAATTCTGATTCGCAGGCAATGGGACGTCCGGCAGAAGTAATTACAAGAACGTGGCAGTTGGCAGATAAAAATAAAAAGCAGCGTGGAAAATTGCCAGAGGATGCTGAGGGTAACGATAATTTCAGAGTAAAACGTTATATTGCAAAGTATACCATCAATGCTGCATTGGCTACAGGTACAGCAGATTACATTGGTTCTGTAGAAGTTGGAAAGATGGCGGACTTAGTAGTATGGAGACCGGATATGTTTGGTGTAAAGCCGGAAGTTATCATAAAAGGCGGTTTCATGATCGCGGCTAAGATGGGAGATGCCAATGCATCGATTCCAACACCACAACCGATTATTATGAAGTCTATGTTTGGTGCGTATGGAAAAGCTCGCGCAAAAACCTGTGTTACATTTGTATCGCAGATAGCATATGACAATGATATAAAAGGAGAGTTGGGCTTAGAAAAGATGGTTCTCCCGGTAAAGGGATGTCGCACAATTGGAAAGAAGGATATGATTTTGAATAGTGCAACTCCAAAAATTGAAATAGATCCTGAAACAAAAAAGGTTAAGGCGGACGGAGTTGAAATAACTTCAGAACCTGCTGAAACACTTCCAATGACACAATTATATTATCTGTTCTAATGTATTTGATAGCAAGCTGACTTGAAAAAGTAAATTTCGTATGAAAGAGTAAATTCCACTTGAGACTTCTTCAAATATTGTGTAAACCTCTTGAATGGTGTAAAATAGAAATACCATTCAGGAGGTTTTAATTATGCCAAAGTACAAGTTAAGTCCAGAAGAAAGAGCAACAAAAGCAGCTCGCCGAGAAAAGATAACAGAATTAATGGGAGAATTAGATGTCAAAGATATAGGTGATATAAATGCTCTCTTCAAAGAAATGATAGGAGCCGTCTTAGAGAACGGACTGGACGCAGAGCTTGACGAGGAGCTTGGCTACAGTAAGTACGATTACAAGAACAAAAGCATGTAGGTTTGTCAATGATATGTTACAAAATTAATAAGAAAAAACTTCGCCAGTTTGAAGGAAACTGTCAAGGAACTGGCGAGGAGATTTCCAACCAAGAGGACGCATAGGAAAATTATTATACTTTCTATTGTGAACAGCTAATTGACTTGCGAAATCTTCAAATGAATAGAACTTATGTGTTGCATAGAAATATTCATTATCTTTTCTGTGTGAACGCTCAACCTTGCCGTTATGACGAGGTGTATAAGGCTTAGGAACTGTTTCAAAATAAATTAAACAATTTACAAAAAATATATAGCTATTTTTAAAAGAATAGGGTATAATATCTGTAGACAT
>CACXGE010000074.1 GCA_902767135.1 uncultured Lachnospiraceae bacterium | reverse complement strand
TGCACACAAATCAGAGATTTGGCGCAGGTACGAACCTTACAGTAAATGTAAGGTTCTGATTGAAGAGAGTGAATACATAGAAAAAAACAGCAGACATAGACGAATTAGATGATTTTGGTGTGTATATAGACTATTTAGCAGAGTGAGTGGTCTTAATTGAACGTTTGAACATACCGTAAAGAAAGGATAGGAAAAATTATGAAAATAGCAATTGCAGGAACAGGTTATGTAGGGTTGTCGATTGCCACTTTATTGGCGCAGCATCATGAAGTGGTGGCAGTGGACATCATGGAAGAAAAAGTAGAGAAAATCAATAAAAAAATTTCTCCCATTCAGGATGAATATATCGAAAAATATTTAGCAGAGAAAGAGTTAAATTTAGTAGCTACATTAGATGCTAAGGAAGCATATAAAGATGCAGAGTTTGTGGTGATTGCCGCACCTACAAATTATGATTCCAAGACCCAGTATTTTGACACTTCAGCCGTGGAAAAAGTCATTGAGTTGGTGCTTGATATCAACCCTGATGCTATCATGGTGATTAAGTCTACGATTCCTGTTGGTTACACAGAACACGTAAGGGCAAAATATCATACAGAAAACATTATTTTTAGTCCTGAGTTTTTAAGAGAAAGCAAGGCACTGTATGATAATCTTTATCCATCACGTATTATTGTTGGTACAGACGAAAATAATGACAGGCTGGTGAAAGCATCACATACTTTTGCAGAATTATTAAAAGAGGGTGCTATCAAGGAAAATATTGATGTGCTTTATATGGGATTTACAGAGGCAGAGGCGGTAAAATTATTTGCAAATACATACTTAGCTCTCCGAGTTTCTTACTTTAATGAATTGGATACTTATGCAGAAATGAAAGGATTAAATACTCAGCATATTATTGACGGCGTTTGTTTGGACCCACGTATTGGCTCTCACTATAACAACCCATCTTTTGGATACGGTGGATATTGTCTGCCAAAAGATACAAAACAGTTATTAGCAAATTATCAGGATGTTCCGGAAAATTTGATTGAAGCAATTGTAGAAAGCAATAGAACAAGAAAAGATTTTATTGCAGACCGGGTGTTGAATATGGCAGGTTACTATAGCTATAGTGATGACAATACATGGGAAGACTCTATGGAAAAGAGTGTGACGGTTGGAGTATATCGTCTGACTATGAAATCAAATTCTGACAATTTCAGGCAGAGTTCTATTCAGGGAGTTATGAAAAGAATCAAAGCAAAGGGAGCAAATGTTATTATTTATGAACCAACCTTGGAGGATGGTGCAACTTTCTTTGGAAGTAAGGTAGTAAATAATTTAGAGGAGTTTAAAAAGCAGTCAGCTAGTATTATCGCAAATAGATACGATAAGTTGTTGGATGATGTAAAGGAAAAAGTATACACAAGAGATATTTTTCAAAGAGATTAAAATACGCAACTGTTACTCACATAATGGTAAAAATGTATAAATTGCTTGAGAAAACATGGAAAGTGTGATACAATGTGCATAAGTTTTACTATGGATGGTATGAATGTTGGGAGGATGCGACATTGAGAGATGATGGAAGAATCGTAGTTGGAATACTCATAGGAAACATATGTGCGGCACACACAGATGAAATGTTAAATGGTTTGGTGCATCGGGCAGATGAAAATGAGGTATGTACCATGTTTTTTATGGGAGCCCATGCCAACTGTTTTGATGAGTTACATTATTATGAAGGTGGGAATAAAGAACAGAAATACCTGTTTCAATTTAATACCATCTTTGACTATGCCAAAGTGGGGAAATTAGATGTATTGATTGTAATGTATTCTACCTTTTATCTTTATGTAGATGAAAGTAAGGAAGAATTTTTTAAGAGATTTGAGGATTTAAATATTCCCATTATCATTGTTGGGGACGAGTATGGAGATTATACCAGTGCAATCTCTGACAATTATGACGGCATACGAAAGTGTATGGAGCATCTGATTTTCCAGCATAATTATAAAAAAATTGCCTATCTAAGCGGTCCCGTGGATAATAATAAAGATGCCAGAGAACGATTGGAAGCATATTATGAAGTGATGAAGGAATGTGGTTTTGAGGTAAAGGAAGGCTATGTGCAGTTTGGTGACTACTCCGCCAACTCCGCACCTTTGTTTGGGAAAATATTAGACACACATCCAGATATAGAAGGGGTAGTGTGTGCCAATGATACCATGGCATTGTGTGGGTATGAAGAATGTAGCATCAGAGGTTTGCGTCCGGGTGTTGATGTTGCTATCACAGGATTTGATGATATTGCAGAGGCTAGAACGGCTATCCCTCCCCTGACCACCGTAGAGCAAAACTCTTATGATTTGGGGTATATGGCAATGAGAAAGGCTATAGAGCTGGCAAATGGTGGAAGTCGGGAAAATGAACTGGTTCCTGTATACTTTAAACATAGAGAATCCTGTGGCAGTAAAAAGGATATTCAGCAGGAAATACAGTTTTTTGAATATGAGAAGAATTTAGAGGAAATCATTGATGTCTGTACACAAAGGGTCTTAGATGAAGTATTTTGGTTTAAATTGAATCTGTTGGATAATAAGGATTCTTATCATCTTCTCTACGCAGTTTTTATGCATATTGGAGAAGTGTATTTGAAGGATGAAGACATAAATTTTGACGTGGAATTTATTGAAGTATCTATTCGAACCCTATTGAGTTCAAAAAAAATAGCGGTAGGAAAATTCATTACAGAGTTTTATAAGCAGATGATGTGTATTGCACTGCTGAAAGATGATGTTCAAAAGCGGAGAAAGCTTACGCTGTTACTTAGCCATATTTTGAATTATATTCAGAATACTCTTGTAGTAGATAACAGTCTTCGGGTAGATGATTTGCAGCGAAATATCTGGACCACCCCATTTATTACCCGTGATATGATTGGAAATATTGACGATGCAGAACAGATGTATGAATGTATTATGGAACGTCTCCGATTTATGAAAATAAATAATGCATATTTGTTTTTGCTGACAGAGCCACATATTAACAACTGTATTCAGGACTGGCAGTGTCCAGAGAATGCTTTTATGGTAGCGTGCATCGAAGATGGACGAATCTCTGTAAAGGATACCGAAAAAGTTCTGTCAAGGGAGAAAGGACTTTCGGATATTCTGACATGGGAAAGCGGAAATCATATGGCAAATTACACATTATTTGCGGGAAAAAGAATATATGGCATGCTTTCTTGTGAGATGACCAATGACAATATTACAAGTATGTACAGTGCCAGTCTTCACATTGGTAGTGCTTTTCAGTTTATTGAGCTTACAAGAAAACAGCGCTTGATGCAGGAACAGTTGCAGGAGGCCATGAATGAACTGACCAGAACAAACAGTATTTTGAATCTGATGTCAGAAAAGGATGAATTGACAGGGTTGTACAACAGGCGTGGATTTTTGGAGAATGCTATGAGTGCCATAGCAAGGGGAAGAAATGGTTATGTGTTATGTATTTATGCAGATTTAGACCATTTAAAACAAATAAACGATGAATTTGGCCATAGCGAAGGAGACTTTGCCATACGAAAAGCTGGAGACTATCTGCAAGGAAGCTTAAGAAGCACAGATGCAGTTGGCAGAATTGGTGGGGATGAATTTGCAGCATTAGCTATTGTGAAGCAGGAATCTCAGGCAGGAGAGATTATAGACAGAATTATTCTGTCAAGTAAGATGTTTAATCGTTCTTTGGATAAGCCATACTATGTGGAGATATCTATTGGGTATGTAGTGTATAAATGGAATGAAAAATTAGAGTTGAACGAGATGCTTTCAGCAGCAGATAAGATGTTGTATAAAAGTAAGTTAAAAAGGCGGAAAGATGCCAGAAAAGAATCGACAGTGTAAAATAGTGAGATTTGTGTATCTGTTTCGTGATTCTGAACAGATACAGATTGATAATGGTGGCAAAAACGCCTCGCAGTATAGCGAGGCGTTTTGTGACAGCATCCTCCCGGAGCGTTTATGATTTGACGTGAGTTTGCACTCATGCCAAATCCAAATTAGTTTTACGCATTCATCTCGTGACTATAGTCACGAGGGTGCTGCGTCAAATCATGAAAGAGGCAGAAATGAAGGAAGAAGATAACAGAAAAGAAGAGAAAAAACGTAAACTGGCATATCAGGTATTAGGATTATCAAAAGATGAAATTTTGGTCAACTTAAGATTTTTTGACAATGCCCTGGCAATGTTACAGTTAGAGGAAAAACAGGGATTAAAAGGGCTGGCATGTGACGGTGCAAAGATTTATTTTGATTCGGGATTTGTATTGCGAAGATATAAAAAGGAACCCAACTATATTGCCAGAATGTATCTTCATATATTGTTTCATTGTATTTTTTCTCATGGATATGCTTATGAAAAATTAAACAGGCAGTATTGGGATCTGGCAACAGATATTGCAGTGGAGAATATTATCATAGAAATGAATCTTCACAGCACCCGTATTCTAAAGGATGCAGTTGCAGAGAACAAATTACGAGTGTTAAAGGAAGATATCGGAACTCTGACAGCGGAGAAAATATATAAATATTTTAAGAAACAGCCTCCCACACCAGCACAAATAGAAGATTACCAACGGTATTTTAAAAAGGACGAACATCTTTTGTGGATTTCAGAAAAACCGGAGGAATATGTGATTTCAAATGAACAGTGGAAGAAAATCAGTGAACGTATTAAGGCGGATTTAAAATCATTTTCCAGGGATAAAAACACATCGGAGAGTTTGGAAAAAAATTTAGCAGAGGCAACGAAGGAAACCTATGACTATAAATCTATTTTGGAACGGTTTATGGTTATGGGAGAGGATGTGCAGGTAAATGACGATGAATTTGATTATATTTATTATACCTACGGATTGTCCACTTATAAAAATATGCCATTGGTGGAACCCTTGGAATATAAGGATGTGAATAAAATCCGTGAATTTGCTATTGTCATAGATACCTCCGCGTCCTGTAGAGGTAATATCGTAAAAGCTTTTTTAAATAAAACATATAATATTTTAACCAGTCAGGAAAACTTTTTTCGAAAGACCAATATTCACATTATACAGTGTGATAATGAGGTGCAAAGTGACACAAAGATTACCTGTCAGGAAGAATTTTCATATTTTATGGAACATGGAAAATTAAAGGGATTTGGTGCCACAGATTTTCGCCCGGCTTTTTCTTATATTCAGGAATTACAAAAGCAACGGGAGTTCTCTAATCTAAAAGGTGTGATTTATTTTACAGATGGTTATGGAGTATATCCGGAAAAAACGGTGGGAATTGACACGATCTTTGCTTTTCTCAATGAGGATGAAACCAGACCGCCTCTGCCACCTTGGGCAATGAAAGTCATACTTGATGAAGAAAATTTGGAGGAAGAAAAATGAATATAAAACAAGCTAAGGATTACATTAAAACTTCAGTTCAGATTTACCTGAAAAAAGATGCATTTGGGGAATATCGAATTCCCATTGTCAGACAAAGACCTGTTTTTTTGCTGGGGGCGCCTGGACTGGGAAAAACTGCTATTATGGAGCAGATTGCACAGGAATTAGGGATTGCGTTAGTATCCTATTCCATGACCCATCATACCAGACAATCGGCTTTAGGGCTGCCTTTTATCAAGCATAAAGAGTATGAAGGTATGGAATATGATGTATCTGAATACACCATGAGTGAAATTATTGCATCTGTCTATGATGTGATGGAAGAAAGTGGTGTAAAAGAAGGAATTTTATTTTTAGATGAGATTAATTGTGTGTCGGAAACTTTGGCACCCTCTATGTTACAGTTCTTGCAGTATAAGGTGTTTGGACGCCACAAAGTACCGGAGGGATGGGTGGTTGTCACCGCTGGAAATCCACCAGAGTATAATAAATCGGTTCGGGAATTTGATGTGGTCACCATGGACAGATTGAAAATCATCGAAGTAGAGGCAGACTATAAGACCTGGAAAGAGTATGCGGTGGAAAAGGGAATTCACAATGCGGTTATCAACTATCTGGAATTAAAGAAAGATGATTTCTACCACATTGAAACCACTGTCTCGGGCAGAAGTTATGTGACTGCCAGAGGGTGGGAAGATTTATCGGAGATGATCAGCCTGTATGAAGAAGAAAATTTGAAAGTGGACGAAACACTTGTCAGTCAGTATTTAAGGAATGATAAAATTGTACGTGAATTCTGTGCCTATTATGACCTTTACAACAAATATAAAAGAGATTATAAAGTGGAGGAAATCTTGTCAGGGAAGGTATCGGTGGTGGCAAAGGAGAGAGCAAGGAAGGCATCTTTTGATGAAAGACTCTCTTTATTGGGCATGTTGCTTGATAATTTAAATGCCAGTGTCAGAGACAACATAGAAGCCACGGAGTATATTACAGAACTGCTTACTTTACTAAAGGCATTAAAGGCAGCGGTGGAGAATGGACAGGCTGGTTCACTAAAGGATTTCACCCAGCTGTTAAGAAGGATCACAGATACCCAGAAGAAAAATATGCTAAGTAAAGAGGCCGCCTCCTCGTTGTCAAAAGGGGAGAAAAGAAAATTTCAACATATTATTATGTTCTTAGAAATGCTGAACAAAGATATTTATGAAAAAGAGGTGGTGAATGCCAAGGAAGCCTTTGATATTGTAAAGCAAACCTTTGATGAAAAGGTAGCTGAAATGAAAAAGGAAACCATGGAAATTCAAGAAAAAATGCATCACTTATTTGAGTTTGCATCAGAAGTATTTGAGGATGGAAATGAAATGTTAATTCTTGTGACAGAACTTACAGTAAACTCTTACAGCTCAAAATTTATCAGTATGTTTGGCTCTAAGGATTACCAAAAGTATGCTAAGGATTTGATGCTTACAGAGAGAAAGAATGAGATTGTAGAAGAAATCAACGCACTAGATTTATAAAGGTGAAGTATGAAAGAAGAATGTTTTGAATTAGAGCAAGGAAGTATTCATTATGTAATCAAAAATCAGGAAATACGCATCACTTCCTACCATGGCAATGGTATGGAGGTGGTACTACCTTCTTCTATAACGAAAGGGATAGAAACCCTACCAGTGACCATCATTGGGAAAAAGGCATTTCTGGGGAAAAAGAAGTTAAAGAAAATCGTTCTTCCAGAGTCCATAAGAGAAATTGAGGATTATGCTTTTGCTAATTGTGGAAAATTGGAGAGTATTGTAATTTGTAAAGAATGCAAGATTTGTGGACAAGGTATCTTACAGGGCTGTAAAAATCTAAAGTATATTTACGGCGACAGGAAAGAAGAGGAAAAAGAGACAGCAGCATTGCTTGCAACCACCATAGAAAAACTTGCATCCCCATTTTTGTTTGATTTGAAGGAAGCAGGAAGCAGTGAGTGGATTCTTCAATGGGATAATAAACTGATACAGTTTTTGAGGGAAAATGATATGGAGGGATTTACCACTGTAATCCTTTGCGGGGAAGAAGACTATGGCAGTGATGAAAATAGTTTGTCCTATTTTGTAAGACAAAAAAGACTTTCAAAGGTCAGCCTTTGTTTCTTGAGATTAATGCATTCCAAGATGATTTCTAAGAATGTGAAAGAAGAATTGGAGCAGTATATCAAGAATCATAGTAAAGGTGGTGAGTCAGAGGAAGCATGGCAGTATGTGTGGAGGGAACATGGCAGTCAAAGAGAATATTATCAGATGCTAATGGATTGTGGTGGTGTCACAAAAGAAAATTTTGACGATATTTTACAGGATTTAGGGGAAGACTATTCAGAGATGAAATCGTATTTAATGAAATATAAGGAAGAAGTCCTAGGTTATGATGACTTCTTTGGAAGTTTGGAGTTATAAACGTATCTATTCAGTAGCTCTGAACAGATACTTATAAACCATAATTAAAGGAGGTATGATTTATGTTGAAGGAAATTGAAGAACAAAAAAAGATTCATATTCCAGAAGAAGAGTTAAAACAGCGACTAAGTACAGCACAAAATAAGCTGTTTGAACTTCAAATGCAGCTAAAGGAAAAAAAGCTTCCGGTACTGGTGGTTTTTGATGGGTACAGTGCTGCGGGAAAAGGCAGTATTATTGGGAAAGTGATTAAAAACATAGACCCAAGATTTTTTCACGTGCATACCATGCAGAAAAAAACAGAGGAGGAAAAGAGAAAACCATTTTTATACCGCTATTTTGTAAAAATTCCAGAGGCAGGTCAGTTTGTATTTTATGATACCGGATGGATGGAAGAGATTGTAAGAAAAAAAGCCCAGGGGAAGTACGCTAAATCAGAATATGAAAACAGAGTACACAGTGCAAAAAATTTTGAACGCCAGTTGACGGACAATGGTTATCTGGTGATGAAGTTTTTCTTCCATATCTCAAAGAAGGAACAGAAAAAGAGACTGGATGCTTTGATGGAGGAGGAGAATACCCAGTGGAAGGTAACAAAGAATGACCTTTGGCAAAATAAGAATTATGAGGAGTATTCCAAGGTATGCGACCGTTACCTAGAAGAGACCAATACCTCTGTGGCACCTTGGTATATCATCGATGCAACGGAAAAGAAGCTGGCCCAGTTGCAGGTGATGGAGCGACTGGTGGAGGGGATAGAGACTGCTTTGCAGAATGAAAACATTGCAGTGCCAATTCCACAAAATGTATTTCCATTAAAACAGATGAAGAAATTATCAGAGGTGAATTTGGACAAAAAGTTGACCAGAGAGGAGTACAGGGAAAAACTAGAAAAGCTACAGCAACGTCTTTCACAGTTACACTATGAACTGTATAAGAGAAAAGTACCAGTAATCATAGCTTATGAAGGACAGGATGCAGCGGGAAAGGGTGGCAATATCAAGCGTATTACGGAGGCACTGGATCCAAGAGGATATCAGGTACATCCTATTGCAAGCCCTGAGCCACACGAAAAGGCAAGGCATTATCTGTGGAGATTTTTTAACCGACTTCCTAAAACAGGTCATATTGCAATCTTTGACAGAACCTGGTACGGCAGGGTATTAGTAGAACGTTTGGAAGGTTTTTGCAGCGAAAATGATTACAAACGAGCCTACAATGAAATCAATGAATTTGAGAAAGAATTGACAGACTGGGGAGCAGTGGTGGTAAAATTTTGGGTACAGATTGATAAGGATGTTCAGTTGGAACGGTTTACCCAGAGACAGAATACACCAGAAAAGCAGTGGAAGATTACGGAGGAAGACTGGCGCAATCGTGAGAAATGGGATTTGTATGAACAGGCGGTAGACGAAATGATTGCAAAAACCAGTACCCAGTATGCACCCTGGCATATTTTGGAATCAAATGATAAATATTATGCAAGAATCAAGGCGATGAAAATTCTTATTGAGGAGATTGAAAAGAAGCTTCATTGAAATAAAAACAAATAAGTTATCGTAGACATTTGGATAGAAGAAAACCGTCACCAAGGGTAGTTTCCCCTGGTGACGGTTTTTTATAAGGTAAAATGAAACTAGTTGTATCTGTTCGGTGGTTTTGAACGGATACAACTATTTTTCAATTCCTAAAAGTTTATCAACCGCTGGTTGCATTTGTGTTTGATTGCGATAAGCTTTTAAGAGGTTTTCTTCATGAATGGTTAAGGGCATAAGTTTGTCATCTGTGGAAGTCTGGTACCCAAAAGTTCCCAGAATATCATCAATCTCATAAAACTTGCATAAAGCCATCAATATGTCAGCGTTGGGCTGTGAGGCACCATTTTCCCAACCATAAATTGTTTTTGGAGAAATTGGTTCTTTGGTATCTGTAAGAAATAAAGCTACCTGCTCTACCGAGTAACCCATTTTTTTTCTGCTCGATTTTAATATTTCAGCAATTTTTGGATTTTTCATATATTCACCCAAGCACCCTTTCTACTAATTTCGGAGAATCTCTAAACTAACCATATCAATTGTCCTTTTGTTTGTCAATGGAAGAAAAGAAATTCTTAAAATATAAGAAGTATAAATGTTGACATTCTTAGTATCTAAGAATAGAATGTAAATAGTGATTACGAAGCAGACACACATCATCAAAATACAGGAGGAGATATTTTTGTTATGGAAATCGAGAAAAGAATTATTAAGTACATAGAAGTGAACAGTATCTCCAAAAATGTAATTGCAGAAGTTTTAAATATAGATATAGAAAAGTTTTCTATGGAAAGGGAACGGAGTTGGTCCGCAGAGGAAATGTTGCAAATATGTGCTTATCTGGGGATTGCTCCTGAAAAGATTTAAGTTTAGGGGAGAGAAATATTGATAAAATACAGATGCGAAAAAGACAAGGTAGAGGTAGAGGGAAGTGTGTGTCCTCACTGTAAGGGCAGAGCATATGCATTTTCAGAAAATTACTGGTGTGAACATTGTAAGACAGTATCTTATTACCCTACTTGTGGACTTTGTGGAAATACTCTGGAAAAAATATTTTCAGATGGGAGAATTGTGTTTCCACAGGAGAAATTATTGCTGGAAGTGATGATAGAAGAACAGCAAAAAAAACAAGTCAGTTTGGAAAAGATTAGCGTGTGGAATGGCACTGGAAATATTTATTATGCCAACGGAAAAAGGCTTCCTGTCTCTATCAGCCAATTATCTAAGTTGGATATTTCCAGTGTAAAAGAAGCTTACCAACAGAAATGTCGGGAAAATTTATGCACCTATGAAAAGCATTTTGCATCAGAAGTGGAAACATTTGTGCAGGCAAATCACACACATTTTTTGCAGATAGATAAGGATGCTATTGATTACATAAAAGAAGTGGGAGAAAAATTTGAGACAAAGGATATGATTATTTCGTTCTCCGGCGGAAAGGATTCTACCGTGGTTGCGGATTTGGTTCATCGTGCATTAGGGGATGGGGCGGAAAAATTTTTACATATCTTTGGGGACACAACCTTAGAGTTTCCTACCACCTATGAATATGTGAAAAGATACAAAGCAAAACATCAAGACCCCATCGTCTCTTCCAAAAATAAAGATAAGGATTTTTTTGAACTATGTAAGGAGATTGGTCCACCGAGCCGTGTTATGCGCTGGTGCTGTACCATATTTAAGACAGGGGCAATTACCAGAAAATTAGAAAAGACCAGTAGAAGCAAAAGCCATGTTGTTACTTTTTATGGAATCCGTAGAAGTGAGTCGGCAAGCAGAAGCAAATACGAGAAGGAATCAGAAAGCCCGAAAATTGCAAAGCAGACAGTGATTTCTCCTATTATTGACTGGAATGATTTTGACGTATGGTTGTATTTGTTGACTAGAAAAATAGATTTTAATGAAGCCTATCGGCTGGGATATGCCAGAGTAGGTTGTTTTTGCTGTCCAAATAACAGTCAGTGGTCAGAGTTTTTGACAAAAATCCATATGCCGGAATTATATGATAAGTTTCATGAGATTTTAATAGAGTTTGCTAAAAAAATTGGAAAGCCGGACTCGAAAGAGTATATAGATAGTGGAAACTGGAAAGCAAGACAGGGAGGAAATGGAGTGGCTATGGCACAAAAATCGGTAATCTCCTTTACTCCCTGTGCCACAGAAGAAAACGCCTTTAATTATCAGTTGCAAAAACCAATCACCCAGAAATTTTATGAACTGTTTAAACCCTTTGGTACCTTGGACTTTTCACTGGGGAATCAACGCTTAGGTGAAGTGTTTGTTTTGGATAAAAACAAACAGCCTGTACTAAAGCTCACTGGACGGATAGGAAAATCAGAGTTAAAGGTCACTATTTACAATGTAAAACTTGCAGGTGCAAAAAGTCTAAAGGCCGCAGAAGAGAAGGTAAAGTGCCAGATTACAAAGTATCAGATGTGTATGGGGTGTCTGGCCTGTGAAGGTGTGTGTAGATTTGATGCCATTACAGTAAAAGAAATTCAGGGTGAAGTTTCGTATACGATTAACGAAAAAAAGTGTGTTCACTGTGGACATTGTGTAGGACATTTTATTGCGGGCTGTTATATGCGTAAAGTTCTTGCGATTCCACGAAAAAATCAGGAGGAATAGGTCATGGAGAAAATAAAATATAAATTAAAGGGACATGAAACCTTCTGTATTCGTGAAGGTTGGCTTGCCAAGGGAATTCATGCAGTAAATCAGGATCCTTCTGTATTTAAGAAGAATTATGGCGCTGATGCCCTGGGAGTGGGCAGCAATATGGCAAAGGCTATCCGTTATTGGTTAAAAACATTTGGTTTGACAGAAGAAAAAACAAAAAAAGGAGTTGCATTAAGCGAATTTGGAAAGCTAATTTTACAACGGGATCCATATTTTGAACAATTGCTTACCCTTTGGTTACTGCATATTAATCTATGTTTCCATCAGGAACTTTGCACCAGCTGGTATTTATTTTTTAAGAAATTTCATTTAGATGAGTTTGTCAGAGAAGATGTGGAGAATCAGTTGGAAAAGGAACTGAGTGAATATATCAACCAGCAGGAATTTAGTAAGCGCTCTTTGCATGATGATATTACTGTATTGCTTCAGATGTATGCAAAGGAAGGAATCACGGTGACAGACCCGGAGGAAAAGAAGATTTGTCCCTTTACAAGATTGGGAATGATAAGAAAACAGCAGGAAAGTTATAAAAGGACTGAGGCGGATTTAGGGGAGTTTGGAAAATACATTGTGTGGTATGTATTATGCCATCATTTAAGGGAAGGTGATGGTATCAATATAGAAGATTTTTATACCGGAGAATTGGGAGTGAAAAGTATCCTTGGCATTGGAAGAGGGGCATACCAGGAAAGTCTGGACGGTTTGGAACGTCTGGGAATCATAGATATCAATCGTACTGCAGGACTTGATATGATTTATCTAAAGAGAGGGAAGAAGAAAGCAGAAGTTTTAAAGGAGATTTATAAAAATGTGTAGTCAAGTGGGTTTTGAAGAATTCATTAAAGTAAATAACAGATTTCAAAAATCCATACATTTACGTTTGGACCGGACAGACAAGGAAAAGGTGTCAGCCTATATTCCAACCAGGGCATCTGTGCAGGTGTTAAAGGAGTATTTAGGACAGTTTGTGGCAGAAGATAAAACCAAGGCAAGTATGTTAATCGGTCCTTATGGAAAAGGAAAGTCTCATCTTTTGTTGGTTTTACTTGCGCTGCTTTCCAAGGATAATCAAGAAAGTGTGTATCATAGGGAACAAGGAAGTCTGATTGGGGCAACCATAAAAAAAATTGGACAGGTGGATGAGGAAGCAGGAAGGCTTGCAGAGGAGATAACCAGAAAAAGACAATATTATCTGCCTGTGGTAATCAGCGGAGCACAAAGAGACTTTCACAGGGCATTGCTGCTTTCTCTGAAAGACAGTCTGCAATCAGAGGGATTGGAGGATTTGTTGCCGGATACATACTATGAGGAGGCAAGGAAGGTGATTCTTGGCTGGAAGAAGTTGTATCCCAAAACCTATCAGAAATTTTGTGAACTCTTAAAAGAAAAACAGATGGACATTCACTTTTTCCTTAAGTCACTGGAACGGTTCGAAGAGGATTCGTTACAGCTATTTCAGGAAATTTACCCAATGCTGACAGCAGGAAGTGTATTTGAACCTATGGTACAAATGGATTTGATGGTATTATACCAGTCGGTAAATCAGAAACTATGCCAGGATTATGGATATGCAGGGATTGTAATTGTGTTCGATGAGTTTAGTAAATTTATTGAGGGGTATGACAAACATCGGTTTGCTCAGGCTATGGATGAGTTACAAAATTTGTGTGAACTTGCCACAAAGTCAAAAAAAGAAAAACTGCATTTAATATTGGTGGCACATAAGGCCATGAAGGAATACTGTAATCAGCTACCGGCAGAGGTAATCAATAATTATCTGGGGGTTGAGGGAAGAATTCATCCTGTTTATTTTACCACGTCCTTAAAAAACAGCTATGAGTTGATTGAAAATGCAATCATAAAAAAAGAAAGATTTGCAGAGATTGTTACGGATCAATTTATGAAACAGGTGGAGAGGGCATATGAATTGCCATACTTTTATTCTATGTTTACCAAACAGGAATTTATTCAGATTGTGGGAAAAGGATGTTTTCCACTGACTCCGGTATCAGCATATCTGTTATTAAAGATAAGTGAATGTGCGGTTCAGAATGAGAGAACAGTGTTTACATTTTTGTCTTACAATGAACCAAATACCTTAGTGGATTTTGTGGGGAGAGAACAAAAGTTTCATGATAATTATCTACATGCAGGCTTTGTGTATGACTATTTTTTCGATATTTTTAAAAGTGATAGTGGAAATGAACGTATTCATAATGAGTGGTTAAAGGCAGAATATGCCTTAAAACACACAAAGAATGTTTTACAACAGGTGGTGATAAAGACCATTGCCCTGATTCGCATGGTGGGTGCAAGCGACGAAATGTTTGCCAAGGATGATGTTATTATGAACGGTTGTGGATTAGACATAAAAAGTTATCAACAGGCCATTGGGGCATTGAAAAAAGCACAACTTATTATGTTTCGCAGCAAAACCGGAAGCTATGCTTTTAAAAACAATATAGGCATCAATATGGAAGAGGAAATAAAACAGCTTGCCCAGAAAAATTATTATTTCTTAAGCCCAAATACCAATGAATTATGTAAGAGAGTACAGGAATTAAGCGAATTAATATACGAACTGCCAAAACGGTATAATCTTACATATGCTATGACAAGATATTTTGGATATCATTTTATGACAGTGGAGGATTTTTTGCACTTAACTACGAATCAGACAGAATATCTATTTGAAGAAAATTTTGCAGATGGAAAGTTACTATGTCTGGTAACAGATACTAAAGCTGACATAAAAAAGATTAGCAGTCATTTGAAAGAATTAAAAGAAGACAGAATCATAGTGCTGCTACCTAAGGCACCCTTTGAAAAAACAAAGCTGGTACAAAAGATTCTTGCGGTAAAGGAATTGCTTACCTCAGAGGAATTTTTGGAAAACAATAAGGCACTAGAGCAGGAATGCAGATTGTATGAAGAAGATTTGATTTTTGAACTGCAAAGTTACTTAGAAGAAATGTATCTGCCCCATAATCAAAAGACTTATGTTATGCACAAAGACATCATCTGGGAGCCAAAGTACTATAAGCAGGGGAAAGAAAATCAATTTAATTCCCAATTAAGTGATGTGTTTAGTGCTTATTATAATCATACACCAAGGATAAACAATGAAATGATTAATCGACGTGTATTAAGCAGTCAGATGAAGAAGGCGAGACAGAAGCTGTTATTACAGATTCTAAAAAAAGGAAACTTTAGTGCGTATCAGAAGGGAACTTCACCGGAAGCCACTGTTTTTCGTGCGGTATTTGTAGGGACTGGGATTTATCCGCCAGAGGAAAATCAGCAGGATAAATATGTACAGGACCAGGGAGCAAAGGAATTATTGGGAGAAATTGGTGACTTTTTTTCGCAAAGTGTAGGGGAAAAACAAAGTTTTTCAATTCTTTATGAGACATTGGAGGGAAAAGGCTACGGTGTCAGACGGGGGGTACTTCCACTGTATTTGTCTTATGTGCTAAGCCAGTGGGAAGGAATGCCAGTATTTTACCTGGGGAATAAGGAAGTGACTCTTACCACAGATATTTTAGAAAATATAAATGAAACACCGGAAAAATACAGTCTTTATATTGAAAAGGAAACCAAGGAGGAATACGAATTTCTTCAAGGATTAGAGAGGTTGTTTCAGGTAGAAACACAGGAGAGCAGCATAGAAAAATTATATCGTTACCAAAAGATTGATGCTGCCATTTATGAATGGTACTGTTCTCTGCCCCAGTGTGCCCGAAGTTTCTTACCGAGAGTATTAGAAAAAGACCTTGAGGAAGGAATGAGAAAAGGCATAGAGAAATTCCGGAAAATTTATGGAAAAATCGAGAGAAATCCCAGAGAGATTCTTATGAAAACACTGAAGGAAGCATTTAGGGCAGGTTCATATCTGGAGTTATTAAATGATATGAATGAGATGAAACAGATGATGGAATCCCAGTGGTCATGTATGCAAAAGCAGGTGGTAGAAGGTTTATATGAGATTTTTGAATTATCCAGGGACAATGATTTGTTACAGGGGTTAAAGAGCCTGCAGATGGCACCAGGATATGTGGCAAGTGGGCAGACCATACGATTTTTAAAAGCGGTGGAACAAATGGGGACACATCAGGATGCCCAGATTGCGGAGCAGGTCAGCAAGAGCATATTAGATTTATATATTCCGGATTTTAAAGTAAACAGCTTTGAAATTTTAATGGATAAGTTAAAAGAGATTAAATTGGAAATGGCTCAGTCAAAGGAAACTCAGGATATAGGAAGCAGATTGATTTTTACAAACAGTCAGGGTTTTGAAGTACAAAAGACATTTCAAATACAGGAAAGTGATGGAATCAGCGAATATTTAGAAAACGAGATAGAAAGTGCATTAGAGGAATACGGTGACAGTCTTGAGACAAATCAGAAAATTTCTGTGATGCTTAGAATGATTGAAAAGTTACTAGAGGGGTAAGTGTATGGAGGAGAGGAAAAACCAATGCTGTAAGCTATGGTTTCCAGACAGAAGTCTACAGGAAGCTGCAGATAGCATGATATATTTAGACAATGCGGCAACTACATATCGAAAACCGGAGGCTGTGTATCAGTCGATAGATATGGTGAATCGCTGCCTGAGTGTAAACGCAGGCAGGGGTTCTTATCAGTTGGCGCGTATAGCAACCCAGGGATTAGAGGATTTGCGTGAAAGATTAAAGAAATTAATAAAAGGGGAGCAGGACACAGAGGTGGTGTTTTCGGGTTCTGCTACTCTTGCTTTAAACCAAATCATAGGCGGTCTTGACCTTTGTAAACATACGAAGGTGTATGTATCGCCTTTTGTGCATAATGCGGTGGCAAGACCTTTGGTAAATGCACAAGAGAAATGTGGATTTCAGATACAAAAACTGCCGCTAACTGTGGATAAGTCTCATCCGGAAATAGATTTAGAAAAAACAGAATATCTATTTCGGAGGGAAATTCCTGACTATGTATTCTTAAGCCATGTAAGTAATGTTACAGGGTATGTATTGCCTATAGAAAAGATTACGGCAATGGCAAAAGAGATTAGCAAAGGCAGAACAAAGGTAATCATTGATGGAGCCCAGGGACTGGGGTTGATTCCAGTGGACTACAAAAAGGTGCCCTTTGATGGGTATGTGTTTGCAGGTCACAAAACCTTATACGCCCCATTTGGAATTGCAGGCTTTTATAAAAGAAAGGATTTGAAACTGTCCCATTTCCTTGCCGGGGGAACAGGGAGTGATTCTCTGGATACTTCCATGAAGAAAAAAGGTTATGAGCCGGGAAGCCCCAATATATCTGCCATTGCCGGTTTATATGAAGCATTAAATTTCATAGAGGAAACCAGAGTGGAAAATATTCTTGCCAGGGAGCATCACCTGGTAGAGAAATTGGCACAAGGCTTAAAAGAGATAGATGGAATTACCGTTTATGTACCGGACAGTATAGAAACCAGAAGCGGTATGGTTTCCTTTGTGGCGGAAGGCATTCGCTCCGACGAATTTGGAAGTATTCTGGATGAGGATTTTCACATTGCAGTTCGTACCGGGTATCACTGCGCACCCTGGATTCATGAATGTCTGGGAGATATGGATTATGGCGGATGCGTAAGGGTTTCAGTTAGCTATTTTACCACGGAGGAAGAGATTGACAGATTTTTGGATGCAGTGAGGGAGATTATGGAGGGGTAGTATGAGCTTTATAGATTTGCGGATCAAAGAATATTATTTTTCTCCAGAGGATGATATGGTAGAAGACTTTTATGTTCCGTTATTAAGGCAGTCGATTCTGTATCAGCGTTCCGTGGGATTCTTTTCTTCATCAGCGTTGATTGAGCTTTCAAAAGGTATTGCAGAATTGGTAAAAAATGATGGACATGTTCAAATAATAGCATCCCCCAGACTTTCTAAAGAGGATGTTTGGGCTATAGAAGAGGGGATACAGAGAAAGGAACAGAGATTAGAGGCTTATGATAAATTCATAGAAGAAAAATTGTTGGAACAGATTTGGTCACCGAAAAATTATGAGGAAGAAGAAAGATTAAATTTCATGGTTCATTTAATTGCAGCAGGAAGATTAGAGATTAAAATTGCTGTTATGATGAATTGTGGTAAAACAGGAATGTATCATGAAAAGCTGGGATTGCTATACGATAAGGATGATAATGTAGTTGCGTTTTCGGGTTCGATGAATGAGAGTACTACTGCCCTGGAACACAATGCAGAGGGAACAGATGTGTTTTGCTCCTGGATGGGAGGCGGAGATTATCGGAGAGTCCAGAAAAAACGAGAGCATTTTGAAAATATGTGGAAAAATCAGGAATCCGGTGTAAAGATTTATGATTTTCCTGAGGCTGCAAAAGAAAAACTGTTTCAGTATCGAAAAAGTGATGAGATAGATTTGGAATTTGAAAATCAATTTCGAAAAAAAGAAAGCCAAAGAAAAGAGGAAAAGCATCCACATATAGCAAGTCATATCAAGATTCGAAGTTATCAAAAGGAAGCCATTAGGACATGGGCTGAGAATGGTTATCGTGGAATCTTTGACATGGCTACAGGAACGGGAAAAACCTATACTGCCATTGGGGCAATCTGTCATTTGTATGAGAACTTAAAGAAAGAAAAGAAACCGTTAGCAGTTATTATTGTTTGTCCTTTTCAACACTTGGTGGAACAGTGGGTAGAGGATTTAATGGTATTTGGAATTGAGCCGGTAGTGGGCTATGGAAATCCAAAGTATAGAGGGTATGAGAAAAAACTTCGTACCAAGATTTTTCGGTTGTCTTTGGGAACGGAATCTTTTATGGCATTTATCACAACCATGAGTAGTTTTCGCAGTAGAAAAGTACAGGAAAAGCTTGAAAAGATACAAAAGGATTGCTTATTGGTGGTAGATGAGGCACATAATATGGGAGCAAAAAGTTATCGAGAAATGCTGACAGAAAAATACACTTATCGACTGGCCTTGTCCGCCACCTTTGAAAGATATGAGGATGAGGAAGGCACAGAATATCTGTATCAGTATTTTGGAGAGAAGAGTATCGAGTATACCTTAGAACGGGCAATTAAGGAAGGGATGTTGACAAGATATTATTATTATCCCATACCGATTTACCTGTCAGATGAGGAGTTAGAGGAATATGAGAGGCTAAGTGGAAAAATAGCAAAATATATGGTAAGTCAGAAAAAGGGAAAAGAAAAGAGAATGCTTAGTGAAACGTTAAAGCAGCTTTTGATTGAACGCTCAAGGATATCTGCAGGTGCCATAGCAAAAATAGAGGGGTTAAAAAAAGCCATAGAACCCTATAAAGAGGATAATCATATTCTGGTATATTGTGGAGCAACCAGAGTTCATGAATGGGGATTTGAAGTGGAGAATGAAGAAAATGACATACGTCAGATAGATAAAGTAACGCAGATGCTGGGACTGGAAATGGGGATGAAAGTTGCCCAGTTTACATCCAGGGAAAATGCACAGACAAGAAATATTTTAAGGCAAGAGTTTTCTTTAGGTGAGGATTTGCAGGCTCTGGTAGCTATAAAATGTCTGGACGAAGGTGTGAATATACCAGCCGTTAAGACGGCCTTTCTTTTGGCAAGCACCACCAATCCCAAAGAATATGTTCAAAGAAGAGGGAGAGTGTTGCGATTAGCAAAAGGAAAAGATTTTGCCTACATATATGATTTTGTTACACTGCCCAGGGATTTAGAAATGGTGAAATGCATGTTACCACAAGAGTACCGATATGATAAAGCACTGGTTCGAAGCGAACTAAACCGGGTGGAGGAATTTAGACGATTATCGGAAAATTCATTTGAAACATTAAAGATGGTATTAGATATCAGGGACGCTTACAACCTGTATGAAACGGAGGATGAAGAGAAAGATGGATATGAAATTTAATGTTACAGTAGATAAGAAAAAAATGGAGACAATTATGCATCAAATCATCCAGTTAGAAAAGAAAAATATGAATTCACATGAAATGAAGGATGCTGAGATGATAAAGAAAATATGCAAGATTATTGAACAGGAAGTAGATAGATAAAGGGGGAGTTTATCATGATAATTAAAAGTATATCCTTAAAAAACTTTAGACAGTACATAGATACTACCATAAGGTTTGCCACAGAACCGGAAAAAAATGTAACCGTGATGATGGGAGATAATGGAACCGGAAAAACTACCTTGGCACAATCCTTTCAATGGGCACTCTATGGAACGACATCATTTCAAATCAAGGAATTGATTAATCGCCAGGTGAGAGAACAAATGAAGGAAGGGGAGAAGGTACAGGTAAGTGTTACGTTAAATATTCAGTACAATAACCGTGATTATACGATAAAAAGGTCTGTGGACTATAGAAAATTATCTACTGAGAGAATCGAAGAAAGACCTCCCCAGTTTAGCATGTGTGTCACTGGGGAGGACGGACAGGTGGAGTACCTTTCAGAAGGTCAGAAGAGGGCAATGATAAACAACTTTTTACCAGAGGATTTGTCCCAGTTTTTCTTTTTTGATGGGGAGAGAATCGAGAGAATGTCCAAAGAAATTCTGGAAGGAAAGAGTGAGGATTTTAAAGAAGCGGTATATAGTCTGGTAGGTCTTAAGGCAACTCAGAATGCCATTGGACATTTAAAGTCATCAAGGAATGGAAATTCTGTTGTTAAATTTTATCGCAATGAGTTGAATCAAAACAATGCATCCAATGAGAAAATGAGAGGGTATGAGAGAAAAATCGAGGATTTAACTAACGATATTGCAATAAAAGACAAATTGTACAAAGAAAAACAAGAGCAGAAAGAAGAATGCAAGCGTAAGATTGAAGAGTGTCGTGAGATTATCCATGCAGAAGCAGATACCATGAGAGCGAAGGAACAGTATCTTAAATTGGAACGTGAGATTGAGAGACTAAAAAAAGAGAAAAAGCAAAAAATTGGGAATGATCTATTAAAAGAATTTAACAGAGGAATTTTTGATTTTTGTATAAAACCCTTAGTAGAAGAAGGGGCGGAGAATATCAAAGAAGAGGAAGCGGCGGAAAAAAGTATTCCAGATCTTACGAGTAAATTGCTCATATACTTGATGAATGAAAGAAAAAAATGTCTTTGTGGCAGGGAATTATGTGAGGACTCACAAGAATATAAAGAACTAAAGGGATTATTAAATTTTGCAGAGCCCAAGTCTATAGGAAGTAAGATTAGCGAATATAGAATAAGAGCTGGCAGCATTGTAAATCAAAAATCTGAATTCATGCAGGATATAAAAAGAAAATTAGGGGAAATTGAACGAATTCAGGCTCAAATAGAAGGGTGCGAGCAGGAGTTAGGAGCCTTAGATGAGCTGGTGGGAAAAACTTCTAAGGGAGAAAGTGCTAAAGCACAAAAGGCAGAATTTGAAGCGGAGTTAAGAAAGTTAGAAGAGAATGAAAAGTATATTTTTGCAGCATTAGAGATAAAGACAAAAGAAAAAAACAGAATAGAAAAAGAAATGAGCAGTCTGTTGATTGTAAATGACAGCTCAAAAAAAACAGCCACTTATTTAGAATATGCCAGTCGGTTGTACGAGCACCTTAGGAAAGAATACAACAACAATGAAAATAAATATCGTTTTTTGTTGCAACAGAGAATGAATGAGATTTTTCGAGCAATTTATGCAGAGAATATAAAAATCAGTATAGAGGAACAGTATAGGATTACGGTGAATGTTCAGGAAGAGTTTTCATCTATGGATGAGGTGGAAAAGAATACTGCCCAGGGGTATGCGTTGATTTTTGCCTTTATCTCCGCAATTATAGATTTGGCAAAGAAAAAGGTAAATGACAGGGCATTGTTTGATGAGGATATGATTGATGTGGAAAAAGAAGGTTATCCTCTTGTGATGGATGCACCTTTGTCGGCTTTTGACAAAACTAGAATTAAAAGCATTTGTACAGAGATTCCTAAAATTGCAAATCAGGTGATTATCTTTATCAAAGACACCGATGGGGAGGTAGCAGAAGAACATATGAGTGAGCGCATTGGACAACGGTATCTATTAAAGAAATATAATGACAGTAATTTACATTCTGTGGTGGAAGAAAGGTGAGCATATGTTTGATAAGGAATATGTTTTTTATGGAAAACATGCCAAGATGGCAGATAAATTAAAAGCAAAATTAGATGACGAGATAGGAAGGGGCTTTTTTAGTACAATATACGAAATTTATCAGGTGGCACCGATTGTAGGACTTATCTATTCGCGAAAGGGGAAACGGGATAAGGGTTCGGAGACTACAAAAGTATTTGCAGATAAGATGATGAATGAAAAAGAAAATCTGCTCTTTAATTATCGAAACGTGATGTTAAATCTATATCACGATAATTCACAGGTAGATGCAATGAAAATTGCTTTTCGATTAGATCATAAGGATGGGGAAAGGGAAGAGTATGACAAGCTGTATGATGCTTATGTCCTTGGAGGCTTAGAGGAAATTTATGAAAGAATCTTTGAGCATGAGAATCCTAGTACAGTAGATGATTACATTATGAATTTGTATGAGTTTATAGAAGACTTAAATGTGAGACTATATGGATTTACAGGTAATTTAGAATAGAGGTAAGGAAAGAAGGCAGATGCCCCATGCTTGGGTATCTGCCTCGTATTATTATTAAGAAAGCCTCTGTTTTTGAACTCAGGCAAGCATTCCCACCTCCCCGGTGGCAATATAGTTTTTACAGACATGTTATAATCACTTAGCACATGGATAAAATCATCCATCAATGAAATAGAAAAGTCTCTACCATAACCATAATAATCAGCAACGCCAAAGTAATAGCAATGGTTCCAATAAAGGCACCAAGAGCCCGTATAAAAGTTTTCTGGTGCTGGTGTAAAGGTAGAAAGCGTTGGATGTTTCTATAGTTAAAACAAGCCGCAACTATGAACAAGAGAACAATCAGGGTAAAAAGGCGTTCAAACCAGAGGGCAGCACCGAAAGTATCTTTTACCTCTAAGGTCAAACTGATATTAAAAATCATGAGATAACCTGCAAGGGCACATAATATTTTCCATGGGGTTCTGGTGCGAAAACCAGGTGGAATCCAGGTGCTGATATTTTGACTGGGTATGTTTTCGTCTTTTTTGCTGGTGGTAAGTTTAAGTAAATCCTCTTTTAATGCAGCCACAGACTGGTAACGGTCCAGGGGATTTAATTCAGTACAATGACGGATGACAGAGTCAAATTTTATACTTGTGGCAGGCAGTGAACCCACAAGTTCCTGTAAAAGAATTCCCAGAGAATAAATATCTGTCAATGGTGTGGAAGAACCAAACCCATATTGTTCCGGAGCGGCATAGCCAGGGGTACCCAGAAGCACAGTATCATTGGAAGTACTTTCGGTAAAAAATTTGGCAGCATTGAAATCCAAAAGTACAAATCTGTGGTAGTTTGTCACAATAATGTTGGAGGGTTTGATATCCCTGTGAACAATTGGGGGATGATGCATATGAAGTTTTTCTAAAATGTCACAAAGATCCAACATACAATTGAGAATAAAGGTATCCGTAAGCTTAGACGAAGACATGTATTCTGCTAAAGATTGTCCCGAGATAAATTCCTCAATGATGATAAGCTGATGGTCTTTTTCGAAGTAGTCAATAAGCTTAGGAATACCTTTTAATTCCTCATTGTTTTGACGTAGATACTGATATACATTTATATTATATACATCAAGAATCTTCTTGACATAGATTTTATTGGTTTCCTGGTGCTGTACCAGAAAGATGTTATGTTGTTCATTTAGCGTTGCAATGGTCTTATAATAAGACATTGCCAGAGATTGTGAATAATCCATGGTATCCCCCTCTTTCGTAAATTAGATACCAATAGTATAACAGATTGGAGAAGAAAATGAGTGAAAAAAATACAACAGAGTTAGAAAATATTTTAGGAAGAACACATTTGTCCGAATTTGAATCTTATTGCCAGCAGAATAAGGATAGTATGTTTGAGGACAAGGACAGTTTTAACGTGTATATTAAGGACATACTGGCAAAAAAGCATATGACTCAGCAGCGTGTGTTTTTAAATGCAGATATTCCGGAGCGCTATGGATACAAATTGTTATCAGGTGAAAAACATACAAAGCAAAGGGATGTGATTCTTAGAATCTGCTATGCAGGAGAATTAACATTGGCTCAGACCCAGCGGGCACTTAGGAAATATGGTATGCCGGAATTATATGCCAAGGTACCAAGAGATGCCCTGCTGATGATTTTGTTCAATGAACGTCCGGGGGATATTATTGAAGTAAATGCAGTACTTCGAAAGAATGGAATGGAGCCCTTAAGAACCAGTGGAATCCAGGAGTAAATGCTGAGACCTGTAGGGAATAGTTATAATCTTACATATAAAGAAAGTTACCACCACAACGGGGGCAACAAGGGCAGATACAATTTGCTATACTGTGAAATGTAAGGGGGACGGAAGGTGAAATATAAACAGAGGCTTTGGTGGATAGGTTTACATATAGCAGTGCCCCTGATTATGGGAGCTGTGATATATTATTTGATTTCACCGGAAGTAATTTTTATAAAGATGTTTTCAAACCATGGGGGGATTACAACGCCTTTAAAGTTAAATCAGAGTCATATGATACACCGGTTTGTCAGAAATTATTTTCTGGATATGCTGTGGGCTTATGCTTTGATGAATGCACTTATCTTTTTGATTGGTAATAGTTCGTCCACAATCAAGATAAGTGTCACTCTTGCGGTTATTTTTGCAATAATTCTGGAAGGATTACAGCTGACGTCCTTTGTCAGTGGGACTTTTGATGTTTGGGATATTATGGTTGAAATAATTGGCGAATTGTTTGCAGTGTGGATGAACAAAAAGACAAAGGGAGGATTTTTATGAGACATATGAGAAATGGGAAGGATTGGAAACCTGTGAAGAAAAAGACAAAAGGAGTTGCTGTGGCACTGTGTTTATCCCTGTTTGCGGCTATGGCTTTGGGAAGTGGTTCTACAGAGTCAGAGGGTGGAAAAGATATTGTGACATCTGACAAGGGCGAGACGGGAACAGACGACAGTAAGGAAAGCACAAAGTCAGAATCTGCCAAGGTAACCATTGAGGAACAGGAATTGGTGAACCAGAATGATATTGTGGTTACGGCAAAAGAATATGTAAACGATGCAATCTGGGGTGAAGGAATTAATCTGGTACTTGAAAATAATTCCACAAAGGATGTGACGGTTGGATGTAATGCCTTGATCGTCAATGATTATATGATTACGGATTTATTTGTGTCAGAGGTTGCAGCCGGGAAGAAGGCAAATGAGACGGTGTATTTATCTTCTTCGGAACTAAAGGCGGCTGGAATTGACACGGTAGGTAAGGTGGAGATTTATTTCCATGTATACGATTCGGCATCTTATGATAAGATTTTTGATACCGATGCTGTGACAATTCAAACCTCAGAGTTTGCCAATATGGACACTACTCCCCAGGATGCAGGTACAGAATTGTATAATGAAGGGGGAATCAGAATTGTGGGAAAAACTGTGGATGAAGACAGCTTCTGGGGTACTGCGATTCTTCTTTATGTGGAAAATAATTCAGGAAAAAATGTGGGTATTTCTGTAGAAAATATGTCTATCAATGGATTTATGATGAATCCGCTGTTTACTTCCACTGTGTACAATGGAAAGAAGGCAATTGATGACATTACCATTCTTTCTACAGATTTGGAAGAGAATGGAATAGAAACTGTGGAAGATGTAGAATTAAAGTTCCATATTTATGATGCAGATTCCTACAGTACAATAGCAGATACAGATGCTATATCTTTTTCGGCAAAATAAGAAGGCAGATAACTATTCGGTATATATACTGCTCAGGATGTAAGCAAAAGGACATTAGGCGAAGGCTTAATGTCCTTTTTGTGTGTCTGTCAACAAAGAAAAAGTGTCACTTAGCCATAGGACGGTTGCAAAAAGCGTATATATCGGTAAAATAATTATTATAAGAATCAAACATGAGGGAGGGAATTTATGAAATTAACAATAGAACAAATCGTTCAGGGAGAGGAGGAAGTGATTCTACGATACCGTGAGTTTACTTCACACGTAGAAAGAATTGTCAATGTTATCAAAGGAGAGGAATGTAAAATTCTTGGAAGTTATAATGGTTGTAAAGTGATTGTTGACAAACATGAGATTCTGTACATAGAAAGTGTGGATGGCAAAACCTTTGCATACACCAAGGAGGCTGTGTATCAGATGGATTATACCTTGTTGCAGCTTACCAAGATGTTACAGGATATCAATTTTTTCCGGTGCAGTAAGTCTATGATTCTCAACATTGACAAGGTGGCTTCCCTAAAAAGCCTGTCCTCAAACCGCATTGATGCTGCCATGTGCAATGGAGAACATATTGTGATTTCAAGGACTTATGCTGTGGCATTTCGAAAAAGACTGAGAGGTGAATAAAATTGGGAAAACAAAATGAATATAAAAAGAAGAAGATTTCCCTTTGGGAAAGATATTTAACCAAAGAGATTGGAATTGAATTCAAGGCATGCCTGTATTTTTATTGTATTTTATTCTTTTACTGTATGTATAAAATATATATTGGAAGTATGGAGGCAAATATTATACATATGGCACAGATGATATTTTTGACCTATTGTATGGGATATTTGCAGGTGTTTGTATTATTTGATTTTGATGAATCAGACTGTGTGGGTGGGAAAGAAGTTTGCTGTATGATTTTATGTTCCTTCTTATATGCATCAGCCTCATATTTTGGAAAATGGTTTGATGGAAGATTTGTGTTAAGTTTGGGATTTTTTGCTTATATGCTGTTTGCCTATGGGTGTGCCTTTTGGGTGTATAAGTTAAAGAGGGATATCGATGGAAAAATTTTAAATGAGGAATTAAAGGCATTTCAGGAAAGGAATGGTGAGCATCATGGAAAATAGAGAAAACAAAATAAAGAATGAGATTGAAAATGGAAAGGAAAATGTAGTAGAAATTCAGAATTTAACAAAAAACTATGGAAAATATCCAGGAGTAAAAGATGTAAGCTTTTCGGTAAAACAAGGGGATATCTTTGGATTCCTAGGTCCCAATGGAGCAGGAAAGTCTACCACCATACGTTCTATGTTAGGGTTGATTTCCTTTGAAGAAGGAAGCATTCATATTTTGGGAAGGGATGTCAAACGGGAGAAGGAAGAAATCTTAAAAGAAGTAGGATATATGCCCTCAGAGGCAATGTTTTATCCATCTATGACGGTAAAGGATACCATAAAAATGGCAGAAGAAATTCATAGGAAAGATTGCAGTAGTGAAGCGGAAAAAATCTGTGAGCGCCTGCAGGTGAGTAAAAATAAAAAGATGAGTGAATTGTCTTTGGGAAACAGGAAGAAGGTCAGTATTGTCTGTGCCATGCAGCACAAACCGAAACTCTTTGTCTTTGACGAACCTACCAGTGGACTAGACCCTTTAATGCAGGCAGAATTTTTTCAATTAATCGAAGAATACGTCTCTCAAGGAGCTACCTGTATGTTATCTACTCATGTATTGTCGGAGGTGAAGAAATACTGTAAAAATGTAGCTATCATGAAGCAAGGAAGCTTACAGTGCGTGGAGCAGGTGTCAAACATCACCAAAACCAATGCCAAAAGAATTAAAATGACCCGGGATGGAATCCATTTGGATTATCTGTATGAAGGAAATTTAAATGATTTATATAAAGAACTACAGGGACATGACATTACGGATATTTTAATTGAGGAACCATCGCTAGAAGAGATTTTTACAAAATTCTATGAAAATAAGTAGAGAAAGGAAGGGTGGAATATGAATACATTATTAAAGCATGAAATAAAGACAAATTTAAAGCTTGTCATCATTTGGTTTGTGTGTGTGGCAGGAATGGGATTTGCCTGTATCTTAATGTTTTCCGGGATGGAAGAAGACATGGAGGAGATGGCACAGGGATTTGCTTCCATGGGAGCCTTTGCAGATGCCTTTGGAATGAGCAGTTTGAGCATTGGAACTCTAGTAGGATTTTATGCCACGGAAATCGGGGTAATACATAGTCTGGGTGGGTCTATGTTTGGGGCAATCGTAAGCACTACCATGCTTTCCAAGGAAGAAGACGGACATACAGGAGAGTTTTTGCTAACTCTGCCACTGAATAGAAATAAAGTGGTTTTGGCAAAATGGATTGCAGTGATTGTGTTGATTGCTTTGTTTAATCTTGGGTGTACTGCAGTGTACGTGCTAGGATTCTTTGCAGTGGGAGAGGAGATTCCTACAAGGGAATATATCACCTTTCACGGTATGCAGTTTATGTTACACTTAGAAATTGCTGCTTTGTGCTATGCAGTGTCTGCCTTTTCAAAGAAAAATAAATTAGGGGTAGGTATGGGGATTGTCCTTCTATCTTATGCTTATGATTTAATGGCAAGAGTGATTCCGGATTTAAAAGATTTTATTGCAGTTAGTCCTTTTTCATATGCCAATGCTTCCGATATATTTAGTAAGGCTGATTTTAGATATGAGGCAGTTATCATTGGAATTGTAGTGATTGTGGTAAGCTTAGGTACAGCTTTTGTGCACTACAATAGAAAAGATATGGCTTCGTAGGAATTAAGAAAATCTTCTGTTTTATTTTCAAATATCTAAAAATAAAATTAGTATACTGATTTCATAAAGTATACGGTACGAAAGCCTGGGAGAAGAGAAAAAGGAGGAGAAGGTTATGAAGAGAGGGATGGTAGCTGTATTGTGTGTAGCAATACTTATGAGTGGATGCTCTGGAGACAGTTCGGATTACTCTAAAAACTCGGCGGTAACGGAGGGAAGCTATGAAAGCTCTGATGGATTTTACAGTGAAGATGCTGTGGAAGGAGAGTATGAAGAGATAGAGGAGGAGAGTGCTGAGACAGTGGCGGAATCCGGGGATGGTAATACATCGGCATCAGAAGTCAGCGCAGATTCGAAAGAAAAGAAAAACAGTCAAAAGCTGATTCGTACCATTGATATGGATGTGGAAACCCTGGATTTTGAACAGACCATTGATTTTGTGGAAGCAGAAGTGGAGAAAATCGGTGGGTATTTTGAAACTATGCAGATGGATGGAGTCAGATTAGACTCAGAGTATGATTTGCAGTCTGCCAGTCTTCGCATCCGGGTGCCAAAGGATAAGGCGGATGCATTTTTGGATAAAGTTTCTAAAAAAACCAATGTTTACAGTCGTTCTGAAAGTGTAGAGGATGTGACTTTACACTATGTGGATGTGGAAAGTCACAAAAAAGCCTTACAGACAGAACAGGAACGAATCCTGGCTCTGATGGAAAAGGCAGAAAAAATGTCAGATATTATTGAATTGGAAGAGCGGCTGTCAGAGATTCGCTATGAATTGCAAAATTATGAATCTACCCTTCGTTCTATTGATAATCAGGTAGACTACACTACCATAGAAATGAGGATTTCAGAGGTAAGGGAGGAAACAAAGCTGGAACCGGAAGGGGTATTTGAGCGTATCGGAACCGGATTCGTAAGGAATTTACGCAATGTAGGAAATGGTTTGATAAATTTCTTTATCTGGTTTATCACTCATCTTCCGTATTTTGTGGTATGGGGAGCAGTGATTGCAGGAATTGTCTGGGTAGTGCGTACGATAAGGAGGAAGAGAAAGGAAAAGAAAGAGAAAGGAAAAGAAAGAGAAAAAAAGATTGTTAAGAGAGCAGCAGATGAAGGCCCAGGTACAAAATCAAAATCCAAACCAAGAGAAATAGTATAGAGGTAAAAATAGTTAGAGTACACAGGAAACTGTGTACTCTGATTTTTGTTAAATGCACATTTTCGCACGGTCAGCGCAGTGAATGCGCAGACCTGCTTAAAGTGTGTTACTGTGTGTTTACTATTTCTCTTGCAAGATTTTAGGAAATGGAGTATACTTTTCCAATATAGTTTGTAAATCAGGGGGAAATTATGAGTAGTGTCAAAAAGTTTAAACTAAGTATTGATTTTAATGCACCGGTGATATTGGGATTTGTAGCCATTTGCTTTGGGGCATTGTTGTTAAATAACATGACCAACGGATGGACCAATCGAATGCTGTTTAGTGTATATCGAAGTTCCATGAAGAATCCATTCTTTTATCTTAGAACCATTGGGCATATTTTTGGACATGCTGACTGGTCACATTTAGCCAATAATATGATGTATATCTTGATTTTGGGACCTATGTTAGAGGAAAAATATGGTTCCAAAACCATGATGGCGATTATTGCGTTGACCGGGTTTGTAACCGGGGTGGTAAGTCTGGTATTTTTTCCGGCAAATGCATTGCTTGGAGCCAGTGGTGTGGTGTTTGCGTTTATTCTGCTGGCATCCATTACCAGTGTAAAGAGAGAAGGAATTCCCTTAACCTTTTTGCTGGTGGCGGCAATTTACATTGGAGGACAGATTTGGGATGGTCTTACCATTCGTGACAATGTATCAAATCTTACCCATATTATAGGCGGTATTGTGGGAGCTACTTGTGGGTTCTTGCTAAATAAAAAGAAGTAATGAGGTTATAGGAATCAATGTATAGAAGAATTGAAATAAATACCCTGGAGGATTATCTGATTCCTGGGAACAAACGTCCGGAGAAGTCTGTGTATTATGGAAGACTAACTACATATAATGAAACCATAAAAAAAGATATTGAGGCCTTTATTACAGAGACCATGCGTTACGGTGTATGTATCGAGGAACGTATTGGCAATCCGGAAGAAAAGCATCTGGCTTATTATACAGAAATCATGGGAAATTCATATCAGTTAGATAAAGGTTTTTTTTTACAGCAGATAAATAAATGGATGCCAAGAATAGCAACGGACAAAAAAGAGATACTGGCTCAGTCGTTCTTTGAGATTATGCAGGGGTTAGCCCAAAAGGGAAAAAATGAAAATATGCAGAAAAATGCATATATTAAATTTATGTGCTGGCTGTACTATAAATTTGAACGTATTTTTACCAATGTACCGGGCAGTGCCACAGTGCCCAAATTATTGTTTCAGGGATATCCCAACCAGTATGAGATGTTGTTTTTCAACGCATTATCCAGTGCAGGCTGTGACATTCTTCTTCTGCTCACCAGAGGAGAGGAGGAGTACAAAAAGGTAGATACTGCTTTGGCATTCTCACAAAGGATTCCGGCAGAAGGTGGCGTTTATCCGGAAGGTTTTTCTATTTTGTCCTTAAGGGAACAATTGATTAAGAAGGAAAGAGAACCAAAGGTAGTCCAGGTGTCCACAGAAAAAAGAGTGAACACAAATACCTGGCTTAGCACAGAGCCTATGGAGGATGTGTTAAAGCCACAGAATATGCGGGGGAGCGATGATGGCTTTGTCTACAATGCCTTTGTAGGGCTTTATGGGGCAGAGGATGTGGCAAATTATTATCAGAATCTGTTGACCTGGAAAATGCAATTGGAAACAGACGCCAGAGTATGTCTGATTGAGGAAGAAATTCCAAAGGCCACCTTTGAGGAAATCGGCAGAATTCCACGAAAATCCTATACTCTTATTCCACAGGTGATAAATGAACTGTCCAGTCATATTACCTGCGTAAACAGGGATATGGTACCCTATGGGAAGGCTGCTTTTGTTCAGACCTTAGAGCAGGAGACAGAACAGCCCCTGCAAAAGTTTACCAATCTTGCCATAGAACTTGTGTGTATGATGAACCGGTATCTGAATCTGCTATATGAGAATACAGGCAGCAGTCAGAAGACAAGAAAGGTGATTCTGTTCTATGGAGAGATAAGAACACAGACAGAGAGAATATTTTTGGAAATGATGGCCAGGATGCCCATGGATGTGATTTTGATCAATCCGGAAGGAAATAAGGGAATAAATATTAAGAATTCCTTATTTTTTGCTAAAAATTATGAAAACACCCTAAGCAGGGAAAAATTTCCATCCGATATAAAGGACGTGCGTTTTCAGACGGTGGCATTTCATGCAGAGCGGGAGTTAGATTCCATGTTATATCAGGACACAGGAATTTACAGAGACCGTCAGTTTACCAAGGCAATACCGGTAACTTTGGCAAATACCTATGACGAAATCCAGATTTTGTGGGATGAGGATGCCAAGTTTCGTCCAAATTTTCAGATCTATGAGGACAAGGTGGCAGTGCCAGTATTGTTTGCTAAGGTGAGCGGTGTGCCAAGTGCGGATCCGGGCAGATATTGGGATAGTGTGGCAAAGTTATATCAGGATGATGTGTATATTATCCGGGACTTCCCATTCTTAAATCACGGTTTTAATATCTGGAAACAGAAATCAGGGCAGCTTATGGTGAATCAGCGCATTCAGTATCAAAGAATCAAGGAACATCCGGAAAATCCCTTTCGACTCATCCGGGAATCTGTGCAGGATTATATGTTGGAAAAACTGCAGGAGCTGGTAGATTCAAAGGTCATTGAGGACAATGGGAAAAATGAAACGAACCGTCTGATTTTAGAAACGGTGTTAGGAATGGATAAGAACCTGATTCGTATGATGCAGCAATATGATTTTACCAAAAGGATTCCCAAGGTTCTGGCTTTTCAGACAAAGGAAAGTGCTCCCTGTATGGATGATGCGATTTTGATGGCGTACCTGAATTTATTGGGATTTGATATTGTGATTTACGTTCCTACCGGATACAATAGTGTGGAGAGTTACTACACAAAGCATGTGATAGAAGAATATCAGGTGGGAGATTATCTATATGATTTAAAGATACCAAACTTGAAGAATAGAAAGAAATCCAATGAGGGTATCATGGGAAAACTATTTAGGAGGAGATAGAAATGGCAATTGATTTCACAAAAAAACCAACCACTACAGTCAATCCGACGGTAGCAATACCTGCTGCAACGGAGACTGCTACAGAGATTGCACCGGTGGAGCAGTATGACATTCAGGCGGAAAGGGCAAAGATGACCAAGGAATTAACCAATTCCAAGGAAGTGGATGCTTTGGCAAGCAAGATTGATATTTACAATCTAGATACCATAGTCACCTTTGGTGCCGATGTGGCGGAAGAAATTTCAAAATGTTCGGATGCTGTGTTGAACAGTATGAATATGAACCAGATAAACGATTCTGGAGAAATGTTGGAATTGCTGGCAAAGATTATGGATAAATTTGATATGAAGGAACTAAAGGAACAGCCGGGATTCTTTGAAAAATTATTCAACAATGCTAAGAAGCAGTTAGACAAAATTCTGAACAAATACCATACTATGGGAGAAGAAGTGGATAAAATTTACGTCCAGTTAAAACAGTACGAAGGTGAAATTAAGGAATCGAATAAGAAGTTAAGTAATATGTTCCAGACCAACACCCAATACTATAATGAACTGGTAAAGTATATTTTAGCCGGAGAACAGGGCATAGGGGAAATTGATGCTTACCTGGAGCAAAAAAGACAGGAGCTGGCAACCACTGGGGATAATTCCTTACAGTTTGAAATTACCACATTAGAGCAGGCAAAACAAATGCTGGAGCAGAGAACCCAGGATTTACGAATTGCGGAGAATGTGGCACTACAATCCATTCCAATGCTAAAGACCATGGAGTTTAGCAATTATAATCTGGTGAGAAAGATTAATTCAGCCTTCATTATTACCTTGCCGGTATTCAAACAGGCATTGTCTCAGGCAATTTTGTTAAAGCGCCAGAGAATCCAGGCACAGGCTATGGAGGCTTTAGATCAGAGAACCAACGAAATGTTAATCAAAAATGCACAGAATACTGTGGAGGCATCTAAGCTTACCACCCAGTTGGCTTCGGGCAGCTCCATTCAGATGGAAACCTTAGAGACAACCTGGAGAACTATTGTGACAGGAATCCAGGAAACCAAGGCAATCCAGGAAGAGGCAAGCAGGAAACGGGTGGAAGATCAAGCCAGATTAAATCAGATTAAAACCGAGTTTAATGAAATGTTCCACACCAATATGTCATAGTGTTATGGTACAGACGCAAGCTTAACACTTGTTGTTAAGCAATGTGCCAAGAATGATATTATGCGAAATTTCAGCCCCATGCATGGTAGATGCATTTTAAATGGGCTGAAATCCTTGCTGTGCACAGGATACTTGTGTACAGTAAGGAAATAGTACCAAAATAACATTGAAAAGATATTTTTTTCGCAATATAATATTAAGAATAGTTAAAAAAAAATAAAAATGGCAGATAATAAAAAGGAGAGAGTAGAATGGCAATTAATTTACAAAAAGGACAAAAAGTTGATTTAACCAAAGGAAATCCATCTTTAAAGAAAATTATGGTTGGTCTTGGATGGGACACCAATAAATATGATGGTGGTGCAGATTTTGACTTAGATGCTTCAGCGTTTTTAATAGGGTCTGACGGACATGTGCCGGCAGACAGCGATTTTGTATTCTATGGAAATCTGAAGCATGCAAGTGGAGCTGTAGAGCATCAGGGAGACAACTTAACCGGTGAGGGAGATGGAGATGACGAGCAGATCCTGGTAGACCTTTCTAAGGTTCCTGCCAATATTGATAAGGTTGCTTTTACTGTAACCATTTATGAAGCAGAACAGAGACGTCAGAACTTTGGTCAGGTAAGCAATGCGTTTATCCGTATTGTGGATGAAACAACCAATACAGAAATTATCCGTTATGACTTAGGAGAGGATTTCTCCATCGAGACAGCCGTTGTGGTTGGAGAGTTATACAGACACAATGGAGAGTGGAAATTCAATGCCATTGGTTCCGGATTTGCGGGAGGACTGGCAGCACTTTGCAGAAACTATGGAGTGAATGTGGCATAGATATAAGGATCAAAAAATACTTGCCCCTCATATCATTAATATCATAAAAAAATAAAAAGGAGAATGAAACATGGGAGTTTGTTTAACAAAGGGTCAGAAAGTAAGTCTGACAAAGGACAATGAAGGATTATCAAAAATTATCGTAGGAATTGGCTGGGATATTAACCAGTTTGATACCGGCGGAGATTTTGACTTGGATTCCGTTGCATTTATGGTGGGGGATAACGGAAAAGTTACAAAGCAGGAGGACTTTATCTTCTTTGGTAACTTAAAGCATCCATCAGGTTCAGTGGAACATTTAGGAGACAACAGAACCGGAGTCGGTGAAGGGGATGATGAGGTAATCAAGATTGAGCTTTCTAAGATTCCGGCAGAGATTACCAAGATTGTATTCGCAGTAACCATTTACGAGGCAGAGGCAAGACATCAGAATTTTGGACAGGTAAGCAATGCGTTTGTTCGTATCGTAGATGAAGTGAAGAATGAAGAAATGCTTCGTTATGATTTAGGAGAAGATTTCTCTATTGAGACAGCAGCGGTATTTGGTGAATTATATAAGCACAATGGAGAGTGGAAGTTTAATGCCATCGGTTCTGGATTCCAGGGGGGATTGGCAGCACTTTGTGGAACATACGGAGTAGAAGTAGGTTAATCAGGGGGAGAATAAAATGGCAGTAAGTTTACAAAAAGGTCAGAAAATCAGTTTGACAAAGGATAATGCAGGGCTGAGCCGTATCATGGTAGGCTTAGGCTGGGACGAGGCAAAGAGAGCTGGGGGAATTTTTTCTTTTAAGCCAAGTCAGGCAATTGACTGTGATGCATCCGTATTTTGCCTTCAGAATGGGAAATTAGTGTCACCGGCAGAAGATACCGTGTATTTTGGGAATCTAAGACATCATTCTGGTGCAATTCAGCATATGGGAGACAATTTAACAGGTGCCGGAGATGGTGATGATGAGCAGATTATGATTGATTTAAATGCTGTCCCTGCTCAATATGACCGTCTGGTAATTGTCGTAAATATTTATCAGGCCGTACAGAGACATCAGCACTTTGGAATGGTTCAGAATGCATTCTGCCGAGTGGTTGACCAAAAGACCAATCAGGAACTGTGCAGATATAATCTGACAGATAATTATAACGGAATGACTTCCATGATTTTTGGTGAAGTATACCGCCATAATGGAGAGTGGAAATTCAATGCTGTGGGACAGGGGACAACAGATCCAGGATTAAATGAATTGTCTATGCAGTTCAGATAAAACGTAACAGTTTAGCCATAGGCTAAACTGTTACCAAATCGGGCAATGCTTACGCATGCAAAATTGCCCGATTTCTGTTAAATTCACATTTTCGCACGGTCAGCGCAGTAAATGCGCAGACCTGACTGAACTGTTACGATAGAACAGAGTTATTATGTGATGAAATTGGGGGATGGTTTATATACCTTGTCTTTGTGCAATGGGAATATAACCATTCCCTCGATTTTGCTATAAAAAAGAAAAAAGGAGATTTTTTGTATTATGAAAAAACCGTACACAGGCTTGACGGATACCCAGGTAGAAGAAAGCCGTAAGAAAAATGGTTCCAATATGATCAAAGAAGCGGAACCCCAAACATTTTTCCAGCAGTTTATGGAAGGGTTCCAGGATCCAATGATCAAGGTGCTTTGTGTTATTGCTGTAATTATGTTGATTATGTTTTTTACCGGAAACAGTGACTGGTATGAACCGGTAGGTACCATACTGGCGATTCTCATTGTGAATTTTGTATCGGCAAAAACCGGAGTTGCCAATGACGAAGCCTACAGAAAATTAAAGGAATCACAGAAAAAGGACAGTGCCAAGGTAATCCGTAACGGCGTGGTTACTATGGTGGAAGTGGATGACTTAGTAGTAGGTGACTTAGTAGTATTGCAGTCAGGAGACAAGATTCTGGCAGATGGAGTTTTAATCGATGGAAGGGTTTCTGTTGACAACTCAGCATTAAACGGTGAAGCTGAGGAATGTAAGAAGACACCATGTGAAGAGGGATTTACAATTCCGGAAAATATTACAGGTGATACCTTTGTAGATGCACACAGCTTATTTCGAGCAGCTACCGTCTTAGACGGCGAAGGTCACATGGTTATCCAGCGTGTTGGTGAAGCTACCATGATGGGTAAAATGGCAAAGGATATGGAGGATAAAGAGCCGGATTCTCCATTGAAGGTGAAGTTAAATAAATTAGCCCACCAGATTTCTGTGTTTGGTTATGTGGGTGCCATTGTGATTGCCATGGCATATTTCTTTTTGTATATCCATCAGGCAGGATCTGTGACAGCATTTATGGATCAGGGATGGATTATTGTATTAAAAAGAGTGATGGAAGCTGTGGCAGTAGCTATCACAATTATTGTGTGTGCAGTGCCGGAAGGACTTCCGTTAGTTATCGCCCTTGTGCTGATGCAAAATACTGGTAAATTGTACAAGGTAAATGTTTTGGTTCGAAAGTCCATCGGTATTGAGACTGCTGGTTCTTTAAATATTTTATTTAGTGATAAGACCGGAACCATTACCAAGGGACAGTTAGAGGTAGTGGAATTCTTTGATGGTTCTGCAAAGGTGCATGATATCAACTCAGGTAGTGGGGCAAAAGCAATCAAGGAAAACCTGGATTTATGTATTGGAAAGAATACCGGAGCTATGTTTGACAATACCCACAACGTAGTTGGTGGTAATATGACAGATAAGGCTCTTCTTAAGTTTTTAGGTGAGGAAACCTTTGCCTCATTACAGGGAAATGATAAGTACACTGTAACAGAGGTTCAGGAATTTAATTCTGCGAATAAATTCTCACAGGCATATATTGAGTCTATGGGAAGGACTTATTATAAAGGTGCTCCGGAGCGAATTGTTACCAAGGCAAAGAAGTACTTGGATGAAAATGGAAATATTGTAGATTTAGATGAGAAGAAATTAAACGTCAAGATTGATGAGCTGGCTAACCGTGCTATGCGTGTGCTTGCCTTTGGTTACAGTGATTCTAAGATGACAGAAAGCCAGATTAATGATGATGTGGTTTTGGTTGGATTGGTAGGTATTCGTGATGATGTGCGTCCGGAAGCCAGAGAAGCTATTATTGAGGTGCAGAAGGCTGGTATCCAGGTGGTTATGATTACCGGTGACCGTAAGGAAACAGCAGTTGCCATTGCAAAAGAGGCAGGTCTTTTCCATGAAGGAGAAGATATGGCAATTACTTCGGCAGAGTTAAATGAAATGTCAGATGATGAAGTAAAGAAGATTATTTCAAAGATTCGAGTTATCTCGAGAGCACTTCCAACAGACAAGAGCCGTATGGTCAAGATTTGTCAGGAGCTTAACTTAGTAGTGGGTATGACTGGTGACGGTGTAAATGACAGCCCGGCATTAAAGAGAGCAGATGTCGGTTTTGCTATGGGTAGCGGTACGGATGTCGCAAAGGAAGCAGGTAAGTTGGTTATTTTGGATGACAACTTTAATTCTATCAAGAACGCTATCTGGTACGGTAGAACCTTATATACTAACATCTTAAAATTCTGTAAAATGCAGTTGGTAATCAATGTAGCGGCAGTACTTGTTTCAGCTATTGCACCGTTTGTTGGAATTGGTTCACCGTTAAAGGTAACACATTTATTATGGATTAACCTGTGTATGGACTCCTTGGCATCCATTATGTTTGCAGGGGAACCGGCATTAGAGAAATATATGAGAGAAAAGCCAAGACGCAGAGATGAGAGCATTATCAGTGCGCCTATGGCAGCCCAGATTGGAGTGATGGGGGGATGGTTAACCGCACTTTCTATTTTATGGTTTAAGCTTCCAACAAGTGCCACAGGTCTTGCAGACTGGCAGACATCTTACTTCTCAACCTTCTTTAACACAGAAGCACAGTTCTATACTGGATTCTTTGCAATGTTCGTATTTGCATTTATGGTGAATGCATTTAACGTAAGAAGTGATGGTCCAAACATTTTTGAACATATCTCAGAAAACAAGACCTTTATCCATGTATGGCTGATTATCATGTTGGTTCAGGTAGCATTGGTTTCCATTGGTGGTATTATCGGTGATGTGTTCAGCTGTGAACGTTTCGGCCTGAGAGGATGGGCAGTAGTGCTTCTTATGGCACTTACTATGTATCCGGTTGACTTAATCCGTAAGTTTGTGATGAAGTTAATCAAAAAATAGTAAAATAATTATAATTGATAATTTCATAAGAATAAAACTGAGATTTCACCAGGCCCAACGGTCTGGTGATTTCCATATGAAGAGAAGGAGGAAATATGATACACTTTTTCACTGATTTGGACAATACGATAATCTATTCCTATCGAAGAGAGATTGGACAGGACAAGGTTTTGGTGGAGGAGATGGATGGTAGGGAATTATCCTACATGACAAGAACATCTCACCAGAAATTAGAAATGCTCTCAAAGAAATGTAATATTATTCCCCTGACCACCAGGTCAAAAAAACAGTTTGAGAGGATACATCTTGGAGATAACACAAAAATTCCCTATGCACTTATGTCTAATGGAGGGATTTTGTGGAATCACGGAAGCTTTGATGAAGAATGGTTTGCGAAAAGTAAGGAACTGATTGCAGACGCAGAAGGGGAATTAGAGAGGGCCATGGAGATTTTGAAGGGGGATGCCCATTTAACCTATGAAATTCGTAAGGTAGATGATTTGTTTGTGTTTACCAAAAGCGAAAAGCCTGAGGAGACCATAGAGCGCCTGAAGGAATCGCTAGATGAAGATAAGGTGTATATTGACTCCAATGGAGTTAAAATTCTCGTGTTTCCAAGGATATTGAACAAGGGAGATGCCATGCTTCGTCTGAAGAAATGGCTGGAGGAAAAAGGTGAGAAAGATATTGTCACGGTGGCTGCAGGGGATTCTAAATTTGATGTGCCTATGATTAGAAAAGCAGATTATGGATTCTGCCCACCGAATCTCGAACAGGAATTCAACGATTGCAGTCATGTAAAGACATTGCATGGGAAGGTGTTTTCGGATGAACTTTTAAATGAAGTTAATAAACTAGAATGGTAAAGGTTTGATTAAAGTAATAGAACAGGAGATGAAAAGAAATTGGAATACACATATCCGGACTACTATAATAAATTTTCCTGTATTGCAGGGAAGTGCGAAGACACCTGCTGTGCGGGATGGGGAATCTATATTGATGATCAGTCTATGGAAAAGTACAAAAAGTATCAGGGTAAACTAAAGAACCGACTCCACAACTGCATTGACAAAAAGGAAAAATCCTTTGAACAGATAAAGGGAAGGTGTGCCTTTTTAAATGAGGAAAATCTGTGCGATTTATATGCGGAAGCAGGGCCTAAGATGCTGTGTAAAACCTGCAGGAGGTACCCAAGGCATGTGGAAGAATTTGAAAATCTAAGAGAAATCTCACTTTCTTTGTCCTGTCCTGAGGCCGCCAGAATGATTGTAAATAATACAAGGAAGGTAGTATATAAGACCAAGGAAAGAGAAAGCCGTGAGGAAGAATATGAAGAGTTTGATTTGTTTTTATTTACCAAGCTGTTGGAAATCCGGGATTTTCTCATCACCACATTGCAAAGACGAGAATTGTCTTTAGAGCTTAGAATGTCTTTGATATTAGCCTGCTGCCATGATTTACAGAATCGTATAGACGAAAGAAAACTCTTTGCTATAGATGATTTGCTATGCCGATATGAAACAGAAAGGTTTCTGAAAAAGGCAGAGACAAAATTTGAAGAGTATGAGGGAAGCACTTACGAGGCTGTGGAAACTCTTCACAAGATCTTTCGGAATATGTACCGCATGGAGGTGTTAAATGATTTGTGGCCCTCCTACCTAAAGGAATGTGAGAAAACGGTTTTTGCATTGTCAGAGCAGGAGTATATAGAGAAAAAGAAGGAATTTCACAAGGCATATCCGGAATATGAATTGCAGTATGAGCAGATTTTGATTTACTACATTTTTGGATATTTTACTGGGGCAGTTTATGACAAGAGGGCATACGATAAGGTAAGGTTTGCCCTGGTGAATGTATTGTTATTACATACACTGGCCTTGGCAGATTTTATCAACAAAGGAGAATTTACAAAAGAAAGACAAATTGAAATTGTACATCGCTATGCAAGAGAATTGGAACATTCTGACCCTAACTTAGAAGAGCTGGAAGTTTTGATTGGGTATGAAGAAGAGTATAAATTAGAACCATTATTGTGTTGTATATGGACGTAATGTATCATAGTGAATGAAAAAAGTGGTAACAGTTTAGCCTATTGGTTGAACTATTACCAAACTTCCGTCTCAAAATTGAGACCACTATAAATGTATTCCATGGAAGTTTCGTAAAGCTGATGCACACAAATCAGAGATTTGGCGC
>CACXGE010000073.1 GCA_902767135.1 uncultured Lachnospiraceae bacterium | reverse complement strand
GAAGTCGAAACAAGACTATATAATATCAGGCAGGACAAAATCTCAGAAGATAATGTTTACCAGTTCCTTTTATTCTTTGATAAGCTGTATGATAAATTTACATTGTTGCAAAAGCCTAACATCATAAAATATCTTGTCTTTGACGTAAGCAGCATGGAATTGGTAGGATATTTTACCATAGCATTGAAGCCGCTAACAGTCAGAGGAGAAACAGTAAGTAATACAGTTAAAAAGAAGTTGATGCGTGTCAGTGAGCTGGACGAACAGTCACAAACATATACAATGTCAGCATATTTAATTGCGCAGCTTGGAAAGAATTTCAAAAATGGAGCAGAAAAAAGATTACTGGTGAGGAACTGCTTGAACTTGCTTGGGACATTGTTGAAAAGATGCAGTACATGGGTGGTGGAATGGTAACAGTTTAGCCTATGGCTGAACTGTTACCGTATCTGTTACTTGATATCCCTGGTCGGCAACAACCTGCTTCAAGATATCATCCGAAATATCTTTCTCCAGCGTTACAATAGCAGTTCCGGTTTTGTGACTGACCTCTGCCTTTGTCACACCATCAAGTGCTTCGAGAGCTTTTTTTGTGTGCATCTCACAATGTCCACACATCATACCTTCAATTTTTAGTGTCTTTGTCATGGTTTTTGTCTCCTTTTTTGTTGTGATTTTATTTTTGATTTTATAATCCCGTTTGGAATCATATATCCGAAAGAAATTCAAACGCAGTGCATTGGTGACTACACTAAAGCTGGACAAGCTCATGGCTGCCGCAGCGAACATAGGATTAAGTTGCCAACCTAGAACACTGATAAACGCACCCGCCGCTAATGGAATACCGATAATATTGTAGATAAATGCCCAAAAAAGATTCTCGTGAATATTACGCAGAGTTGCACGGCTTAGACGTATAGCTGCAGGTACATCGGACAGGCAGCTTTTCATCAACACCACATCTGCTGCATCAATTGCCACATCTGCACCTGCGCCAATGGCAATGCCAATATCAGCACTTGTCAGTGCAGGAGCGTCGTTGATGCCATCACCCACCATAATGACCTTTCCCTTTTGCTGCATATTACGAATTACACTTTCCTTGCCATCAGGAAGTACACCGGCAATTACATCATCCACACCTGCCTTTGCCCCAATAGCTTTCGCCGTGCGTTCGTTATCACCGGTCAGCATTACCACATGGATGCCCATATCCTGCATTTCTTTCACTGCACGGGGGCTATCCTCTTTGATAGTATCTGCAACAGCAATAATACCGAAAAGTTCACCATCACAGGCAAAAAACAACGGAGTTTTTCCTTCTTCCGAGAGATGCTCGGACTTTAATTTTATTTCCGCAGGCACCTGGAATTGTCCGCTGATAAATTGATAATTGCCGCCAAACAAAACAGCACCATCAAGAGATGCCGTAAGTCCATTTCCAGGTAAGGCTTTGAACTGCGCTACCTCATTTGCCTCCAGTCCATCATGTTCTGCCTTTTGATTGATTGCCTGTGCCAGCGGATGCTCGCTCTTTTTCTCCAGCGCATAGGCAATTGACAAAAGATCTTTTTCACTCCTGCCGTTTACCGGAATCATATCCGTTACCTTAGGTTCTCCCTGTGTAATCGTTCCGGTTTTATCCAGTGCTACAATCTGTGTTTTTCCCGTTTCCTCCAAAGATACAGCCGTCTTAAAGAGAATACCGTTTTTGGCGCCCATTCCGTTGCCCACCATGATGGCAACAGGTGTAGCAAGACCAAGTGCACAAGGACAACTAATAACCAAAACAGAAATTCCTCTTGCCAAAGCAAAACCCATTGTATGACCGGTGACAAGCCATGTGATAACGGTTATCATCGCAATTATGATAACGGCAGGAACAAATACACCGGAAACCTTGTCCGCAACTTTTGCAATCGGTGCTTTTGTTGCAGCAGCATCGCTTACCATCTGAATAATCTGAGAAAGAGTAGTGTCCTCACCGACCCTTGTAGCTTCACAACGAATAAAGCCTGATTGATTCAGCGTTCCTGCGGAAACTATGCTTCCTGCTACTTTGTCAACCGGAATACTTTCGCCTGTCAGAGTAGATTCATCTACTGAGCTGTTTCCGTCCAAAACAGTTCCGTCCACAGGGATATTTTCACCAGGATGTACAACAAAGATATCACCTTTTGCTACCTGTTCGATGGACACAGTCCTTTCTGCACCATCCTGCAGGAGTGTGGCCATCTTTGGAGCCAGCTTCATCAACCCCTTCAGGGCATCGGTGGTTTTTCCTTTTGAACGTGCCTCAAGCATTTTTCCTAGAGTTATCAGCGTCAGAATCGTGGCAGCAGATTCAAAGTAAAACTCGTGCATATATGACATCACTGCATCTGTGTTGCCTTCCACCTGTGCATCCGTCATAGCAAACAGTGCAACTGTACTGTAGATGAAAGCTGCCGCAGAGCCTAATGCAACCAACGCATCCATATTCGGAGCATGGTGCCACAAACTTTTAAAGCCACTGATAAAGAACTTCTGATTAATGATCATAATTGCAATTGTTAACAAGAGCTGCATAAGCCCCATTGCCACGTGGTTGTCATCAAAAAACGGTGGCAGCGGCCAGCCCCACATCATATGTCCCATGGAAACATACATAAGTACGATCCAAAAGACCAGAGAGGTGATTAACCGTTTTTTTAACACAGGAGTTTCCTTGTCCTTCAGTGCATCCTCGTCAGAGGATAAACGTGTGGTTTGTTCTTTATTTCCATTTTTCAGAGATGCTTCATATCCTGCATTACGAACCGCCGCTATGATTTCCTCGGCAGAGGCTGTTCCCTCCACGCCCATGGAATTGGTCAGCAGGCTCACCGAACAGGAAGTAACTCCTTTCACACCTGATACCGCTTTTTCCACACGGGCTGTGCAGGCGGCACAGCTCATACCGGTCACTGTGTATTGTTCCATAATTGATTCGTCTCCTTTTATTTCATGAGTTTTTGCAGAGCTGCAACTAGCTCATCGATTACTTCATCCTTACCCTCACGGATATCTCTGGCAACGCAGCCTTTGATGTGATGTGTCAGCAATTCCTTGTTAAAAGCATTGACTGCAGCGTTCACAGCGGCAGATTGCATCAATATATCCGTACAATAAGCATCTTTTTCCACCATCCCACGAATCCCGCGAATCTGCCCTTCAATCCGGTTCAGACGGTGTATCAGTTTTTTTCGATCTTCCTCTGAGCGGGCTGTGGTTTTTTCACAGCATCCGCATATTTCTTTATCCGTCACTCTGTTTCCTCCTTTGCAAATACCCCTACAGGGTATTTGTATTATATACCCCATCGGGGTATATGTCAACAGGAATAAAAAACGGCAGTCTGATTTTTCAAACCGCCAAAACATATTTTATTTCCTGACAACACTTAAGGAAAACCATTCTTTGGTATAGGCATTTCCACGGCACTGCTTTACACAAGCATACAAGAAAATGCACTTCTTGGTATCAGTTCTAAAGTCAGTGGAATTGATAGCTTGTACGGGACATCTTTCTACACGCTTAGATATGCTATAGTAAATCAAAACAATGTGAAGCTGTCGCATCGTAAATATATATCATAAGCAAAAAATAACCAAATAAAAATGCAAATTCATTACAAATGCATTGAAAATGTAATGAATGTGTGGTATTCTGTAAGAAAGAAAATGGAGGTGGCGTAAATGGCAAGTACAATTCAAGTAAGAGTGGATGATGATTTGAAAGCAAAATCAGATGAATTATTTAAAGATTTAGGTACAGATACAACAACTGCAATCCGTATGTTTTTGACACAGGCAATAGCTGTAAATGGATTTCCGTTTGAGATAAAAAGGGCAAGTGAAAATCCTTATAAGGCATTATCAGAGGTTGAAATGCTTGAAAAGCTAGAGAAAGCACGTGAACATGCAGCACAAGGAATGTATAAAGATGCTTATGATGTATCACGTGATATGAGGGCAAAGTATGGATTATAAGGTGGTAGTAACAAAAGATGCTGAAGAGGATTTGGAACGCTTTATCAAGTATCTGATCTTTGAGAAGAAAAGCTTGCAGGCGGCAGAAAATGTGCTGAATGATTATGATGCGACAATCGAAAGCCTAAGACATGTGGCAGAAAGTTTGAAATTGTGTGATAATCCAAGATTGTATCAGTTAAAATATCGTCGTATAAACTTTTTAAACCATAGATATTTTATGTTATATCGCATTGAAGATGATGTGGTGATTATAGATAATATTTTTCATGAGTTACAGGATTATGAAAATAAAATGTATTAGTAGTTTAGAGAGATAAATCTGAATTTTCTTTTGTTTTTATAAGATCCAGGAGATGAGATTATGGAAATCAAAACAGAAAGATTAATGCTGCGTCCGTGGAAGGATACGGATGCAGAGAGTTTATTTGAATACGCAAAAGATCCTGCTGTTGGACCTATTGCAGGATGGCCGGTGCATACGAGTGTAGAAAACAGTCTTGAAATAATCAAAAACGTATTATCTGCTAATGAAACGTATGCGGTGTGTTTGAAAGAGGATAATCTTGCGATTGGAAGCCAAAACATGCTTTTGAGGATTTAGGTTGTACAGCCATGTGCTTTGATGGGAGATGTAAGAACAGAGCATTTTGCATATATTACCAGGGAACGGTGGGCGAAAAATGGCATCAAGTAATATTGCTATGTGTGGAGTTTGATATTTTGCATTATGGGGCTATGGCAGAGTTGGTCAAGAAGTGAGATAGTTTGTATGAAAAAGGAGAAGAAAAGATGTATACAGAGGCTAAAAATGCAGAATTGTTCTGGGATAAAAAGCATTTAAAATATGAAAGGAAAGACATAAAGAGTGACGATTGGTTAGAAAAATTTGAACCAGTGGTGAAAGCTTGTACTACACCAGTGTTGGATTTGGGGTGTGGAAGTGGAAATAATACCCTTTACCTGATAGAAAAAGGAAAACAGGTGATTGCCTGCGACCAATCAAAAAATGCAATACATAATATTGAAAAGAACTTCCCGGAAATTTATGAGACAAGATGTTTTAATATGCTTGATGGATTTGATTTTGAGAATGGAACATTTGATTTGATTATAGCGGATTTGTGTCTGCATTACTTTAAAGAGAAGGATACGAAAAAAATACTGACAGAGATTAAAAGTATGCTGTCTGATAAGGGGCGCTTCATTCTTCGGGTAAATTCCATGAATGATATAAACTATGGAGCGGGGGAAGGATTGGAAGTAGAGCACCATCTATATCGGACGGAAGATGGGATGTTAAAGAGATTTTTTGATATAGAAGATATTCAGCATTTCTTTGAAGACTTTGAGATAGAATATTGCAAAGAAGAAAAAATGAACAGATATGAGAAGGAGAAGGTAGTGTTTAGTTTATGCGTAAGCATTGCCCGATTTACGTAACTGTTCATTGGTTCTGAACAGTTACGTTTATCATAAGTTTTTCTGTATCTGTTCAGAGCCACTGAACAGATACGTTTTTCTTATTGATAAGACTAGCTGATTACTGATGATAAACAACGTGAAATATTCAGAAATAATAATATATGGTATATTACTAGCAACATAAATCAGAGTTGCTGACTGGAAAAACCAGAGGTGATAATAAGCCTCTGGTTTTTTTAATACACAGGAGGTTATCAAATGCAGATAAAAGAAAAAGAATCCGTTAGAGAGTTACCAAAGTATGTTCCAGCAAAATCCTTAGATGATGTTAGTCGAGAGTATGGTTTTTGCAGGAATGAGATTATTAAACTTGCCGGAAATGAAAACAGATATGGATGTTCCCCAAAGGTGTTAGAAGCGCTGGAAAAACAAGCTGGGAATTTAGCTTATTACCCGGATGTGAATGTTACCGCATTAAGAAATAAATTGGCCAAGCTACATCATATATCACCGGAAAATTTAATTTTTGGAAATGGTTCCTTTGAACTGATTAGCCTTATCGGAGATACCTATATTGAGAAGGGGGACCAGGTCATCTATAGCGAGCCTTCCTTTGGCTGGTATCTAAACGTTACAAAGAAAAATCAGGGGGACATTGTTAAGGTTTCTGTGACAGAGGGAATGGCAGTGGATGCGGAGGGAATATTAAGTCACATCAATGAAAAAACAAAACTTATATGGCTTTGCAATCCCAATAATCCCACGGGAACTGTCTTATCTTCGGATGCTCTGACAAATTTTATTGAGAGAGTGCCTGACAATGTACTGATAGTTCTGGATGAAGCTTATATAGATTTTATAGATGGAGACTATATGGACACGGTTCAATTTGTAAAAAAACATAATAACATCATACTTCTTAGAACTTTTTCCAAGGCACAAGGGCTGGCCTCCTTTCGGATAGGTTATGGAATTGCTTCCACAGAGATAATTGAAAATATTCTGAAGGTAAAATTGCCCCTTAATGTGAGCACTGCATCCCAGGTGGCAGCCCTTAGCGCACTGGAGGATAGAGCGTTTACAGATTTTGTAATCCAGTCAAATAAAGAAGAACGGCAGTATTACTATAGGGAGTTTGAAGCATTGGGATTAAAATACATACCTTCCAATGGAAATTTCATTCTTGTGAATATAGGCATAGATAGTACCTTTGCCGAAGAGGAATTTTTAAAACGTGGCATTGTGATTAGAAACGGAGAGGACTTTGGCTTGAAACAGTGGCTCAGAATTTCCGTAGGGACTGCAGAAGAGAATCGAAGAGTCATAGCAGTTCTGAAAGAAATTTTATAACTTAAATGAAAGGAGGCAGAAAATGATTATAAAGACACCAGAAAAGTATATAAGTGAACCAGAGATTATAAAAACATCCGGGAATTATATTTATGAATATTCTCAAAAACCTTTGATTGTGGGCAGCAAAACAGCACTGGCTGTTGTATGGGAGGATTTAAAGAAAAGTCTTGAGGACAATCATATCGATACCAGGAATCTGGAAGTTTTTGAAGGATATCCATCAGAACATCAGATACAAAAATATAAAAAGATTGCAGAGGACATTCAGGCGGATGGGTTCCTGGCAATTGGTGGAGGCCGTGTGCTAGATACAGTGAAGGCGGCAGCGGATTTGGCAAATCTGCCAGTTGTAACAATCCCAACAGTGGCAGCAACCTGTGCCGCCTGGGCAGGGCTGACCATTCAGTATGACGATGAAGGTTCTTTTGTAAAAGTAAGACCCTTAAAAAATTCTCCAAAGCTTATTTTGGCAGATACCAAGGTTCTGCTCTCAGCTCCAAAGCGATATTTATTTTCCGGAGTTGTGGATACTTTTGCGAAATTCTATGAGATTAGACCATCTCTTGCATATGCCAAGGATTCCATCCATCTTAAAATTGCTCTTTATGCCTCCCAGATAGCATTGGAGCTCCTTGAAAATGATGTATTTGTGGCACTGGATGAAGCGGCGAAAGGAATTTTCACAGGTCACGCAAAGAACGTGGTAGATTCTATTATTTACCTTGCCGGATTTGCAGGAAGTTTTCAGACAGATACCGGCCATTATAGCTTTGCTCATCCTTTTTATCATATATCCACAAGATTTCCAAATACCAGACACAAGCTTCACGGTGAAAAAGTGGCTTATGGGATTTTGAGCCAGCTGTTTTTAGAAAAAAAGAGCCAGGATGAAATTAAAAAGGTAATTCATATGTTTGAGAAATATGATAATGCGTTTGTTTTATCAGATATTGGCTTGGATAGGGGAAACAAAGACGAATTACAGAGTCTGGCAAAGGAGATAAAGGAGGAGTTCCCATACGTTATATGGGAGGAAGAGGAAATTATAAAGGCGTTTACCATCACAGACAAATTGGTTTCGGAAAGTAAAAATGCAAAGTAAAAGGAAAAGAGGTATGGAAAAATGAAACAGGAAAAAATGAAGATAAGAAAAAATGAGATAAGAAAAAATGAGATAAGAAAAACAATCAAGAAAGTTTCCGCACTGATTTTATCGGTCACGCTGATTACATTAGGATTTACTGGCTGTGGAAGCAAGCTGGAAACAGAGTCTAAGTCATCGGACGAAGAAGCATATACCCTCAATATTGGCGAGTCAGGTGATGCAGCTTTGAACAATCCATTGATACAGTTGGCAGAGGAAAAAGGGTATTTTACAGACTATAATCTAAGTCTGAATCGAACGAAGTTGGAAAACAATGGAGCGGTTATGTATGATGCATTAAGTGTGGGAAAAATAGACGCAGCTTACGCACAGGCGGTACCCCCTATCAGTTATGGAGCCCAGGGGTATGATGTAACACTGATAGCAGGTGTTCTCTCCGGAGGAATGGTGGCGGTATGTCTTCCGGAAAACAAAGAAGAGCTCAGTGATATATCAAATTGGAAAGGACATTCCATCGGAGTGGTTCAAATGTCCACCAGCGAGCTTACCACCAGAAATGCACTAAAGGAGTATGGACTTGATGGAAATAATGATGTTACTTATGTGATGATTGAGGATTATGCAAGCATTGCCTTGAGTACGTCAAAGGGAAATGTTGATATTGGATTTATTGGAAGTAATTACGTGGAACAGGCATTAGAAGAAGGATGTGTTGTGCTTACAACACTCTATGATATCAAAAAAGATTATGTATGCTGCCGACAGTCTGCCTATGCAAAGAATCTGGAAGAAAATCGACAGGCGTATGTCTATTATCTTCAGGGACAAATCAAGGCATACAAGGATATCAATACGGATGAAGAAGGTACCATAAAGAGTCTGACCAGTCAGACAAAAGAGACTGAGGATTACGTATATACCTATGTGTATGATGAAGAGGGGAGCGCACATCGTACCTACAACCCGGATCCAAATTATAACGGAGTACAGGGCTTATATGAATCCATCCTGGAACAAAAGTATTTGGAATCAGATCTTACCCTGGATCAGTTCTATGACCTTTCTGTGTATGCAGATGCCCTTAAGGCAGTGATTAAGGAAAATCCGGATGATGAATTTTATCAGAATATGAAGGAGTATTTTAAGGAACACAATAATCAGTATCCTGACTTTGATAATAAATATGGTGATACATTCTGGAGGTGAGAAATTATGTCAGAAACCGTGATAAAAATTGAAGATTTGTCCTTGGCTTATGAGACGGAAAAAACACGTTTTGAGGCGTTAAAAAATATAAACTTAGAAATAAAAAAAGGTGAATTTGTATGTCTCATCGGTCCATCCGGATGTGGAAAAAGTACCTTACTTGGGGTCCTGGAAGGACTTTTAGAACCCACCTCAGGAAAAGTATACATAGAGGACAGGGAAGTTCACGGACCCGGTTCGGAACGGGCAGTGGTATTTCAAAATTATTCCTTATTTCCCTGGATGACTGCGAAAAAAAATGTTTCTTTTGCCTTAAGGGAATCCAAAAGAGGAATCCAGAAAATCAGCAAGAAAGACGCCAATAAAATCGCAGAAGAGTATCTTGAAAAGGTCGGTCTTGCAGGATATGAGAATAAGCAGCCGGGAGAACTTTCCGGAGGTATGCAGCAAAGGGTGGCAATCGCCCGGGCCCTTGCCTGCAATCCGGAGATTCTTCTTATGGATGAGCCTTTTGGTGCCATCGACGCAAAGACAAGGGAAGTATTGCAGCAGCTCTTACTTAAATTGTGGGCAGAAGATGAGAATAAAAAGACCATTGTATTTGTAACCCATGATCTGGAGGAAGCAATTTTTCTTGCGGACAGAATTGTATTTATGGTTCCCAAAGGAATACATAGCGTGATAGATGTAAATCTCGAAAGACCAAGGGATAAGGAAAAGCTTATGTTAAGCGATAAATACAGAACACTCAGGAGCCGTTTGGTAAAGCTCTTCAACAACGAAGAGGACAACAGTGAATTCATAGGAGGTGCAGGCATATGAGTATATCGGAAAAAGCATCAGACTCTGGTCTTGGACTTACGGAGACAGAAAAAATAGTGAAGATATCCAAGAAAAAAGTTTCCTGGTTCAAGAGAATTGTAAATGTACCTAATTTTATCTTTCTTCTTATCTGGGCAGCCTCTTTTCTTCCCAGCAGATATGCCAGCGAAATGAAAATGGGTCTAATGGATTTCAAGGCTTTTGGGGTTGTACTTATTTTAGTAGAGGCAGTATTTATCCTTCGAAACGGTTCGGAGGATAAGTATAGAGCACAGAATGATATTTTGGTTTTTTTATATTTGTTTTTTCTCATATGGGAGGTGGGAGTAAGTAGATTAAATTTACTTCCCTACGCTTTTGTGCCCGCACCGGAAAATGTGTTTTACGTTTTTTATGAGGATTATGCAGCGATTTTGGAAGGGTTTCGAAGTTCTCTGATTCTTATTGTATTTGGTGTATCGTTGGCACTGGTGTTTGCAGTGATTCTGGGAACCTTAGTGGGATGGGTTCCACGTCTTAGAAATGCAGTTTATCCCATTGTGAAGGCTATCTCAACGGTACCTCCACTTATCTATACATCCTATGTGGTTTTGATTATGCCCACATTTTTTATGGCATCCCTAACCGTAGTATTTTTAAGCATCTTCTGGGGGTCTTTTATGGGAAGTATTAATAATACAGCATTTGTGGAAAAGAAGGTCATCAATTCAGCTAAAGTGCTTAATATGAAGACAATTCCTATGCTTTTTAAGATTATCATACCGTTTAATATGCCACGTATCCTGAACAATTTGCCCATCAATCTTGCCACAGCCCTTATGACGTTAACCGCAGCAGAGATGATTGGAGCTTCCAGTGGAATGGGATATTATGTGAGAGTTTCCCTGACTTATGCCAATTATACAAAAGCGGTTGCAGGAATTATTTTTATAGGTATTGTGGTTACCATACTTAATATTTTTATTGAATTAATCAAGAAGAAATTTGTCACATGGCAATATTGAGAGGTTGGGTAACTATCATGAAGTATACAATTGAAAAAACATGTAAAAATATAGATTTTCAACAGGTTTATGAAATATTGCATTTCTATGGGTTGAGCGATTTAGATGTCAATACACAAAAACAGGTATTTGAGAATAGCTACGCTGTAGTTTTTTTAAGGCAGAAGGACAAGATCATTGGAGTGGGAAGGGCTATATCAGATGGCATCTGCCAGGCGGCTATATATAATATCGCTATTCGGGAGGAATACCGGGGGAAGGGCTTGGGAAAAGTTGTGGTGGACAATCTTTTGTCCCAGGTACAGGGTTGTAATGTAATTCTTTACACCCATCCAAAGCATATCGGATTATATGAACATTGGGGGTTTGCGAAAATGAACACCGGATATGCAATGTATAAAAATGAGGAGCATTATAGAAAAGAGGGATTTATCGATTAAGCATAAACTTTTTAAATAGATCTTGTGATAAGCAAAACTTATCATGGATGATAAAATTTCTAGTATTTTCAGAACAGTGAAAGCATGATAGTATCATGTTGTCAGGTGTTATGTATATCTGTGATAATTTGTAATTATACCCAATACTCACAGAGGTTTCGTGGAGGTTATTATGGCAGGAAAAGATATAAAAAGATTACATAAATTTTTAAAAGAGGCAGAAACCTATTATTTGGCAACCGGGGATGGCGATCAGCCAAGAGTAAGACCTTTTGGCACAGCGTTGCTCTATGAAGATAAAATCTACATCTTAACTTCAAAAGCAAAGGATGTTTCAAAACAAATAGAACATAACCCTAAGTTTGAAATTTCAACTATGGATAAGAGGGAAAGATGGATTCGGGTTACAGGAACCCTTGTGGAAGACAATAGAGTGGAGGTTCATAAGGCTATGTTGGATGACTATCCCCATCTGAGAGCAAGTTATACGGAAGGAGATGAGAATACGAACACATTGTATCTGAGTATCTCTAAAGCAACCATTTATTCGTTTACAGAAGCACCAGAAGAATTGGAAGTATAAATATGGATTATATAGTTAGAACAGCAACTGTTGATGATGTTGACAAGCTGGCTTTGTTGGAAAAACTTTGTTTTCCAGAAGCAGAGGCGGCTACGAGAGAAATCTTTGCCCGTCGTCTTGAGATTTATTCCGACTATTTTATTGTGGTGGAAAATGGGGATGATATTATTGGTGCCGTCAATGGTTTGGTGACAGACCATGAGAATTTGTCAGATGAAATGTATACTGATACAGACTATCACAATGAAAATGGTAAGTGGCAGATGATATTTGGAGTAGAAACCCATCCTGAATATCAAGGTCTGGGTATTGCGTCAATGGCACTGCAACACTTTATTGATTTGGCCACAAAGCAGGGACGCAAAGGGCTGGTATTGACATGTAAAGAAAATTTGATAGGTTTTTATGAGACATTTGGTTTTAAGAACGAAGGGATATCCGCATCAGAACATGGAGGGGTGATGTGGTATCAGATGAGATTAATTTTATAAATTTTCTTTGGCAATGCTGCGGCTTTGGGAGCGAAGATAGATTTGTTCCCAGAGACGCAGCTATGTCTGTTTATTGGAGTATGGTAATTATTCAGTACAGGTGTCAGCATTGCTCGATTATTACATCTGTTCCGTTGTTCTGAACAGATACGTATATATTTTGGGTGGAAAAAGGAGTTGAAACAAAGATGAGCTTGCAGGGAGAAATGAAAGAAATCACAGTGGACGAAATATGCACATTAGAAAAAAACGTTTTGCTTATCGATCTGCGTTCGAAAATTGCCTTTGACCATGGACATATTCCGGGAGCAATCTCTTTTTCAGAGTTATTCAAAAACAATGTAGATATAAATACAAAAATAAAAGAACTAGAAGAAATCATAAGTGATTCTCTATGTCAAAGTGTTGTGTTATACTGTAACATTGGAGAACGCAGCAAAAGAATCGTTGAAGAATTACAACAAACTGGTATGGATGCCTATAATCTTCAGGGTGGATATAGGAAATGGCTGATACAAAATACCGATGTATTTAGCAGAGAAGAGAGAGAGCAGTATTCCAGGCAGATGGTATTGCCACAAATTGGTCAGGTTGGGCAGGAAAAGCTTAGGGCTGCCAATGTATTGGTGATAGGAGCCGGGGCACTGGGAACAGTTGCCCTTACGTATCTTGCTTCGGCTGGAGTTGGAACCATTGGGATTGTGGAAGGGGATGTGATTGAGCGTTCCAATTTACACAGACAGACGTTGTATGATGCTTCTAACCTTGGAAGAAAGAAGGTGGATGTTGCAAAGGAGCGTTTGGAGTTGATGAATGCGTTTATCAACATTATTTCTTATGATGTGTTTGCAACGCCTGAGAATATCAATGGATTGATAAAGGATTATGATTTTGTCATTGATGCCACAGATCATATTGAAACTAAGTTTTTAATCAATGATGCCTGCGTCCTTGCCAAAGTTCCATTTTGTCATGCCGGTATCCTTGCCTTTGAAGGACAGGTAATGACATGGGTACCGGGGGATTATCCTTGTTATCGTTGTATTTTCGAAGATATTCCTGAGGATTATGTACCCAATTGTGCAGAAGCCGGAATTATTGGTGCCATGTCAGGAATGATAGGAAGTGTTCAGGCTTTAGAGGCCATAAAATATATCACTTCAGCGGGAGAACTCTTAGTGGGAAAAATGTTTCATATGGATGGAACCAACATGACCACAAGAATTATTCCTTTCGAAAAGAAAAATATCAGGTGTAAGGTTTGTGGGGAAAATAGGGAAATTACAGATGTTTCCGAGTATGGAATGGGGTATCAGAAAAAGGATTGTGCAATTATGCATGGATAAATCGAACATAGATCAAAAGAGGAGGATGCTATATGGATTTTTCAGAATTGATTAAAAATATCATAGATATCATAAAAGAAGAACAGATAAAACTTGGATACAGAAAAGAAGAAATTCGTCTGTATTATCCACTTGATTCATTGAATCGTCTGATAAAGAGTGAATGTAATATTTCGGAAATGATTGGGATGCTCCATGCTTTTTCCAAAGAAGTGATACCGATGTTTGGCGATGTGAGTGTGACAAATGATGCAGATCGATTCTGTATTTATTTACCCCCAAAAGCCACGGAGTATGTATATCATAATACAGAAAAATCAGGATTTTTATATGATTTCATAGATATGATATCAAGGCATGGAGTTTCCATAGAGGATATTTTAGCCTTATTTCAAAGGTACTCTGAAAATGTTCATTGTGAGAAAAATACCACTTCTGATTTTGATTATCTGATTTACTTTGAAGATGGACAGCCGGATGCTTATTGGTATTGTTTGAAAGAGGAAGTGGGCCATATGATTTACCACCGATATACGAAAGCGGATTATGAACAGATACGTAGAGAGTTTATGTAGGAGAAAGAATAGATAAAATGAAGAAAATTTTGGCTGGTTGTATATTATTATGTTGTGTGTTATTGAGTGGTTGTGGTAATCCAATTTGCTGGGATATAACTGAGAAATCCATTCAAATTGGTGATTCCAATAGAAATGAATATATTAACCTCAATAATAAAGAAGACGGATATTGTTATGTAGAGATAAATGGAGTTATGTATTTACCTTATGGAGTACAGGCAGGAACTATTACAGGTGATATGATTGGCGAATGCATTGCCTATGAAGAAGATGATGACAATCAAAGATATTATGAAGTGATTGGAACGGAGGATTTCATAGCTGACTATTATGTCAATGGAGAAATGGAACAAATTAATTTCATGAGAAAGGCTGACACCATG
>CACXGE010000072.1 GCA_902767135.1 uncultured Lachnospiraceae bacterium | reverse complement strand
TCTCTTGTTTGCCCTATTCTTTTTCTTCGCAAACATATCTATTTGCTAAATAGCTTTAGCAGATAGATATATTTGGAAGATATATGTTGTATTCTTTGCCTGCTTCATCAATTGGGCTGAAAAATGGTCTGCCAGAGATTGTACTTTCTCACCATTGTATTCACTGTAGCCTGCTGGTAGCCGTTCTCACATTTTTCAAGGTTTCTGTCCGATTCTTTCCCTTAAGACTTTCCATAATGTCATCCCAATCTTCTTCTTGGGTTTTTCCAAGCTTCTCATATATTTTTGTCAAATCATATGTCATTTGTATATCACTCCCTCATACTTGATTTCTATAGTGTCTATGTGATCTTGATGCCACACTAAAGCTTCCCCATTTACATGTGCTGTACGAACCTCTCGAAACCTGTGCAACAGTTCATCCTTATCTTCTCTTTTATCAATTTTTTCATTTCTTTTTACTTCTAAAATGTAATGCTTATAATCTATACCATTTCTTTTTTCTGTTTTCAACATTTCGTATCCTTCAAATTCAATATAAAACCATTCGTCCCCATATATATATACCAAAACAGGTTTATCATCTTTTCCCAGGACAATCTGATCATGCAATGGTGTAAATGCCTGAAAGAAAAGTATCTGTTCATCTTCAGAGTGTGCATATCTTTTTCTCTCGCTAGCCTCATAAAATTCTTCAAATCCACAATAAATCCCGGGAGCTGGTATCTTCATATCTGTTATTTCCTGCACCCTTTTTGCACTTATGGTTCCATAAGTAAATTCCATTTCTTTTATCTCCTCTCTTGTTTGCCCTATTCTTTTTTCTTCGCAAACATATCTATTTGCTAAATAGCTTTAACAAATAGATATCCTTACGAGGAACATCAGAAATACCATCCCTTATTTTTATATATACTGCTACACTTGCGTACACAAGATGGACGTACGCGAAGTCGAAACACAGACCAAAACACTTCAAAGGCATGATTTAGAGAACGTAGTCTATACTTTATTATTCACAGATACCTGTATCAAGTAGCAAATTCTTTCTCGGTACACAGCTTGACAGCTAGTGTCAAGCTATGCAAATGTACTTTTCCGATTTTAGTCAATGCTACACAATTCCAAAACGATAGCGGCAAAGGTTGCACTCCGCTGAACCTACTATCTATGATAATCCATATGAGCATAACAAATCACTGTTTCTATACACATTTCCATACAATTTAATTCTTTTGGAAACACATCTTCTACTTTTGAAACTACTGTTGCCAATGCCATTCCATATGCCATTACTTTTTCACTATCATTCAACTCAAATGGCTTTAAGTAATTATTGATACTGTCATAGGTTTCAGATGCTTGTATTTTTTCTTCATATGGTTTATGCAAATTATTCCAAAGTCGATAATCTTTCTTTCCCAAATTGGAAATACAACTTTTCTCTAGCTTTCTCACATCTGGCATCTGTCCGCACTTGTAAAACTCACTATATGCCATTGCTACCGTGTTACACACGGAAAAATTATTATTAAACAGATATTCGTTAATCGCATCTCCTACATAAAAATCCCCTGTTTCTGACTCCAGTTTCATCAGCCCAATGTAATTTGGCACCGATGCATTTTCCACCATTAATCTTTCCGCATTTAATGCCGCTACTTTCCCACAGCAGATTCCTGTCAATGCTGCCACCATATATGCCCATAAGTCCCCTTGAATCACTCCATCTTTAGACACACTTGATTTTCTTAAAATCTCCGCTATTTGTTTCGAGGCTGCCTCCACTTTGATAAACGGATTATTCTCTGCTTCTTTTTTTATTTTTTCAAAATAGACCTTATCTGATTCATTCATTTCTTGTTTCTCCTTTTCTCATAGCTTGTTGTATTAATATAAATACGTATCTGTTCAGAGCCACTGAACAGATACGCAAATCGTGCAATGCCGACAAATGCAAAATTGCCCGATTTTTGTTAAACTTACTTTTTTCCACGGCCTCAGCAGTAAATGCTGAGACCTATACTGAATAATTACATAAATGCAATAATATTTTAGGAGTTGAACTATTTCCTCCTTGAATATACTCCATTGTTTTTGTTTCAATTTCCTAACATGTTCTCTATTATAGAACATTTATCAAATTGATACAAGTATTTTGTTTTCTGCCTCCTTCTCTTTCATCCCCACTGCGAAGCAAAAACTCTATGAAATTTCTCACAGAAACACGCACCTGCATGTTATTATTTATTTCCATATGACTGTCTCCTCTAACAGAAAATCCGTCAGCTTGACAATTTTTATTCCATCCTGGGTTACCGGATTATCACATTCTCCTGCAAGAACAATCTTCTCATAATTGTCACGAATTTTTTGAAGTGGCGCCAATTCTCTTTCTCTGGTGGAAGGGTCATTCATAGATTCTGTTACTTGAAAATATATTTTTTCCTTGGCGTTGGTGGCTATAAAATCAACTTCTTTTTCATCGATTTTTCCAATCGCCACATCATACCCCCGCCTCAGCAGTTCAAAGTAAACAACATTTTCAATACAATGCCCTGTATCCATATCACGAAAACCTAACAGATAATTTCTCAAGCCGATATCCACGATATAGTATTTTCCCAATGTTCTAAGATACTCTTTTCCTTTAATATCAAACCGTTTGATTTCGTAGAAAATATATGACTCCAACAATGCAGCAACATATGCCTGTATGGTCTGAACTGCCGGTTTTCCATTTCTCTTATCTGTATCAATCAGCTTCTCGTTAATCAATGTATTTCCTATCGATGTAATAGATGTATTATTGCCAATATTATCTGCAAGGAACATAATAATTTTTCGAAGAAGCTCAGCATCCGTTATCTTCCTTTGTCCCCTACGCTTCTCCCGCTCTAAAATATCACGCATTACTACTGTTGAGTAAATGCCATCCAACAATGTAAGCGCTCTATCTGTATCCAAACCTACATCTGCAATACCAGGCATGCCACCAAATTTCATATATGATTCGAAAAGCTCCCTCGGGTCATAACTCTCCCCCTCTGCATCATAAATACGTTTACGCAATTCCCCTGTAGGACTTTGTTTTTCCTTCACTTCATACCCATGAAAATCAATAAACTCCTTAAAGGATAAAGGTAACATCTTAATCTCTACACATCGTCCGGCTAAATAAGTAGCATATTCGGAAGATAGCAAATACGCATTAGAGCCTGTCACATAAATATCACAGTCAAAGTCCACCCGAAAAGAATTTATAGCATCCTGCCAATCTCCAACACGTTGTATTTCATCAAAAAACAAGTATGTCTTTTTGTCATCCGGCATTCGTGTCTTTACATATTGATATATATCTGTAGCTGTCATCTTCTGAAATTCAATAGACTCAAAATTCATCTGAATCATCTGTTCTGAAGACACACCATTTTCTTTTAAATGCTGAACCATCAACTTCATCAAACTAGACTTACCGCAGCGACGTATACCGGTAACCACCTTCACTAAATCTGTATCTTTAAAATCTATCAATTTTTGTAAATATAAATCTCGTTTTTTCAGCTGTATTTCTTTTTTTAACACGATACCACCTCCCTGTTTATCATAACACAAACTTTTATTTTTTTCAATTTTGTGTTATGAATGTTCAAAAACTTTCGTTTTTTTGAATTTTGTGTTATGAATCCATCATTCCCCCATAACACAAAACCCCTCTAATTATACAATAGATATAATTAGAGGGGTTTTATATTATTTATTCGTAATGATTCACTTTACCTGACCGACACTGTTATGCTACCGCATATTTACTAAGCACACTTTCAAAGCTGGAATCTTCTCCAAAATATTTTACTGTTAAATCCTTTGTTAAATCCATGCTTAATACACCAAGAATTGACTTTGCATCAATAGTAACTCTGTTATAGAAAATATCAATATCAAAATCACATCTGCCTGCTGCTAATACGAAATCCTTTACATCCTGTATCTGGCTTAATTTAATAGTACGTTCCTGCATAATAAACACTCCTTTTTGATGTGTAATACATATGTTACACCTTTTAATATTTTCGTAACATTTAATATAGTTTTATTATACTCATAATACTACAAATGTCAACATCTTTTTTTACTCTTTTAAGAAAATTTAAGAATTTTATCATTTTTTCTTGTCAGTTTTTCCTAGTTTTTTCATCGTGTTTCTAATGAAACTATGCACTTATACCTGGCATGTAATTTTTTTGTAATATATTGTTAATTTTACATAATTATTACAATGTTACATAAATTCTGTCATGTTCTTTCGAAATTTTAAGGGTAACATGTTTTTTTGGAGTTTGGAATTCTTTCGTTCCTCAATGGCAATTGTGTGAAAAAACACCTTCCACAGTTCCTGAATTTCATCTTCCCAGGCTTCGAATGTCATATTCTCCCTCTTTATATCCAGATTTTCATAGATGCCCCATCCCTTATTCCTTTCATGAATCAGAGCCATCTTTCTATTTGCATCGTAGATTACAAAGTTTTCATTCTTTAATCTGTCCGTAAAATGTGGTGCTAACAAAGGTAAAATAAACTGTTCCGGCTCAATCTGGGCAAACAATACCCCTCCCTTTACTTCCTCAAACCTTGCCAATTCAATAAATCGGTTGGTTTCATTTTTCACCTGGCGGTTAATCTGAAAGACTCTTCCAATGGGAGCATAGGCAATATTTTCCAGTAATCTTTCATCCTTTTTGTAGGTAATTCCATAGCAAATGGTTTGAAAAATCACGTTGGCCTTGTCCTCTTCCATTGAAAAAGCCACTCGAAGCAAACTGTCATATACCACAGTTCCAAATCTCTTTTTTATCGTATTTGCCACCTTCTTTGCCTTTTCAATATTCGTCTCCACCACTTCCTCCGTGGTGAATAACTGATAGTTCTCATTATTGCCAGGGACTTTTAATTCTATACAGCTTCGATCATATTTTTTTTCATAGATATCATACACACCTGTGAAAATTCCCTCCACGGAATCCTCGCATAGAATCCTTTGCAACATCATATTCTTTCCTTTCCAAATCCATCGTAACAGTTCAGCCATAGGCTAAACTGTTACAAATTGGGCAAATCCTGGTAATTATATCACCAAAGTATCTAATCCATGAGTTTGAGGCGTTCCCTCATCTGCCATCTTTGATTCTAAATGATTCTCTACGCTGTCATCAAAAAGACTCAGTTGGCGATATACCATCTGATTACTATATTTGTAGTTATCCTTAGAATCAATGAGATTTCTTGTGATAAACTCCTCTGTGTAGGGAAAAGGGTATCTGTTCCTTCCACTGCAGGTGATAAAATAAACAGCCCGCTTTAATACCACGCCAATCTTCTTCAAATCATCAAAGTCCAGGTTGCATTGCCTTCTGGCAGACACAATTCTCCTCGCCGACTTTACTCCAATTCCCGGTACTCTCAGTAAGGTGTAATAATCTGCTTTGTTGATTTCCACTGGAAACAAATCCAGATGCTGCAGTGCCCAGTCACACTTTGGATCTATCAGTACATTGAAATTCTGTTTTTTCTCGCTCAGCAGCTCCTCTGCGGAAAACCCGTAGAAGCGCATGAGAAAATCTGCCTGATACATTCTGTGTTCCCTTAAAAGTGGCGGTCCCCCTGGAAGAGAGGGAAGCATATTATCATCATTGACTTTGATAAATGCGGAATAAAACACTCTTTTCATTCCAAGCTTTTGATACAAAGACTGTGCAACCATTAACATCTGATAATCTGTTTCCCCTGTGGCTCCCAAAATCATCTGAGTGCTCTGGCCTGCCGGAACAAAGCTGGGTGCATGACGGTACAGCATAAGTTCATTTTTATTTTCCTGGATATGGTTCTGTATCAACCGCATGGGGGTTAAAATACTCTTCCTGTTTTTATGAGGCGCTAATCTCTCCAATCCTTCCCGGGTGGGAAGTTCTAGATTCACACTCATTCGATCTACCAGGTAGCCGGTTTTCTCCACCAATGCTACATCTGCCCCGGGAATTGCCTTCACATGAATATAACCATTAAATTTATACTCTTTTCGCAGTTTATAAACCGTCTGATAAATCAACTCCATAGTGTAATCCGGGCTATACAGGATTCCCGAGCTTAAAAATAAACCTTCAATATAGTTCCTCTTGTAAAAATTCATGGTAAGAGAACAAATTTCTTCCGGTGTGAACGAGGCTCTTTTTACATCGTTACTGGAACGGTTAATACAATATTTACAGTCAAAGATACATTCATTGGTAAACAGAATCTTTAATAAAGAAATGCATCTGCCATCTGCGGAAAATGAATGACAAATCCCTGCCTTTTCACAGTTTCCCAATCCATCCCCGGTATTTCTCCTATCATTTCCACTGGAAGTACAAGCCACATCATACTTGGCTGCATCTGTAAGAATGGCCAGCTTTTCTGAAACTTTCATATTGTTATCTGATATTCTTATCTCCATGATGAATCTATCCTTTCTTTTCATCGAACACCTGTTCTGTTTTAAGAGTACCACAAAAGAAAGAGATTGTCAATTAAGAAATACTTAGGGACAGCAAAAAAGCCACGTCCCAAGACGTGACTTTTTGTTTCACTATACTGTTTTAAGCTCTTACAAGCTTTCTATTTTCTTTTCTATCCTCTGCATATTTTTTAATATTGGAAGCATTGACATATTTTTTGCTTCTTCCTTCCTCCACCACAACCAAGGTTGGTGCCTGCATTACACCGTACTTTGCAGTCAAATCCGGCTGTTCTTCTGCATCGATAAGCTGGTACTCCTCTTCCTTTAAATATTCCTTTGCAATGATACAATTGGGGCAGGTCTTTGTGGTAAAGAGGTATTTTTTATTTTCTGCCGAGCGAATATCTACATCTTCTTTTGAGATTGTCACAATTTTCTTTTTTACCTTGTTGGGTGTGGAATTTTCCGGTTCATACAATTTTCTGTTGTTGTATTCTTGTAATTTTCCTTCATTCCAATTTTGTACCGGGCGATAATATCCTGTGATTCGGCTGTAGACCTCTGTCTTTCTTCCACAGTCAGGACAGGTAAACTGTTCTCCTGACAAGTAACCGTGTTCCTTACAAATAGAGTAAGTAGGTGACATAGTATAATATGGAAGACGGTAATTCTGGGCAATTTTCCGAACCAAAGATGCCGCTGCCTTCCAGTCCGGAAGCTTCTCACCTAAAAATGCATGAAATACCGTACCAGAAGTATACAATGTCTGCAATTCGTCCTGAATATCCAACGCATCAAAAATATCTGTACTGTACTCTACCGGCAAATGGGAACTGTTGGTGTAATATGGAGTATCCCCTTCCTTTCCCGCTGTAATAATGTCAGGATATTGTTCTTTATCATGCTTTGCCAGTCGATAGGTTGTGGACTCTGCCGGAGTAGCCTCCAGATTGTACAAGTCTCCATACATTTCCTGATAGTCTGAAAGTCTTTCTCTCATATGATTTAATACTTTTCTGGTAAACTCCTGGGTGTCATAGTGAGTCATATCTTTTCTCAGCCAGGATGCATTTAAGCCCGCCTCATTCATACCAATCAGTCCAATGGTTGAGAAATGATTGTCAAAGGTTCCTAAATACCTTTTGGTATATGGATACAGACCTTCCTCTAACAACTTGGTAATCACATCACGCTTCCTCTTTAAGGAACGGGCCGCTACATCCATCAAATGATCCAGACGATCATAAAAATCTTTTTCATCAGCAGCAAGATAAGCAAGCCTTGGCATATTGATGGTCACCACCCCTACCGAACCGGTACTTTCCCCAGAGCCGAAAAATCCACCCGTTTTTTTGCGAAGTTCCCGTAAATCCAATCGAAGTCTGCAACACATACTTCTCACATCGCTAGGCTCCATGTCAGAATTGATATAATTTGAGAAATATGGAGTGCCATATTTTGCTGTCATTTCAAACAATAACCGATTATTTTCTGTGTCAGACCAGTCAAAATCCTTGGTGATGGAGTAGGTTGGAATTGGGTACTGGAACCCTCTGCCATTGGCGTCTCCTTCAATCATAATTTCAATAAACGCCTTATTTATCATGTCCATCTCTGCCTTACAATCCTTGTAAGCAAAATCCATTTCCTTTCCACCTACAATGGCTGGAAGTTCTGCCAAGTCTGCCGGAACCGTCCAATCCAGAGTAATGTTTGTAAATGGAGCCTGACTTCCCCATCGGCTAGGGGTATTCACTCCATACACAAAGGTTTCAATGCATTTTTTCACCTCTTCGTAACTTAAGTGGTCTGTTTTGACAAATGGTGCAAGATAGGTATCAAAAGAAGAAAATGCCTGTGCACCTGCCCATTCGTTCTGCATAATCCCCAAAAAATTCACCATCTGATTACATAAAACAGAAAGATGGGAGGCCGGAGCTGAGGTAATCTTTCCAGTGATTCCTCCAAGCCCTTCCTGTATCAACTGCTTTAAAGACCATCCAGCACAGTACCCGGTGAGCATAGAGAGATCATGAATATGAATATCTGCATTTCTATGGGCATTTGCAATCTCTTCATCGTAGATTTCTGAAAGCCAGTAATTTGCTGTTACTGCCCCGGAATTGCTTAATATCAACCCACCCACAGAATATGTGACCGTAGAGTTTTCCTTCACTCTCCAATCCTCCACCTTCACATAGCTATTGACCACTTCCTTGTAATCTAAAATGGTAGATTTCATGTTGCGCATTTTTTCTCTCTGCTTACGGTATAGAATATACGCTTTTGCCACATCTGTATATCCGGTCTGTTCCAGAACCGTTTCCACACTGTCCTGAATATCCTCCACATGAATCATACGGTCTTGAATTTTTGAATTAAAATCGGCTGTGACACGCAAAGATAATAGCTGAATAATATCACCATTGTACTCCTTTTTGGTGGCATCAAATGCCTTTTTTATGGCATTACTCACCTTCTTTATGTCAAAATCGGCTTCTTTTCCATCTCTTTTTATTACCTGAAACACTTCTCTTCACCTTTCCCTTCCCAGTCTCACCCTAAGATTTAACCCTGGATAGCGGTCTGCTTTTCAGACATAATTTATATCCATCCGCCGTTATTTTATGTTCTCTTATCGGCTGTGAAACAGTAACTGCATTGTAGCAGAATTCCATGACACCGTCAACTGCAAAAAACACTATATCTTCCTCTTGACAAATGAGTTTTTACAAGATATAGTGTTTTTTTGTTTTAGTACCTAATACCTATTTACTTTGTACTTTTGTGTAATATACCACAAATTTTTTTATATTTTTTTATATAATCTACAATTGACTTTCTCTGTCTTCATAATAACTGTACAAGATTTTCAGAAATTTTCTGAGATATATTTTGATGCTCCCCATGTCCAAAAAATTTTGTGTTTTTTTCAAAACAATTTATCGTTACGGTACCGTAACAATTTATCTGCTTTTTAGAAACTCTGCTTCCCTCCTGGCCTTTTCATCATTTGGATATTTTGCCAGATATTCACTAAATTTTGTTTTTGCAGTGGCAAAGTCTCCTTTGTATTCATATGCCACCGCTTCATTGAAATATAACTCCTTTAGCATTTTAGAATCTCCCATCTTGATCCCCTTTTTAAAACATTCTAATGCTCCTTGGTAATCCTCCATATTCAGCTTACAAAGTCCTAACTGGTTGTATACTTCCCCATTGCTTTCATCTACTGCAAGATACTTTTCATACAGGGAAGCCGCATAATTCATATCCCCCAGTGCCTCATAGGATTTTCCCATATAGAGGGTGGCATCATTGTCCCCGCCTTCTGACAGATTTTCCAATTCTGCAATGGCAGAGTCATACTCTCCCAGGTAATAATATAATTTTCCCTTTTCCAGTCCCTGATTATCGTTCAGAAAACTTAATGCCTGATTTAAATACTCTTTTCCCTTTTCTTCCTTCCCACCTTGTTTTAACGCAGTAAAAATATTGATGTATCTGGTGGTATTTTTGGGGGCAAGAGAAATAGATTTGTCAAAATCAGCAATTGCCTTTTTCTCTTCTTTCAATTCCATATATGCCACACCTCTCAAATAATACAATTCGTCATTTTTCTTTTTTAACTCCAATACATTGCTGTAGGTTTCCACCGCCTTTTCATATTCATTTAATTTACAATAAGAAGACGCTAAATACATGGAAATATCAACTTCCAATGGACCTACCGTGTTTTTCCCATTCTGTAATGCAAGAATAAAGTTATCTCTTGCTGCCTCATAGTCCCCCTCATTCATAAATGCCATTCCAAGCCCCCTGTAGGCTAATTCCATCTCCTGGTTTTCTTCTATGGCTTTATAAAAATATTCTCGAGCTGCTTCAAAGGAGGACTCCTCCAATGCTTTCATTCCCAGAGACACATTTCCTGTTTGATTTGCAGAACTATTGCCACATCCTGTGGCAGATAATATTGCCAGGGTCACCAACATACCCGCACTTGCTTGTTTTATTTTCATACTTATGACTTACTCCTAATTTACTTAAGTTTTGTTTTACCTTTTTCCAATTCTATGGTATAATATAACCATTATTTTAAAGCCAGTCACAAGGTAAGTCAATCCCTAAGGGATGTTTCATTTATAACAAAGTAGTAACGTAGTTACTGTACAGACGCAAGCTTAACACTTGCTGTTAAGCTATGCGCCAAGAATAATATTGTGCGAAATTTCAGCCCCATGCATCGTAGATGCATTTTAAATGGGCTGAAATCGTTACTGTGCACACAATGTGTGTACAGTAACGTAACGTATCTATTTAGTGGTTCTGAACGATACGTTATAAAATAACTATTCTGTTCCGTAGTTTTGAACAGAGACGTTATAAAATAATTTGGGAGGTAACAGATGATGGAAAAGAAGAAAATTGTAGTAGCCTTAGGCAGAAAGGCATTGGGAAAAACTCTGCCGGAACAACAGCAGGCCGTTGCTAATACAGCGGTTGCCCTTGCAGATTTGGTAGAAGAGGGACACCAGTTGGTCATAACACACAGCAATGGTCCTCAGGTGGGTATGATTGATGCTGCCATCCGTGATTTCAGCAAGGCAAACCAGGAATATACCGTTGCACCCCTGGCAATTTGCGATGCCATGAGTCAGGGATATATCGGATACGACTTACAAAATGCACTTCGTTCTGAATTATTAAGCCGTGGAATTGTTCGCCCGGTTTGTACTATTATCACACAGGTACAGGTAGATCCTTATGATGATGCTTTCTTTGAGCCAACCAAGGCGATTGGACGTCCAATGAGCAAAGAGCAGGCAGACCTTGAATTAGAAAAGGGAAATATCGTTGTGGAAACTCCAGAGGGTTTTCGAAAAGTTGTTGCTACACCTAAGCCCCTGGATATCGTAGAAATAGAATCCATCAACACCCTTGCCAATGCAGGACACATTGTGATTGCCTGTGGTGGCGGTGGTATCCCGGTAATGGAACAAAACCACCTGTTAAAGGGAGCCAGCGCAGTGATAGAAAAAGATATCGCCGCTGCAAAACTAGCCCAGATGGTAGATGCAGATTTATTTATGATTCTCACAAATGTAGATAAAGTATGCAAAAACTTCGAGACCAAAGAAGAGGAGCCCATCGATGTACTGACCTGTAAAGATGCAGTAAAACTAAGTGCCGAGAATCAGTTCTCCGAAGGAACCATGCTTCCAAAGATACAGGCATGTGTTGACTTTATCTCTTCTGAAAAAAATAAAGATAAAGACAAAAAAGCAATTATCACTTCCTTAGCCAAGGCAAAGGAGGCTCTTCACGGAAGAACTGGTACCGTAATCACATTGTAAGAAATGTAACAGTTCAGCCATAGGCTGAACTGTTACGAAACTTCCGTCTCAAAATTGAGACCACTATAAATGTATTCCATGGAAGTTTCGTAAAGCTGATGCACACAAATCAGAGATTTGGCGC
>CACXGE010000071.1 GCA_902767135.1 uncultured Lachnospiraceae bacterium | reverse complement strand
TATACCACTTGTGGAGAGAAAATTTATATAAAATATATAAGAAAACCCAGTAAAATCAATGGGTTGGGGCGTTTGTTAAACGCCTAAGAAAGCTAAATAGAAGGAGAGAAAGATGCAGCGCAGCGTACGTATGGAAGATATTTCGGATGGAAGGTTGTATACCTGTAACGATTTGGTAAAAGCAGATACCAGGGACTGTCAAGGGTGTTCTGCCTGTTGCAAGGGTATGGGTCACTCCATTGTGTTAGACCCTTTGGATATCCACCGTCTGATCACTTATTTGGGTAACACAACCCAGGAATTGTTGAATGGAAATATAGAGCTAAATGTGGTAGACGGAATTATCCTTCCAAACCTGGCTATGACAGGAACAGAAGAGAGTTGCAGTTTTTTGAATAAAGAAGGTAGGTGCAGCATTCATTCTGTAAGACCTGGGATTTGTCGCTTGTTTCCACTGGGTAGATTCTATGAAAATAATGGATTTCAGTATTTTTTGCAGGTGCACGAATGTCCAAAGGAACGGACAAAAGTAAAAGTGAAAAAGTGGCTGGATACCCCAAATATCAAAGCATATGAGCAGTATATTAATCAATGGCATTATTTTCAGAAGGATTTACAGCAAATGTTGGAATCTGAGAGTGATGACATGAGAAAAAAAGTCAGTATGTACATATTACAGGAATTTTATTTTAAGCCATATAATGCAGAGATGGAATTCTATGGAGAGTTTGAACAAAGATTAAATATGGCAAGGGAAGTATTTTTTGTCTCGTAGGAGAGAGATTCACCTTTTAGAAAAAGCAAAAAGGGTACCAAAATATAATATTTCGTACCCTTTTGTTGTTGATATAATTTAGCGATTCATAGAATCTTCCACAATCTTGGCACACAAATCCTCAAAGGACATTCCTACTGCCGCAGCCTCTTGAGGAAGAAGACTCGTAGCAGTCATACCAGGTAGTGTATTAGCTTCTAAGCAGTAGATTTCATTATTTTCATCCAACAGAAAATCAATTCTTGCATAAATTTGAAGTTTTAAAGCAGCGTAAGCCTGTTCCGCAGCTTTTTGTAATTTTAGTGTAATCTCCTCAGAAAGATTGGCAGGACAGGTTTCTTTGGTTTTGCCAGCCTGGTATTTATTTGTGTAATCATAAAAACCATCCAATGGTTCAATTTCAATAATAGGAAGGGCTTTGCCATCCATAACCCCGATGGAAAATTCCCGGCCGGATACAAATTCCTCCACAAGCACTTCATCTTCATAGGAGAAGGCATCCTGTAAGGCTTTATCATATTCTTCCTGGGTATGGGCAATGGTAACACCTACACTGCTTCCACCACAACAGGGCTTTACCACAGCACCGTTTGCAAAGGGAATCTCTTTTTGTACATTTTCCTTGTGAAATAATACAGATTTTGGTGTGGGTACCTGATGGAATAAAAAGATTTGTTTGGTCAGTCCTTTATCCATGGCAAGGGCACTGCCCAGATAATCGGCTCCGGTATACGGGATTCCCATTAATTCGAAGGCGGCCTGAATTTTACCATCTTCCCCGTTTTGACCATGAAGTGCCATAAATACAATATCTGCCTGTTTGCATAATTCGATTACATTTGGTCCGAAGAAACCAAGTTTTTTTTCTTTCCGTTCCTTGATAAGCTCCTTTACCTGGGCCTCTTTTCCACTTAACACGGCAGCGGCTTGAAAAACATCAGCCTGTTCTGATAGTATGTCAGAAAAATTATCACAGTTACTACCCATGAAAACATCCAGTAAAACAGCCTCATTCCCTTTGCTTCTCAAGGCGTTGCATACCATTTTTCCGGAATTTAAGGAAACTTCCCGTTCTGTACTGGTTCCACCAGCTAATACCACAATTTTCATTTTATTTTCCGTTCCTTTCTGATTCAATTTCTGTTTTACAAAGTACACTGGTAACCGTTCAGTACAGCATAAAACACTTGTTGTTTTATGCGTAAGAACATGATTCAGTAAGCAAAAATGCCATTGCGAAGCAATTTAGCATGCATTTTTGCATCGTATCTATGAAGGTACTGAATAGATATGTACATGGTAATTGTTCCGTAATGATTTTAACAATCTATGGTAAAAAAGGCAAGGGGGAATAAAAAGCTTTGGGAAATCATTGAGATTTTGACACCTTTTTGATATACTTTTTAGAGTACATCAAAAAGAAAAATAGAAGTGAGGAATAAAATCATGAATTTAACAATAGAGCAGATTGCAGGTTTTTGTAAAGGAAAAATTCTGGGGGATGCACCAAAAGGGAATGTAACCAATATTACCTTGGACAGTCGTCAGGTAAAGGAGGGGAGTATGTTTGTAGCTGTCCGCGGTGAACGGGTAGATGGGCATAAATTTGTGGAAAACACTTTAAAATCCGGGGCAGTATGTGCATTAGTGGAAGAAGAGATGACAGTGGAGAATGGGTGCTGTATTTTGGTGGATTCCACTTTGCAGGCAATCAAAGACATTGCCAGAGGATATCGTGAAACACTGAAGGCAACGGTAATTGGAATCACAGGAAGTGTTGGTAAGACCAGTACCAAAGAGATGGTATATGCTGTAATGAAAGAAAAATTCAAGACCACGAAAACCCAGGGAAACTATAACAATGAAATAGGTGTGCCCATTACTATATTTTCCATACCGGAAGATACCCAGGTTGCCATTGTGGAGATGGGAATCAGCGACTTTGGGGAAATGAGCAGACTGACGGCAATGGCACAGCCTGACATGTGTATTATCACCAATATCGGACAGTGTCATCTGGAAAACTTGGGAGACAGAGATGGTGTACTCAGAGCAAAGACAGAGATATTTGAAGGGTATCGTGCTTTGGGGAAGGGAGCAATTATATTAAATGGTGAGGATGATAAACTGTCCACCATCAAAGAAGTAGAAGGTGTCATCCCGGACTTCTTTGGTTTGGAAGACAACGAAAGGTTTAGTGCTTATAGCAGTAATGTGACAGACCTTGGAATGGAAGGCAGTAGAATTACCATAAAATTTAGGGATGGAAAGGAATTAGAGGCATGGATTCCTGTGGCTGGAGCTCATATGGTAAATAACGCACTGGCGGCAGCTTTGGCTGGAAAAGCATTGGGAATGACTATGGAAGAGATAAAGAGAGGAATTGAGAGCTATGAAACCATACCGGGACGAAATCATACCATAAAAACAAAAAAGTATACCATTCTGGATGACTGTTATAATGCCAATCCCATGTCTATGAAGTCTGCCATTGATATCATTAGCAAATCCAATGGTCGTAAAGTAGCAATTCTTGGAGATATGTTCGAGCTGGGAGAAGATGAATATAAGCTGCATGGCCAGGTTGGTGCCTATGCGGCAAAAGCAGGCTTGGATGTGTTGGTATGTGTGGGAGAACGTAGTGCATGGATGAAGAGTGAGGCACTAAATACTTTAGGGGAAGAGGCTTCCTGTCAGGTTCTTCATTTTAGAAACAAAGAAGAAGTAATGGAGCATGTAGATGAATTTCTGAAAGAGAGAGACATGATTTTGGTTAAGGCAAGTCATGGTATGGGATTTGCAGATTTGGTGAAATTTTTAGAGAAAAAGGAAATGTAATCATAAAAAATCATGTAAAAAGCTGTCCACTTGTGAGATATATCACTTGGAGGACAGCTCTTTTTGTTTAAATTAAATCTTTGTTTTTATCAAGCATAGCCTGAATTTCCTTTTGACAGTATGCACCGAGATGCTTTTGTTCTTCTTTACTTAATTCACTTGGATAAATTGGTTTTCCATATTCTAATATCACATGGGTTTTTTTCATAAATGGTAAATGATTTTCCCAAATGGCAGCACTGTTTGAGATTGCCATAGGAATAATAGGACAGCCGGACTTCGTAGCAATCTTAAAGCTGCCTCCCTTAAAATTTAACACAGTTCCCTCCGCATTGGGGTTTCTGGTTCCCTCAGGGAAAATACAGATGGACACACCGCTTTTTATCTTTTCTACACCATCTAAAATTGTCTGCATTCCCTTTTTTACATCTGTTCGGTCAAGAAAGAGACAATGCAGATATTTCATCCAGATGCGAAGCAGTGGAATTGTCTTCATGCCTTCTTTTGCTATATACCCCGTAGGTCTGGGAACTCGCACGTAAGTAATCAAAATATCAAAGTAACTTCTGTGGTTTCCAATGTATAGTACAGGAATATCCGTTGGCACATTCTCTTCGCCAAGCACTGTAACTTTGGTACCAGCCTCTAATAGAAGCAGGCGAAATACAAATTTTATAATGACCATAGACCGCTGTGATCGGGTTTGGGGACTGAACTTTCCAATAATCCATTCTACAATCATGACTGGAATGGCAAGTATTAAAAACATAACTACTGTAAAAGAAACTAAAAATAATCGAATCATTTTATTCCTCCTATTTGTGTCCACTACTTTCATTTTACTAAAAAAAAATGAAAATGTACAGTAAAAAAGCATATTAGATGACAAAATCAGCATATATATCTAAAGAGACCATGATAATTCAGGCAGGATTTTATGAAAAAATACACCATAGTCTTGTATGCGATGCTAATGATAGTATTGACCATAACCGGATGTAGTATTCAGTCAGACCTGACGGAAAAAAAGGCGGATATAGAAATCTGTCTGATAAGCAATGACCAGATTCCAGAAGAATTTATGGAAAAAATTAATGAAGCAAAGTATCAGGATATGAAGCTTAGTTTTCAAGACCAGGAGAATCTGTACATAGCCAGAGGATATGGGGTAGTGAAAAACGGCAATTATAGCATCAGCGTAAACGCATTGTATGAGACAGAAAATGCAATCTGCATGGAAACTACACTGATTGGTCCATCGGTTGCGGAACAGCAGGAAGGAATCGAAAGCACTCCTTATGTGGTGTTAAAGCTACCATTAAGTGATAAAACAGTTATTTTTGACAGTGCAGAGCCAAGTAAAAGTCCATAAGTGTGACAAGGAATGTAGCATGGGTAGTAACAGTTCAGGCAGGTCTGCGTATTTACTGCGCTGACCGTGTGAAAATGTGTATTTAACAAAATTCGGGCAATTATGCATTTGTTGGCATTGCCCCATTTACGTATCTGTGCAGTGGTTCTGAACAGATGCAATAAAAAATGGATAGGAAGGAGTAGAGAAATGCAGCTACAGACACAGCAGTTAACCATCGGAAAAAAAGGGGAATGTATTATAAGCCAGATTACTTTGGATGAGGATAAGAATTTACCGGAAAATAAAGGAGATATTGCTGAAATTGTGGTATCAAACGGAAGGGTTTGTGTGGAACAGATAGAGATTCGGGACAGTAGAGTACTGTTGAAAGGAAAACTACAATTTCAATGTATGTATTTCAATGAACAGGGGCAGTATGAATGTTTTCATGGAAGTGTGGAGTTTGAAGAAGATGTGCAGGCAGAAGAAGGCTTTACGATGGAAAATTATCAGGGAAGTTATGAATTAGAAGATTTGCAGGTATCTATGGAGAATACCAGGAAAATAACAGTACAGGCAATGATAACCATAAAAATCTGGAAGGAGTATGCAAAACAGTTAGACTACCCATGCCCAAATGCTGTGGAGGGGCTAGAACTCCATGAAAAAACTGCAGAAATTTTATGTTTAAAAGCAGAGAAAAAGGATGTTTTGGAGTTAAAAGAATACATTAATGTTGACAAATCCATGGACAATATCAACGAACTGCTTTATCAGAATATTTTTCTGAAAGACAGGGAAGTAAGGAGTAACAGTGAAGGAACAAAAATATATGGTACTCTTGGGGTCTGGTTTGTGTATGCAGGGGAAAATGGCGGATATTTTTTTAAGGAGACAGAAGTGCCATTTAGCTGTCCTGCTATAGAAAAGGAAGGTAATGACAGATATCTTCTTTCTAAATTATACACAGAGATAGGAAGCAGTCAGTTAGATATCGTTCCGGATGAAGAAGGAGAGTTTCGCAGAATCCGGCTACAGGCAGAGATAAAATATACGGTGTTGCTATATGATGAAGCCCAAATTTCTTTTGTGGATGATATGTATACCACAGGGGGAGAGTATACGTTAACCAATACCGTTTACCAGGCGGAGCATTTGCTGGCAAATCAGAGGGTGAACTGTAGAAAAGAGGGAAAGGTAAATGTATTGCCAGCAGAAGTATTGTACCAGGGGGGAAAACTTAAGTTGTGCGGAAGTGATGTGGGGATATCTATAGACCATATCAAAAATAATGGAAAGGATATTATGGTGTCAGGAACCATTCAGGCAGGACTTTTATTTCTGTATCAGATGCCTTCAGAGGAGGAAATGAAATTTACCCAAAAAACCCTGCAGATACCTTTTACCCAACAGTTGGATCTGGCAACAGAGACAAATGAGACAAATATTCAGGTCATGCCGGTATCATTGCAAATACAAACAGCAGAGGGAGGCGGGGGAGAATATCAAGTGTACGTATCTATGGATCTTTTGGCATTTGTCAGTGAAACAATTGAGCTACAAATGATAACAGGATATGAAGAAAATGGATTTTCCATGGCTACCCAGGAACGAATTGGTGGGATAACAGTATATTATCCGGAAAGTTCAGAGCGGCTATGGGATATTGGAAGAAAATTCTATATCTCAAGGGATACGATACGAAAATTAAACAATTTACCTGAGGGAATGGAAACTTTCTCCCCAGGTCAACAGCTTATTTTGTGTCGGGAGTCAACTCCCTTTTCCGAATAACAGACATGAAAAATCCAAGGCTTCCGTGAAACCTTGGATTTTTTTGATATTTACAGATTATTTATTGCTGGATATCATCGGTAGCTTCTGTAGGTTTTGTGGCTTCCTGTTTCCAGGTGGCAAACTTATCATGGATAGCATCTAACGTCTTTTGGCAGAGTTCTGGTAATTCCTTTCCCCATGCCTTTGTAGCTTCTTTGAATCCTTTTTCCACGGCAGCCTGCATTTTATCAATTAATTCTACATTGTCACCTGCTAAAGCCTTGGCAAAAGACATAATACGCTCTGAAGTTTGTTCTACACCCCAGTATCCATCTTCTGCAATGTCTCTTTGTGCCTGTGCTTTTGTCTCAGGATCTACCTCATACTTTCCACTTGCTAAGAACTTCCACATATCATCTGCATTCGCTAAGGTCTGTCCCTGTTTTGCAAACATTTTTTCCACCAGGCTCTGTAATTGAGAAGTACGAGCCTCCTGGTCTGCTTTTAACTGGTCAATAATTGCTTTGTTGTCTGCTGAAATTGTGTAAGTTTTTTCTGCTTTTTCTGCACTTCCTTCATAGACAGCAGATTCTTCTGTAGTTGTTGCGTTCGTGGTTGTTTTTTCTACTTCTTTTTTTGTGTTTTCTTTTTTTGCATAGGAAGCAGTTGTCTGCTGGTATGCACTGTTAATTCCATTTACGCTCATAAATGACCTCCTTATATTCCTGGTATACTTTGAAGATAGTGTTTTGTGTATTAGTTTCTTAATACTATTAGTTTACGTGATATATCGGATAAAAAGGGAAAAGTATTTACCATAGATTGCATACAAAACAGGCATTGCAAAATTGTCAAAAATGTATATAATAAATTGTATACAAAAAACAGAAGGGAAGAAAAAAATGGTCAAGGAAAAGACTGCAATGTCATTTAAGGCACCGGGAAAAATAAATCTGACCTTGGATGTGGTCAGACGCAGGGACGATGGTTACCATGAGGTAAAAATGATTATGCAGACTGTGGATTTGCACGATGTCATTACATTGACAGCATTGGAACCAGGAATAGAAAGGATTGTTGTTGAGACAGACAACGATACTTTGCCAACGGATGAAAACAATCTGGTGTATAAGGCAGCAAAGTTATTGATGGATGAATTTCATATCAATCAAGGAATTAGGATTACTTTGGAAAAAAATATACCCATTGCGGCAGGAATGGCAGGGGGAAGTTCTGATGCGGCTACCGTTTTATGTGGGATAAATGAAATGTTTGGATTGGGACTTTCCAAGGAAGAATTGATGGAGCGGGGAGTAACCATTGGGGCAGACGTACCTTATTGTGTTATGGGGAAAACCGCATTAGCGGAAGGTATTGGAGAAAAACTCACCTCCTTAAAAGATGCACCAAGATGTTTTGTGTTGCTTGCAAAACCGGACATTGATGTATCCACAAAGTTTGTGTATGAAAATCTTCACGCAAATGAATTAAAATATCATCCTGACGTCGACAAAATGATAGAAAGAATTGAAGCGGATGATTTAGATGGAGTATGCCAGGTCATGGGAAATGTGTTAGAGACAGTTACCATACCTGCCTATCCGGTAATAGAGGAAATCAAGAACATCATGAAAGAAAATGGTGCCGTCAACGCTATGATGAGTGGCAGCGGACCCACTGTGTTTGGAATTTATGATTCAAGAGAAAAGGCAGAGGCAGCATACAGAGTGTTGGAAGATAGAAATAAACGAACAAAAGATTTGGCGAAACTTGTAGTTACTACATTAGTGTAAGTGAGGAGTAGAAGATGCAGATGGACATGTTTCAGGTAGAAATGAATGAGTACCTGCCTTTAAGAGATGTGGTATTTAACACCTTAAGACAGGCAATATTAAAAGGGGAACTAAAACCAGGTGAGCGCCTGATGGAGATTCAGTTGGCACAGAGATTAGGGGTTTCCAGGACACCGATCAGAGAGGCTATCAGAAAGTTAGAGCTAGAAGGACTTGTGCTTATGATACCTAGAAAGGGTGCGGAAGTAGCCAAGATTACGGAAAAGAGCATGCAGGATGTCTTGGAAGTGCGCCGTGCATTGGAAGGTCTTGCAATCCAGTTAGCCTGTGGTCGGATTACCAAAGAAGAAATCAAGGAGTTAGAGGAGAAGAAAAAGCAGTTTGAAGAAGTGGTAAAAAAGGAAGAGGATGTGGTGAAGATGGCGGAGGCAGATGAGGCTTTTCACACCGTAATCTACAATGCAACTTTGAACAATCGTCTGATTACCATTTTGAATAATCTTAGGGAACAGATGTATCGATACCGTTTAGAGTATTTGAAAGATACCTCCCTCCACGAGAAAATTTTGTTGGAACACGAGGAAATCCTTCAGTCAGTATCCAAAAGACAGGAGGAAAAGGCTATGGAGGCAATTTGCATTCATATCGATAATCAGCAAGAAGCAATTCGTACTTATATTAAGAAGTCGTAATTTTTAGCACAGCTTTGCACATTTATGTATAGCGATACAAAAATAAGGGCAACCTCTCTTTAGAACCTTAGAAAAGAAAGAGAGGTTATTTTTATGGAGACAATCATTACAATATTAGAACAAATGAAGAAAGAGAAAACGTACATTGTGAAAAACCTTCTGGTAACATTTGTTTGTATTTTGGCTGGAATTTCTTACATAGTGTTTTGGGGCAAAGGGGAGGTAGCTTCCTGTCATAGGGAACAGGAAAAAAAAGCACAAGAGGCTATAAAAGATGACTATCAGCAGGGAATAGCAGAAGAGATTCTGCGTCTACACGTGATTGCCAACAGTGACAGCAGTAAAGACCAGGAATTGAAAATGAAGGTAAAAGAGGAAGTGGTGTCCTATGTAAGCAATCTGACAAAAGCTTGTGATAATGTACAGCAGGTTAGAAAGATGGTTAGTGCACACACCCAGGACATTGCGTCCCTGGCAGAAAATACCATTTGCAGGGAAGGCTATGATTACCCTGCGGATGCAGAGGTTACAGAGTGCTATTTTCCTGTGAAAACCTATGGGGAGGCTGTATTTCCGGCAGGATATTATCAGGCCTTAAGAGTAAAGATTGGTAAGGCAGAAGGTAAGAATTGGTGGTGCGTTTTATATCCTAATTTGTGTTTTGTGGATACTGCCTATGGCGTGTTAGAAGAGGAACAAAAAGAGGAGCTAAAAAAGGTGCTCACCAGAGAGGAATACGAAAGTATCTTTACCGCAGACAGTGAGGATATGGAGATTCGTTTTGGATTTTGGGATTGGTTTCAGGCATATCAAGATAAATAAATATCTTAAGAAATAGCTTTTATTTCTTAAGAAAAAATAAAGATTGATTTAAAATAGCATTAATATAATTGACTTTGGTATCATTTACGAATATAATTTCGCTTGTGTTCACAAAGGAACCTATCTGCAGAGGGGAAATTATGGAGGGAAATATGGTTATTACAAATCAGATAGATACCAGAAATCAAGTATATATTAATCAAATGAAAGAATATCAAAAGACAGATAGTCAGGCAATGAAAGCTGAGACAACAGCGGCTACGTTAAGTATTAGCCCAGAGGGAGAAGCTTTATCTAGAAATATGGCAGTTGCATCGTCAGTACAGGCTACAAAAAGCACTCCTGTGTTAAAAGAGGGAAGTAAGGGAACTGCGGTGAAACAATTGCAGGTAAATCTCACAAAGCTTGGTTATGATACCAAGGGAACAGACGGAATGGAAGCAAAGGAAAAGCTGTAAGGGAATTACAGAATAATCTCAAAAAATTAGGTTATGACCCAAAGTCTACGGATGGGACATTTGGAAGTAACACTCAAAAAGCGGTAAAGGAATTTCAAAAGGTATGTGGATTGACAGTTGACGGAATTGTAGGGGCAAATACCAAAAAGCAAATAGAAAGAGTGTTATCAAATCAAGCCAATAATATGTTAGCATTGGGGAGCAAAGGAAATGAAGTAAAAGAATTACAGAATAACCTAATAAAATTGGGATATGATCCAAAGTCAACCGATGGAAAATTTGATCAAAATACTCAGAAAGCAGTGAAAGCATTTCAGAAAGCCATGATTGATTCTGGGAAGGATACTAGCCTCAGTGCCAATGGAAAAGTGGGAAAAAAGACAAAAGCTGCAATAAAAAAGGAATTAGATAAAATAAAAAAGAAACCGGTAGAGGGCTTAACAAAAGAGCAAAGGAAGATGATTGATAATCTGAAAAAAGATACATCCCTAGGATTAAGTGCGGATAAAAAAACGGCAATGGTGTATGCAGCAGAACGCATGTTTAAGGATGGATACGAGGCAGCATTTGTTGCTGGAATGTTAGGAAATATACAAAATGAAGGTGAGCCAGGAAAATTTGAAAGTTCTAATTATAAAACACATCCAGAAAATGAGCCTGCCTATTTAAAGTATATGGATGAGCATTTCGACTATCGGAGCAAATATTCAGGAAAGAATATAAGTGAAGTGGGTATTAAAGAGGCAATAGCATTGCAGGAAAAGGTTGTAGCCTGTGGATATAAAGGGAAATTTGGTCTTGGTATGATACAGTGGACTGGTGATAGAACTACCAATATTTTAGAAGCATATAAAAAATATTGCTCATCCAATAATCCAACCAAGGACGAATGTATAAAGGCGGAAGTAAATTTTATGGCAGATGAATTAAAGAATAATTATAAGGCAGTTTATAAAGAATGGAAAAATGGCAGTAAAACAGCAAAAAGTGCAGGGGAAATTATTTGTAAACAATACGAAAGACCAAAAGATAAAGAAAAAGAGGCAATTGTTCGGGGGGAAAATTCAACAAAAATCTATGATGTCATGATGAAATAACATATTTTTGAGGAGATAGGAAGAATGAAGAAAGCAATAATCATACTTAATACAATGTTGGTGATGGCAGTCTTTGGTGGTTGCACAGATATTACCACAAAGGAAAATGTAGCTGAGATAGAGAAAAATGCACAGGTAACAGTAGAAGCGGAACCTACTCCAGAAGTAACAATAGAAGTGGAACAGCCAACGCAAGGTGTGGAGGAAGAAAGCATAAAGAATTCTGAAAACACGGATGTGAACATTTTACAGGAAGAAGATAAAATG
>CACXGE010000070.1 GCA_902767135.1 uncultured Lachnospiraceae bacterium | reverse complement strand
GTGAGTAGATGTTGTAGAAATACAAATCAAAAGCATACACGTTGAAGTAGGAATGAAACATAAAGTTTATAACTTTTTATAAGTTTTCAGTAACGGGCAGAACATGAAATGTCCATTTTGTGGAAACGAGAACACAAAGGTGGTGGATTCAAGGGCAGCGGAGGATAATTATTCCATTCGAAGACGGAGAATCTGCGAAGTATGTGGAAAGAGATTTACCACATATGAAAAGGTTGAAACCATTCCCTTTATGGTGATAAAAAAAGACAATACTAGGGAGCCTTATGATCGATCCAAGATAGAATCGGGAATATTAAGGGCCTGTCATAAACGGCCGGTATCTGTTACCCAGGTAAATCAACTGATTGACCAGGTGGAAGCAGAAATTTTTACAAGGGACGAAAAGGAAGTTACAACAAAAGAAATTGGTGAGTGTGTTATGGATAAATTAAAAGATTTGGAGGCCGTGGCTTATGTTCGGTTTGCGTCGGTGTACAGAGAGTTTAAAGATGTGAATACCTTTGTGGATGAGCTGAAAAATCTACTGAAATACAATTAAATGAATACAAAGTGCTGGCATACACTGTCAGCACTTTTTTGGAGGATATTTATGCAATTACCAGAAAAATTTAAGGAGAGAATGAAAGAACTGCTTCAGGATGAATATGAAGATTTCTTGGCATCTTATGAAAAGAAAAGAGAATATGGGTTGCGTTTCAATACCCTAAAGGATAGCAATCAGGAACTGACAGAGATGGTAAAGGATATGTTTGGCTTGGAAAAGATTGCGTGGTGCGATACGGGATATTATTATGATGAGTCAGCAAGACCGGGAAAACACGGATTTCACGAAGCAGGGTTGTATTATATTCAAGAGCCAAGTGCAATGATTACGGCAGAGCTGGCCCAGGTAGAGCCAGGAATGAAGGTGTTGGATTTATGTGCCGCACCTGGTGGAAAGAGTACCCAGCTTGCCTGTAAACTACAGGGAGAGGGACTGTTAATCTCCAATGAAATCAATACAGCCAGGGCGGCAATTTTGTCTCAGAATATAGAAAGAATGGGTGTGAAGAATGCTATTGTAACCAATGAATCCCCTAAGGATATGGCAAAACAATTGCCAGAGTTTTTCCAGTGTATTGTAGTGGATGCCCCCTGTTCCGGAGAGGGTATGTTTAAAAAAGAAGAAAATGCCATAGTCCAGTGGAGCGAAGAAAATGTCAAATTGTGTGCCAAGCGTCAGGAAGAAATTCTTGATTGTGCAGCCACTATGCTGCTTCCAGGAGGAAAACTGTGTTATTCTACCTGTACCTTTGCCTTGGAGGAAAATGAACTACAGATAGAAGGCTTCCTTGAAAGACACCCGGAGTTTATCCTGTTGGAACACCACAGAATCTGGCCACACAAACAAAGAGGAGAAGGCCACTTTGCTGCACTTTTGCAAAAGGAGGGAGACTGTGGTTTCCCAGAAAAGCTTTCAGGGGCAATAAAGAAGGAAAACATAAAAGGAAGGAATCTGTTTGATAAGCAGCAGGATAAGCTGTTTTGGGAATTTTTAAGAGAGAATTTTTCCAGTGACTTTGTAAAGGGGATAGAAGAGAGAAAAGAAGATTTCTTATTGTTTGGAGATAATGTGTTTCTCCTTCCACAGCAAAGTCCTAATCTAAAGGGGATGAAAGTGGTTCGCCCAGGGTTACAGATAGGCACTTTTAAGAAAAATCGTTTTGAACCTGCCCATTCCCTTTCTCACGCCCTTTCTGTGAAAGATTTTCAAAGGGTAATAAACCTGAAAAAAGAGGAGGAACAAGTGACAAAGTATCTAAAGGGAGAGAGTATGGATAATGTGAAGGTGGAAAAAGGCTGGTGCCTGGTTTGTGTGGAAGGGATTCCTTTAGGCTTTGGAAAAGTAAGCAATGGAATATGTAAGAATCATTATCCAAAGGGATTGAGAATATGAAACGAATATCAGGGTGCTGTACGATTTTTATTACAAAATCCCAAAAATATTAGAACTAATCGACAAAATTTGATGGAATAATACAAAGAAATATGATATAATGTATATATATTTTTGTTGGGGAGTAGGAAGTATGGGGAAACTATACAATAAAAAGGCGGGAAGAGGATGGCAACAGAAAAAAGAAAGGCTATGGACAAACGGGTAGCCAGGATTACGTCCATAGCAGCAATCATAGTGATTATTATATTACTGCTAGGAATAGGGTATTTGGTATATGCATTGAGAAGTTCTCTGCAACGTCAGGGAATGAACAGGGAAGAGGTAATCTCATATGGGATGCCGATATACATAGGGGTTGTAGGGGGATTTCTTTTATTGGTAATTTTTTGGGTTATCACTTACCGATATCAGAAAAAAAGAAACCTGATGTTAGAACAGATGGTATACACAGATGAGGTTACCGGTGGTGTCTCTTTTAGCCGGTTTAAAGTGGAAGTGGAAGAACATATCAAGAAAAACTTACGGAAAAGTTTTGCAGTTATCAGCATTGACGTGGATAAATCCAAATACATAGAGGAAATATTCGGAACGGAAGAATACACCAAGGTAATCAAAGTGCTGTGGAAAGCATTGTGTCAGGAAACCAGAGAGAGTGAGTGTTGTGGTCATAAGGAAGCTGATATGTTCTATGCAGTGTTTGAGTACTTGGATGATAAGTCTTTGATTCGACGTCTGGAACGAATGAATGATGAGTTAAAATGTACTATCGAGCAGGGCAATGTGTTTTACGATATTAAAACATCCATAGGGGTGTATGTTATGAAAAACCGCAGACACTCTGCGGAGAGATTGTTTTACAGGGCAGATATGGCTAAAAAAACAGTGAAAGGACAGCACGATAAGCTATATGCTTTTTACACAGAAGAAATGAAAAAAACCCATACAAAGAACCGGGAGATGGAAAGCAAGATGGAAAAAGCATTGGCAAAAGGGGAATTTTATGTTTGCTATCAGCCCAAATATTCTACCCAGGAGAAAAAGGTAGTGGGGGCAGAGGCACTGGTTCGATGGAAGATGAACGGAGAACATATTGTTCCGCCTTCGGATTTTATTCCCTTGTTTGAAAGCAATGGTTTTATCAAAGAATTGGACAAGTTTGTGTTTGAACAGGTGTGTAAGGATGTAAGTTCCTGGTTGGACAAAGGGTTGGATGTAAGACCAATATCTGTGAATCTGTCACAATTGCAGTTGTATAATCCGGACTTTATAAATGATTATGCATATATTCTGGAGCAGTATGATTTGGATTCAAAGTATGTGCAGTTAGAATTGACAGAGACCGCTATGTTTGACAATCCGGTGATTATGGCAAAGATTATAAACCAGTTACATAATATGGGCTTTGAAGTGTTAATGGATGACTTTGGAACCGGGTATTCGTCTTTGAATATGTTAAAGGATGCGGATGTGGACACTATTAAGATAGATAAGAGTTTTGTGGACGATATTGGAAATAATCAGAAGGTGGAAAGAATCATTGCTACCATTATCTCTTTGGTTCGCTCCATGAATATGAGAGTAGTGGCGGAGGGAGTGGAGAATGAGATGCAGTATAAATTTCTAAATTTAATGGAATGTGATGAGATACAGGGATTTTATTTTTCAAAACCTATTGATGTAGCTTCCTATGAGAAATTGCTTGACAAAAAAGAGGAAGCATGAGCATAAGAAGAATAATAAAAAGAAAGAACAGTCAACTGACGGGATTGACTGTTCTTTTTGTTTACGATAACTTTTCACTTTGCAAAATTAGTTAATGGAATTAACAGCTTTTGTTAAACGAGAAACTTTTCTAGCCGCATTGTTCTTGTGGTAAACACCCTTTGAAGCAGCCATATCAATCTTCTTTGTAGCGATTGCTAAAACTTCTTTCGCAACAGCAGCGTCTTTCGCAGCTACAGCAGCTTCCACCTTTTTGATGTAAGTTTTAACTTCAGACTTGATTGCCTTGTTTCTTTCAGTTTTTGTAGCGATTACGCTAATTCTTTTTTTTGCAGATTTAATGTTAGCCAAATCCGTACACCTCCGTGAATTTTTGTTATTTTCATTTTCTTTAATTTAAAATGTTACAGCTGGCTTACATCAAACGGACACGGACGTTAATGTAAACACACCATGTAATCATAAAACAGGAAACGGTTCTTGTCAATATTTTTTTAAAATAATATGGAATAAAATAGGAAAAAAATGCATACACTACCATTATGCGATACAAGGGTCAAAATATCTTTTGCCCCTCATATCCTATGAAAAAAGCGAAGGGAGCATGTAAGAGAGTGGATAGTAGAATTCGAACTGACCTGGCATTGGAAACCAAGGAAAGCTTTGATGCAGACAACGTAGAAGTACAGGGTGTGAAAATTGAGGAAGATTATGATAAGGAAAATGATATTCAGGTTACTAAGGTAGTGATAGAAACAAGAGATGGTGCAAGAATTATGGGAAAGCCCATGGGAAACTATTTGACCTTGGAGGCTCCTGACATGGTGATTCCTGACAAAGGATATCACAGGGAAATCTCTAAAGTAGTATGTAAATACCTAAAGGAGCTATTGGGAGAGGAAGGGGAACGCTCCATTCTTGTGGCGGGGCTGGGAAACCGGGAAGTTACGCCAGATTCCCTTGGACCTCTGGTGGTTTCCAATCTCCTGATTACAAGACATGTCATTAAAGAATACGGTGCCTACGGTATGGGGGAGGACAGCATAAATTCAGTGAGCAGCATCGTTCCGGGGGTTATGGCACAGACAGGTATGGAGACCGCGGAGATTCTAAAGGCGGTGATTAAAGAGACAAGTCCGGATGTTTTGATTGTGATAGATGCGTTGGCAGCTCGGAGTGTGAAAAGGTTAAATAAAACCATTCAGCTCACAGACACAGGAATTCATCCAGGTTCCGGGGTTGGGAATCATAGAAATGCCATAAATGAGGGTTCTATGGGAATTCCAGTGATTGCGGTGGGAGTTCCCACGGTGGTGGATGCAGGGGTAATCGTCAGAGATGCAATAGAAAATATGGCAGTGTACGAAAAGGGTAAGGTTGACATTTCCTCCAGTTTAAATAGTATGTTTGTAACACCAAAAGATATAGATGAGACAGTAAAACGCATTAGTTTTACTATATCGGAAGCCTTAAATATGGCATTTTCCAGTAATCTAAACGAATTAGGAGAAAAAGGAGAGACAATTGAAAAAAAATAATATTCTTACCATTTCTATTTGGATATTATTGGCAGTATTTCTCATGGAAGCTATGTGGATTACCTTTGGAAAAAGTTTATATGAGCGAATTGGTAAGGGGGAGATTACTTTGCTTTACAAGCTTCCGGACTATGGAGCAAATCTCTGTGTTCCAGGAGTGTTTGGTGAACAGAAAATGCTCTATACAACCCAGTATGCTTTGGGCACGGTAGATGATCATTTGTATCGTTTGTTTGTGCCCGGGATGGCCAAAAGTGCATCCAATGGAAATGTTCGAAAGAGTACGGAGGATGAGGGGGCATATGAAAAAATACTATTTGGTGAAGCCCAGGATGAAAATTATATCAATAAAGAGGGGGAATTGATATTGCTTCCAACCCAGGAAGGGAAAGAGGAAAGTGCCAAAGAAAAAAATAAAAGCAAGGTTTTTGAAAAAATACCGGAAGATCTTACCAATGAGGATTATGTAAGGAATACATATTATACGGTGGATGCAACAACTTATACTCTGCCAGGGGAATTAAACGGGGAAGTTATGATGGCAAAAGATTATACCATAGAAAAAGATACAGAGCATCCCCAGATATTGATTTATCACACGCATTCGCAAGAGGCTTTTTCAGATTCTGTCAATGGGGACAGCGGTACCACTATTGTAGGTGTGGGGGAGTATTTAGCACATATTTTAAAGGAAACCTATGGTTATCAGGTTATGCATAATACCACGGAGTTTGATATGAGCAAAGGTTCTTTGGACAGAAACAAAGCGTATACTTATGCAGAGCAGGAGATTAGCGGCTTGTTAAGCAAATATCCGTCCATTGAAGTGGTGATAGATTTGCATCGGGATGCCTGTGGTGAGGGAAGTAAATTTGTCACAGAGTGTAATGGCAAACCCACCGCAAGATTTATGTTTTTTAATGGTATGAGCAGGACCTGTAATTTAGGTGAAATATCTTATCTGCCAAATGAATACCGTGAGGATAATATGGCGTTTGCCTTTCAGCTGCAGGAGAAGGCGGCAAAATATTACCCGGGACTGACCAGAAAGATATATTTAAAAGGGTATCGCTACAATCTTCACCTAAAGAAACGCTGTTTATTGGTAGAGTGCGGCGCACAAAACAATACTCTTCAGGAAGAAAAAAATGCTATGGAGCCATTGGCGCATATACTTTCTTTGGTACTGTCAGGACAGGAATAATCTACTTTTCTTATTGTGGAATTTATGGTACAATGTAAAAAATTATACGTATCTGTTCAGAACTACTGAACAGATACGTAAAATCGGGCAATGCTTACGCATGAAAAATTGCCCGATTTTTGTGAAATGCACATTTTCTTACGGTCTCAGCAGTAAATGCTGAGACCTGTACTGAATAGTTACAATTATACACAGAATATTATGGAGGAAATTATGGCACATATAGACCAAAGTAAAATTAGAAATTTCTGTATAGTGGCACATATTGATCACGGAAAATCCACACTGGCAGACAGAATTATAGAGAAAACAGGGCTGTTGACCAGCAGAGAAATGCAGGCCCAGGTATTAGATAATATGGATTTGGAGAGAGAGCGTGGGATTACCATCAAAGCCCAGGCAGTTCGTATTGTTTATAAGGCGAAGGACGGAGAAGAATATATATTTAATTTAATTGACACTCCGGGACATGTGGATTTCAATTATGAGGTATCCAGAAGTCTTGCAGCCTGCGATGGCGCTATTTTGGTGGTAGATGCGGCACAGGGGATTGAAGCCCAGACCTTGGCAAATGTTTATCTTGCCTTGGATCATGACCTGGAAGTATTCCCTGTGATAAATAAAATTGATCTGCCCAGTGCAGAGCCACAAAGAGTCATTGATGAGATTGAGGATGTGATTGGAATTGAGGCACAGGATGCTCCTCAGATTTCCGCAAAAGCAGGGATTAATATTGAAGAAGTATTAGAACAGATTGTGAGTAAAATCCCAGCACCTACCGGAGATGAAAACGCTCCGTTGCAGGCTCTGATTTTCGATTCCCTTTATGATGCATATAAAGGAGTCATTGTATTTTGCAGGATTAAAGAGGGCAAAGTAAAAAAAGGAACCACCATTCAAATGATGGCAACGAAAGCTACAGCGGAAGTGGTGGAAGTAGGCTATTTTGGTGCAGGTCAGTTTATTCCCTGTGAGGAGTTAAGTGCAGGTATGGTAGGATATATCACTGCCAGCATTAAAAATGTAAAAGATACCCGTGTAGGTGATACTATTACAGACCACGACAGACCTTGCGACCAACCACTTCCAGGGTATAAGAAAGTTAATCCCATGGTATTTTGTGGACTGTACCCTGCAGACGGAGCAAAGTATCCCGACTTAAGAGACGCGTTAGAAAAGTTACAGTTAAATGATGCTGCGCTACAGTTTGAGCCGGAGACATCCATTGCCTTAGGCTTTGGTTTCCGTTGTGGATTTTTGGGATTACTGCATCTGGAAATTATTCAGGAGCGATTGGAAAGAGAGTACAATTTAGATTTGGTTACCACGGCTCCAGGGGTAATTTACAAAGTTCACAAAACAAATGGAGAAGTCATTGAACTTACCAATCCGTCCAATCTCCCGGACCCCTCGGAAATTGATTATATGGAAGAACCTTTCGTTTCCGCAGAGATTATGGTTACGAAGGAGTATATTGGACAGATTATGGATTTGTGCCAGGAACGTCGTGGTGTTTATATCAGTATGGAATATATTGAAGAAACCAGAGCGGTCTTAAAGTACGATTTGCCATTAAATGAAATTATTTATGATTTCTTTGACGCATTAAAGTCCCGATCAAAAGGATACGCATCTTTTGATTATGAAATGAAGGGATATGAACAGTCTACACTGGTGAAACTTGATATTTTAATCAATAAAGAAGAGGTGGATGCTCTTTCCTTTATTGTACATGAAAGTACAGCCTATGAACGTGGAAGAAAGATGTGTGAAAAATTAAAAGAAGAAATCCCAAGGCATTTGTTCGAAATCCCAATTCAGGCTGCCATAGGAAATAAGGTGATTGCCAGAGAAACGGTAAAGGCAATGCGAAAGGATGTATTGGCAAAATGTTATGGTGGAGATATTTCCAGAAAGAAGAAGCTGCTGGAAAAGCAGAAAGAAGGAAAGAAGAGGATGCGTCAGGTGGGCAATGTAGAGATTCCACAGAAGGCATTTATGAGTGTATTGAAATTGGATGATAATTAGTAATCAAATGAGGTAGGTATGGAAAAGAAACTAGGATTATATCTACATATTCCATTTTGTGTGAAAAAATGCGATTATTGTGATTTTTTATCCTTTTCGGCAGATGAGAATTTAAGGCAGCGTTATGTAGAGAAACTGTGTAATGAAATAAGAGAGCGTTCCGTGTATGTGAAAGAATACTGTGTAGATACCATATTCTTTGGAGGCGGAACGCCTTCTCTTTTGCAGGTGCCTCAGATACAGACATTGATGGATGTCATAAGAGAGAGTTTTTGTCTAAAGACAGATGTGGAAATTACAATGGAAGCAAATCCAGGGACGGTGGATTTCAATAAACTCAGTGGAATGCGAGAAAGTGGGATCAACAGAATTAGTTTTGGAGTTCAGTCCTTTGTGGAACAGGAGTTAAGACTGTTAGGAAGAATTCACACGGTAGAACAAAGTTATCTGGCGGTGGAAGATGCAAGACGTGCCGGTTTTGACAATATCAATATTGATTTGATTTCGGCACTGCCCCATCAAAGTTTAGAACAGTATGCCTATTCGCTAAAACAAGCAATTTATTTAAAACCACAGCATATTTCAGCCTATGGCTTAATCATTGAGGAAGGGACTTTGTTTTATGACAGGTATGGCAAGGAAGAAGAAAAGCGTAGGGAAGGGATACAGGAGGAGAATTCCATCCTTCCTTCGGAAATCTTAGAGCGTCAGATTTATGAATATACCAAGGAAACCCTGGGCCAGGCAGGGTATGCACAGTATGAAATATCCAATTATGCAAAAAAGGATTGTGAATGTAAGCATAATCTAAAATACTGGGAGAGAGAGGAATACTTAGGGCTGGGTCTGGGAAGTTCTTCCTTTTTAGGAGAATATAGATTTCAGAATCCGGTTACTCTGGAGAATTATTTTCAAACGGATTTTACAGCTTCGGTAGAGACCTATGCCCTGGATTTGCAAAAGTTGACAAGGGAGGATGCTATCAGTGAATTTATGTTTTTGGGGCTGCGAAAACGAAAGGGAATTTCAAAACAGAGATTCTATCAGTGTTTTGGAATAGATTATGACAGAATTTATCACAAGGTTCACCAAAGGCTTAAGCAGGAAGGGATGATAGCAGAAGAGGGGGATTCTGTTTTTCTTACTGCCCGGGGAATTGATGTGAGCAACTATTGTATGGGGTTATATCTATTGTAGTTTGTGGGGAGAGAAGTGCAGATTTTGGCTATTACAGAAAGAAAGGACGGAGCTTTTTGATGGCTCCGTTTTCTATTCTTGAAATATAGGAGCGTGAAATTCCCAGGATGGTGGACAACTCCTGCTGTGTCTTGGGAGTCTGCCCCAAAAGTCCGTATCGGTTGATTAAAATATATTGTTCCCGTTTGGAAAGGCTAGAAAGGGTTTCGTATAATTTTTTTATGTTTTCCATCTGCTCGATATGGGTGTAGGGATCATCCTCATGATTTTCAATTACTTCCATCAGAATAATTTCACAACCATCGGAGTCAGCGTTGATGGTATCCATAAGAGAGATCGTTTTATCATGTTTCTTCTGCCCTCTTAGATACATCAGCAGTTCATTTTCGATGCAGCGGGAGGCATAGGTTGCCAGACGGCAGTTCTTTTGGGGATTAAAGCTTTGGACAGCTTTGATTAAGCCGATGATTCCCATAGAAAGCATATCTTCGGTATCGTTGTAGCTTAGTGGATATTTTTTCACCATATGGGCAACCAGACGAAGATTATGGAGTATCAGCTTTTCCATGGCATCCGTGCTTCCAGCCTGATAGTCGGATAACAGCTTTTGTTCCTCCTCTTTTGTCAGAGGTTTTGGGAAAGCTTTCAAAATGGCACCTCCGTGAGTCTTTATTATATTTTATGATAAAAATTCATGAAAGTGCCATTGTTTTGCTTTTTCCTTTATTTTATTTTCTTATTTTTATTTCCTGTTGGCAGGTTCGATATTGATTTCTTTTCCCTTGATTTTTACGTGTTCCATAGCAACAAGAACTTCGTGGGCAAATTCTGTGGGAACTTCTACAAAGGTATATTTATCAAAGATGTCGATGGTACCCACTAATTTTCCAGGCATTCCGCTTTCACCGGCGATAGCGCCTAAAATATCACTTGGTCTTATATTTTGTTTTCTTCCCACATTGATAAACAGGCGTACCATGCCATCCTCAGCACCAGTATCCCCAAAATCGGTGATATTTCCCTCACTTAAATCATTTCCCAGGGAAGATTTTAAGAATGCCGCTGCCAATTCTAAACTGGAATAATCTTCATTGTTGATCTGTTCCTCGATAATATTAATCATACTTGTCAAATCATCATTTTTTATAATATTACTAAGATTTTTCAATATCTTATCTGTTTTTGTGCTGTTTACATCATTTAAGGATGGAATTGGCTGAGCTTTAATCTTTGTCTTACAATAACGCTGAATATCTTTTAATTTGTAGATTTCCTTTCCCCAGATAAAGTTGAAAGCCACTCCGTTACGTCCGGCACGGCCGGTACGTCCAATTCGGTGTACATAATATTCTTCGTCTTGAGGTAAATCATAGTTAAAGACTGCTTCCACATCATCCACATCAATTCCACGGGCAGCTACATCTGTGGCCACCAAAATTTCAGTGCGTCCGTTTCTGAAACTGTTCATAACTCTGTCCCGCTGGGATTGTTTCAAATCACCGTGAAGCCCCTCGGCAAAGTATCCCCTTCCCTGCAAGGCAGAGACCAGCTCATCTACCATACGCTTGGTATTACAAAAAACAAGAGACAGCTTTGGGTCATAAATATCTAAGAGACGGCAAAGGACTTCTTCCTTTTTTTTCGGTCGTACTTCATAGTAATACTGATCAATACTTGGCACGGTAAGTTCTTTTTTCACTACCTTGATCATCTGGGCATCCTTTTGGAATTTTTTGGTGATATCCAAAATAGGTTTTGGCATGGTAGCAGAGAACAGGATCGTCTGGCGTTCTTCCGGAATTTTAGAAAGAATGGTTTCCATGTCCTCACGAAATCCCATGTTTAACATTTCATCTGCTTCATCCATAACAATGGTATGAACCTGGTTGAACTTTACCGTCTTTCTGTCCATGTGGTCCATAATACGTCCAGGGGTGCCGATAACAACCTGGACACCGTTTTTTAAGGAGCGAATCTGTTTTACGATATCCTGGCCACCGTACACAGGAAGAATTTTTAAGCCGTGCATAAATTTGGAAAGGTTGCGAAATTCATCAGCTACCTGGATAGCAAGTTCTCTGGTAGGACAGAGCACAATTGCCTGTAGATGTTTCTTCGATATATCTATTTTTTGTAATAATGGGATTCCGAAGGCAGCGGTCTTTCCCGTACCGGTTTGAGCCTGTCCTAAAACATCTCCACCTTCCATGATTACGGGAATGGATTTTGTCTGAATGGGAGTGGCTTCCTCAAATCCCATTTCGGTAACGCCACGTAGAATTTTAGGGGCTAAATTTAGTTCATCAAATCTAACTGTTTCCATATAATCTCCTTATCAATGTATTGTTATATTTTATGCTAAATATTATTTGGGTTTTCCTGCAATGTTGCAAAAAAAGGGAGCATATCTTAAACAAGATATGTCCCCCAACGTTTAGTAATGATATCAGAATCTGAAAAAGAAATCAATCAAAAAATGAGAAAAAAGTAATAGTTTTATAAATTGTTAATAAAATTATTTATAGATTCAATAAAAAATCAATAAAAAAACTTGCATTTCACAAAAGATAGTAGTACTATAAATAAAAACAAGATGTAGTTTTGAAAACTACATGTGAAATGGTATCAAACCACTTGTAAGGTCACATAATAAGACAAAGAGGATTGATAGGTTGGAGTAAAAGAATGTATTCAGAAAGGAAGTAGGTATTATGAAAGAGAATAACAGAAAATTAAAAGATCCAGGAAGTGCCATCACCCATTTTATCGCAATGCTTATGGCTGGTTTTGCGGCGGTACCACTTTTATTGAAAGCCGCTCAAAGGGAAAGCAGTGTCTATGTGGTGTCCCTGGCTATTTTTATCTTTAGCATGATGCTGTTGTATGCAGCTTCTACTACCTATCATTCCCTGGATATTTCAGAGAAGGTAAATAAAACTTTAAAAAAGATTGACCATGCCATGATTTCCGTGATGATTGCAGGAAGCTACACGCCGGTGTGTCTGATTGTACTAAAAGACAAGCTGGGACTTATCATGTTAGCTATTGTGTGGGGCATTGCATTGATAGGGATTATCGTAAAGTTATTCTGGGTTACCTGTCCAAAATGGTTTTCTTCCGTACTCTATATTGGCATGGGATGGACCTGTGTCATAGGATTCACCAAGATTTTACATGCCTTGGAACCTGCAGCCTTTGGATGGCTGCTTGCAGGTGGAATTATCTACACCATTGGTGGAATCATTTACGCATTGAAGCTTCCGATTTTCAACAGCAGGCACAAGAACTTTGGCAGTCATGAAATCTTTCATTTGTTTGTCATGGGCGGAAGCGTGTGTCACTTTATCTGCATGTATGCTTATGTGGTGAATATGCCGATGTAATAAAAAATAAATTTAATTATTGACAAAATTAATATATATATATAATTAACAACGGAGTATGGTATATTATACAAATAAAGGGTTTTAAAGAAAGTATACTTGCCTTTAAAAGAAAGGTGAAAAATGAAGAAAAATTTTATAAAGAAAGTGTTTGCAGCTACTATGTGTGGTATTGTGTTATTTGGAAGTGTGACTTCTGTTGATGCTGCTACAAAAAAATATACAAGAACAATTACGAGGAAAACAGGATTTTCAAAGGCTTGGCAAAAGAATCAAACTGTAACTTTTAACGTGGATGGTTTAGAGTATTATGCACTGATAACGTATGGGTATGATACGTTTTGTGTCAAGGAGGATTATGTTCAAGATGTAGGTGGAATGCCGCGAGGATGCTCGAGTTATGGTACAGTGAAGAATAGTAAAGGAACTAAAAAAAATACCAATAAAGTAAAGGGAGCAGGTTTGTCTAGAAAGGCGGATGTAAAGCATACAGGTGTGCCTGTAAAATATATGGTGACAATGTGGTTTGAATAGTGTAAACTGAATAAGAACTTAATTTAACCCTATAGATTTTCTATAGGGTTTTGTTACGTGGGAGGATACATATGAAGGGAAAAAAGAATAAGAAAAAGACTATTTTTATGGTAATTGGCGTTATATTTCTGTTGTATGTGGGTTTTTGGCAGTTTAAAGTTGGTAATCGGTATGACAGATATGAAGAAAAGTTGGATGCATATGAAAAGAGTTTAAAAAAAATAGAACACGAAAAAAAAAGATATACTTTAGGTGTACATAGACCGATGTATCTTGGATATACTGGAAATCTTTACATATGCGAGAATTTGAATTTTGATGAAGTAGGGAAAAGTTTTGTGTCTTTGATTATATGGCCGGGAATATTTCAAAAGGATGAAGTAGGTGTTAGTATCACTTATTGTGAATCAGAGGAGAATATGGTAGAAGTTAATATATACTTGAATGACAGATTTGAACCAGTGGAAAAAACAGAAGAAAATATGGAATTATACCGGAAAAATAAAGAGAAAATTCTTTCTGTGATTCAGATGGCAGAGGATATTTGGGGGGATTGTAAATGAGACAGATAAATTTGATTACAGTGGTGAAATATTTATTTTTTCTGCTTGGACTTATCATCACAGTAGAGGGGGGATATGAATTTTATCAGCAGTATCTGTATTCCTTTGAAGATTTTTATCAGACTTCTTTTTATCTGCAGAAGGGGCAGAAAAAGAAAGATATGCTAAAGGACATAGAAAAATGTGGTAAAGAATACCAGGTGGATATATTTTTTGTTGATGGGGAACCTAGGGGAAACTATGAAACCAGAATCAAGATTTATAGCACACCTAAAATAAAAAAGGAGCTTTCAGAATCTTACTGGATAGTACCAGGGGAGAAAAAAAGTGTATTTTGTGGGAAAACAAAAATTTCTTATCATAAATTTCAAGAGCTTCCCCAAGAGAAGATGGAGCATTTTCCAAATATGTTTTATATGATGGGAAAGAAAGATGCAGTGCTTTCCTGCAAGGCAGAGCTGGTAGAACGTTATGGCGGGGCAATACCTAGTAAGGAAGGAAGGGACTCCAGAAAAGAATTTAAAAATTCATATATGATTTTATGGCTGATTTTTGGAATTTGCATCTGGGGAATCAATAAATATGAAGTGTTACTAGAACAAAAGAAACTGTTTTTACAGGTTTCCATGGGATGTTCATTAAAGGCACTTTTGCTCAAAGGTATTTGTAAGGATATGGTTGTTTTTGCTATGCTTTTTGGGGTGGTTGTGAAGTATTTTCAGGTGAGAAATGGAAGTTTTCCCTGGGAAATGGGCCTGATTTATGGAGCACTGTTGTGTGGGCTTTTGGATGCAGTGTCCCAGTTATCTATATTGAAAACACCCATTCGGGCAGGGCTGTCCAATGTAAAAAACACCAAAAAGCTTCGGGGGATTACCATAATCTCCAAAGCAGTAGTGGGACTTTTCATAAGTATTCTCATCGCAAATGATATTTCCATTGTTTATGAAACCCTGGATTTAAAGCAGATGGAAGCATTCTATAAGAGTCTAAAGGATTATGTTTTTGTGGAATTGATTATGGAGGATGACAATCTGCAAATGGATTTGGAATCTGTCTTTTATACCAGATATTTGAAAGAATGTGATATAAAGAATATGAATTCCAATATCACTTTTGAGAACGGAAAAAAAGAAGAAGATGCCATATGCATGAATTACAATCTAAAGGAGCATTTGGTACAGATATTTCCAGAGTATAAAAAAGATATTTTGACGGGAAAAAATATTGTATTTGTGCCTGAAAAGAACTATATTTCACAGGAGGAACTGGATTATCTGGAAAGTAATGTGTTGTCATTTGCAAACACACAGGATGTAGAAAGGATAACTTACAAAGGAAACCGAAGGATTTTTGAATATAAAAATGGAAATGGATATGGTGTGAGAAACAACCCAGTGGTGTTATACTGTGGGGAGAAAGAATATAAAGAGGAACTTTTAATTCCAGAAATGTATCTAAATTGTACCTATGTAAAAAATAATCCTGCATTATTCCATGCCTTTGAAAAGGAAAAGCAATGTATGGTGCGAAGTAGTGGGGTATGGGAAGATTTCACCTGTGAATTGCAGAAGAGACAAAGAGGTGCTGTAGTAGTTATTGTAATGGCTGTACTATTTTTGGGTGTATACATATTGCTGTCTGTTCTTACCATTAGGCTGGAGTTTGAGGTAAAGAAAAAGGAATTGATTTTGCGAAAGATACATGGTGATTCTATGCTGCAAAGATGTAAAGATATCCTCTGTGTTAATTTTATTGTGTTCATTTTATCCTTGTTTTGTCTAGGAGCAGAGTACAAATTTGGCGTACTCTATGAAGTGTGGACGAGTATGGGGATATTGATGCTTTTTATGGGAATTGACATTATAGTTGAAATGATTCATTTTGCAAAATTAGAGAAAACAAATATGCAAAGAATTTTAAAATCAGGAGTGTAAGATAAGGATGATTGAAATAAAAGATATTGTAAAAGGGTATGAACAAAAGGTGATTTTTGACCATTGGAGCGAAAAAATTCAAGATGGAGAATTTGTGATAATAAACGGAGAAAGTGGAAAAGGAAAAACCACGCTACTAAACATCATTGGTTCTTTGGAGAAAGTGGAATCTGGTGAAGTTTTAGTTGATGGCAAAAATATATTTCGAAGGAAGAATCAAAGAGAGTATTTAAAAGACAGGGTGGGATTTCTATTTCAGAATTTTGCACTGATGGAATCGAAAACGGTAGAACAGAATATGAAATTGGTAAAACCAGGGATACGAAGTGATTTTACGTTAGAGGAGTGTTTGGATTTTGTGGGAGTTTTAGAATTAAAAAAACAAAAAGTTTATATGCTTTCCGGAGGAGAACAACAACGTGTGGCTTTGGCGAGACTGTTATTTAAAAAATGTGACATTATTCTGGCAGATGAACCCACGGGCTCTTTGGATAAAAAGAATGCACAAAAAGTAATGACACTTTTGAAAAAATTAAATGAGATGGGAAAAACAATAATTATGGTGACACATGATGAAACGTATAAAAATTATGGGACAAGAAGAATTGAGTTATAGGTGATTCAAATATATATATCATCGGGCATTGTGGACATGGTTAAAAAAAGAGGATGCACCCTTCAAAGTGCATCCTCTTTTTCATATCATCGTTCAAGAATTATAGTCCACGTTTTGCTAAAAGCTCACGAATCTTATCAGTTGGGTTGATTACCTTGCTGGTAGAAATATCATGATTTAAGGTATCAATGATAGAAGCAAGGAATTTTGTCATATCGGCCTCTGCATAATATGGTTTTTCAAAGGTAACAGGAGTTCTGTAATTTAGGTTGGTGGTGATGACCAGGTCAATATAACCCTTTTCGTAATATTCATCAAAGGCTTTGAAACCGTTGGTAAAGAGTCCGAAGGTGGTACAGATAAATACACGCTTTGCTCCACGTTCTTTTAAGCGCTTTGCAGTGTCTAGCATACTGTCACCGGAAGAAATCATATCATCGATGATAATCACATCTTTGCCCTCTACGGAATCTCCAAGGAATTCATGGGCTACGATAGGATTCTTTCCATTTACGATGGTAGAGTAATCACGGCGTTTGTAGAACATACCCATATCAACGCCCAAAACATTGGAGAAGTATACTGCTCTGTGCATAGCTCCTTCATCCGGGCTGATAATCATTAAGTGTTTGTTGTCAATCTGTAAATCCGGTACACGGTTTAGCAAGGTCTTTAAGAATTGGTACTGAGGAGTAAAGTTGTCAAATCCCTTTAAAGGAATGGCATTGTTTACTCTTGGGTCATGGGCATCAAAGGTAATGATATTGGAAACACCCATCTGTGCAAGTTCTGTCAAAGCCAGAGAACAGTCTAAAGATTCTCTCTTGGTACGCTTGTGCTGGCGGCTTTCGTATAAAAACGGCATAATTACGTTGATACGGTGAGCCTTACCGGTAGCAGCAGAAATCAAACGCTTTAAATCCTGATAGATATCATCCGGTGACATATGATTTTCGTGTCCACATACAGTATAAGTCAGGCTGTAGTTACATACATCAGCCATGATGTACAGATCACATCCACGAATGGATTCAAAGTAATTTCCCTTTGCCTCTCCACTTCCAAAACGTGGACAGTCGGATTTCACAATATAGTTGTCTGACACATATCCATTAAACTGGATGACGTCTGATTTGGAAAATGGTGTTTCCTTACGGAAAGAGACAAGGTAGTCATTGACCCCCTGGGCTAATTCCTGGCAGCTTTTGTGTACAGCAAGCTTTAATGGAGCAACAGGTGTTAAGTTTTTCAGTTGGTTAAAATCAGGCATTGAATTTGAAACCTCCTATGTAATTTTTATTCTTGGCATACCATAGTTTTGGTATTTAAATATTTTCATATCTTTCTTTACAATCGAAAATATCATATCATTTCGAAGAAATATCGTCAAGAAAAAACGAACTTTCTACAAAAACAATAGCATTTCTATGAAAAAGTGTGTATACTAAAACAATGATAGTTACGAGAAAATATAAAAAGAGAAATTATAGGAGATATGCATGAAGTCAAAGGGACATTTGATTCAAAAAGTAAATGAGGGAAGCATTGCCTGGGAAATGGAAATTGAACCGGGAGATTATCTGTTGTCAATCAATGGCACCGAAATAAAAGATGTGTTTGATTACCGTTATCTGATTCAGGATGATTATTTAGAAATGGTTGTGAGAAAGGCAGACGGAGAGGAATGGGAATTAGAAATCGAAAAGGATTTTGATGAGGAAATTGGGATTGAATTTGAGAATGGGCTGATGGATGAGTATCGAAGCTGTCACAATAAATGTATGTTTTGTTTTATTGACCAGATGCCAAAGGGGATGCGGGAAACCCTGTATTTTAAGGACGACGATTCCAGATTGTCATTTTTACAGGGAAACTATGTGACATTGACCAATATGAGTGATGAGGACGTGGATAGAATTATCAGATACCGCTTAGAGCCTATTAATATTTCCTTCCAGGCAATGAGACCAGAACTTCGCTGTAAAATGTTGCATAACAGATTTGCGGGAGATGCTTTGAAAAAGGCAGAAAAATTCAGGGATGCGGGAATTATTATGAATGGGCAGATTGTACTTTGTAAGGGGGAAAATGATAAAGAGGAGTTAGAATACAGCCTCAAAGAATTATATAAATATCTTCCCTATCTGCAAAGTCTTTCTATCGTGCCAGTAGGGTTGTCAAAATATAGGGAGGGGCTGTATCCTCTAGAGCCTTTCACAAAAGAGGATGCAAAGGAGGTATTAAAAACCATTCACCGCTGGCAGAAAAAAGCCATGGAGGAATTTGGAACCCATTTTGTTCATGGGGGAGATGAGTGGTATATTCTGGCCCAGGAGGAACTGCCAGAGGAAGATTCTTATGATGGATATCTCCAATATGAAAATGGGGTAGGTATGGTTCGCTCTATGATTGTAAGTGTTAAGGAAGAGTTAAAGGGACTTGTGGGAGATGACAGAGAACGTCATGTGTCCCTGGCTACTGGAAAATTAATGGAGCCTTTTTTGAAGAAAATGACAGAGCAGATACAGATAAAGTTTCCAAATGTGAGAGCGGATGTATATGGAATACGAAATGATTTCTTTGGAGAGAGGATTACCGTGGCAGGTCTGGTAACCGCTACCGATTTGATTGCCCAGTTAAAAGGGAAAGATTTAGGGGAAGTCCTTATGATACCAGATTGTATGCTGAGAAGTGGGGAAGATGTGTTTTTGGATGATATGACCGTCTCCCAGGTAGAAACTGCTTTACAAGTAAGGTTAGATATTGTAAAATCAAGCGGACAGGATTTCGTGAAAAGGGTGTGCGGTATGCAAAGTGCGCACCAAGAATGATGCTATTATGGGATGGAGACATTGCAGTACAAATGTAATAGAAACATCCCCATTTCAATGGAATGCGAAAGGCGAAGATTAAGATAGGAAAGGGAAGGGAAACAGAAAATGAGTAAACCAATCGTTGCAATTGTGGGAAGACCAAATGTTGGAAAGTCTACTTTATTCAATGCATTGGCTGGCGAACGCATCGCTATTGTTCAGGACACTCCGGGTGTTACCAGAGATAGAATTTATGCGCAAGTCAACTGGTTGAATATGGAATTTACATTGATTGATACTGGCGGTATTGAGCCGGAAAGCCAGGATATTATTTTGTCACAGATGAGAGAACAGGCTGAGATTGCCATCGCTACCGCAGATGTGATTGTGTTCATGACGGATGTACGTCAGGGACTGGTGGATTCGGATGCCAAGGTGGCAGATATGCTAAGAAGAAGCAAGAAACCAGTGCTATTGGTGGTAAATAAGGTGGACAGCTTTGAAAAATTCATGCCGGATGTGTATGAATTTTATAATCTTGGGATTGGAGACCCTATTCCTATTTCTGCTGCTTCAAAGCTGGGCCTGGGAGATATGCTAGATGAGATTACCAGCCATTTTCATAAAGGAAATACCGAAGAGGAGGAAGATGAGCGTCCGCGTATTGCCATAGTAGGTAAGCCAAATGTAGGAAAATCTTCTATTATCAATAAGCTGTGTGGGGAGGACCGTGTGATTGTATCGGATATTGCAGGTACCACAAGGGATGCTATCGATACTGCTGTAAAGCACAATGGAAAGGAATATGTATTCATTGATACGGCAGGCCTTCGAAGGAAGAATAAGATTAAAGAAGAGTTAGAAAAATATATGATTGTCCGTACTGTCAGTGCTGTGGAACGGGCAGATGTGGTAATTATGGTGATTGATGCATCGGAAGGTATCACAGAACAGGATGCGAAAATCGCCGGCATTGCCCATGACAGAGGAAAGGCTGTGATTATCGCAGTAAATAAATGGGATTTGGTGGAAAAAGATGACAAGACCATGAACAAATTCACCGCGAAAGTGAGAGATACTTTATCCTATATGCCATATGCAGAAATTATGTTTATCTCAGCAGAGACAGGACAGAGATTGATTAAGCTTTACGATATGATTGATATGGTCATTGAAAATCAGACCCTTCGGGTAGCTACAGGTGTGCTCAATGAAATTATGGCAGAAGCAGTAGCAATGCAGCAGCCTCCATCAGACAAGGGAAAGCGGCTAAAGTTATATTATATTACCCAGGTATCGGTGAAACCACCTACTTTTGTAATCTTTGTAAACGATAAGGAATTAATGCACTTTTCGTATACAAGATATATAGAAAATAGAATCAGGGATGCCTTTGGATTTCGCGGTACGCCGCTGAAATTTATTATTCGTGAGAGGAAGGAAAAATAATGATGGAACGTTTGGTTTGTCTTGCTATTGGATATGGATTTGGAGTGTTGCAGACTGGATATTTGTACGGAAAGGCTCATGGAATTGATATCAGAGACCATGGCTCAGGAAATGCCGGTACCACAAATGCTCTTCGTACCCTGGGGAAAAAAGCAGGTTTGATTACTTTTTTAGGAGATGCGTTTAAATGTGTATTTGCAGTGCTTTTGGTTTGGGCTTTGTTTCATAAAAGCCATGCAGATGTTATGCCCCTGTTAAAGCTATACACAGGAGCAGGTGTGGTTCTAGGCCATAACTTTCCTTTTTATATGAAGTTCAGAGGAGGAAAAGGAATTGCAGCCACAGCAGGGATGCTGCTATCCTTTGACTGGTACATAGTTGGATTTGCTCTGGTAACCTTTTTGGTGGCATTTCTCTTAACAAATTATGTTTCCTTAGGCTCATTGCTTGTGTATGCCGGTTTTATGATTGAATTGATTGTGATGGGACAGATGGGATATTTTGGAGTGGAGCAGCCTGTTTTGTATGAAATGTATGGGATTGCGGCAGCCTTAACCATCATGGCATTCTATAAGCATAGAGGCAATATTGTGAGATTGTTAAAAGGAACAGAAAACAAGACAAATCTATTTAAAAAGAAAGAAGAAAAATAAAGGGAAAGTAAGATGAATCAGAGAAAAGTAGGAATTATCGGTGCAGGGAGCTGGGGAACAGCTTTGGCATTTTTGTTAAGTAATAATGGACACCAGGTAACATTGTACTCCGTCTTTGAAGATGAAATTAAAATGTTACAGGAAAACCATGAACATAAGGATAAGCTACCGGGAACTAAGTTACCGGACAACATGATATTTACCACAGATTTAAAACAGGCCATGACGGATATGGATTTGATTGTACTGGCGGTACCATCTCCATTTACCAGAAAGACTGCAAAGGGTATGAAAGAATTTACCAGAGAGGGTCAGTTGATTGTAAATGTGGCAAAGGGAATCGAAGAAAATACCATGATGACGTTGACGGAAATGATTGAGGAAGAAATCCCACAGGCAATTGTAGCGGTTCTGTCCGGGCCAAGTCATGCGGAGGAAGTAGGGAAAGGTCTTCCCACTACCTGTGTGGCAGGAGCCAAAGAAGAAAAGGATGCAGAATTTATCCAGGAAATTTTTAACAGCAATGTATTTCGTGTATATACCAGTACCGATGTTTTGGGAATTGAGCTTGGTGGAGCATTAAAAAATGTGATTGCTTTGGCAGCGGGAATAGCCGATGGACTGGGATATGGAGACAATGCAAAGGCTGCTTTGATTACCAGAGGAATTTCAGAGATTTCACGCCTGGGAGAGGCCATGGGTGGAAAAAGGGAAACTTTTCATGGATTAACCGGAACCGGGGATTTGATTGTAACCTGTGCCAGTATGCACAGCAGAAACCGTCGTGCAGGCATTTTGATAGGAAAAGGATATACTATGCAAGAAGCCATGGACGAGGTGAAAATGGTAGTAGAGGGAGTGTACTCTGCAAAAGCTGCACAGCAATTGGCAAAGAAGTACCACGTGGAACTGCCCATTATTGATCAGGTATGCTCCATCCTTTTTGAGGGAGGTTGTGCAGAAGATGCGGTGGAAATCCTTATGGGACGAGAGAAGAAAAGTGAAATGGAAGCTATAAAATAAAAACAAAGAATACAAGGAGATATCACATGGAAACAAAGACAGGATTTAATGGTTCAGAAACTTATGTGGCAAGCCCAGAGCTCATGGCCAGTGTAAATGTGGCTATGGCATTGGAAAAACCGTTGTTAATCAAAGGGGAGCCAGGAACAGGAAAGACAATGCTTGCCCAGGCAATTGCCCAGTCTTTAGGAAAAGAACTGTTGATTTGGAATATCAAGTCAACCACAAAGGCCCAGGAAGGATTGTATGTGTACGATACCATTCAGAGATTGTATGACAGTCAGTTTGGGGAAGAGGGAGTAGATGATATTGGACACTATATTAAGCTTGGAAAATTAGGCGAGGCTTTTAAGGCAGATAACCAGCCGGTATTGCTGATTGATGAAATTGACAAAGCGGATTTGGAATTCCCCAATGACCTTTTATGGGAATTAGACAAAATGGAATTTTATATCCATGAAACCAAGGAGACAGTAAAAGCAAAGAAGCGCCCAATTGTAATCATTACCTCTAATGCAGAGAAGGAACTTCCGGATGCCTTCCTTAGAAGATGTATTTTCCACTATATTGAATTTCCAGATAAGGAGCTGATGGAGGAGATTGTAAAGGTACATTTTCCAGATTTAAAGGATAATTTATTGCAGGAATGTATGGAACAGTTCTATTGGATTCGTTCCTTAAAGGATATCAGAAAGAAACCAAGTACTTCCGAGTTGGTAGACTGGATTCAGGCATTGCTTTTAGGCGGCATTACTCCAGAGGAAGTAAAGGAAAAAATGCCTTTTATTGGCGTGTTATTAAAGAAGGATGAAGACTTAGCTGTATTTAAGAAGAGGAGATTAGATGTTTAGTCCATTTTTTTATGTGTTGAAAGCCAAGGGCTTAGAAGTCTCTACAACCGAGTGGCTGACTTTGATGAATGCACTGGACAAGGGACTTTGCGAAGCTTCACTAACACAGTTTTATTATGTGGCAAGAATGATTTTAGTAAAGTCAGAAGCGGATTATGACCGTTTTGATGTGGCGTTTGAGGAGTATTTTAAAGATTTTAAGTATTATGCTGACATTCCGGATGCTATCAAAAAATTCCTGGATAAACCGGAGGTGGAGCAGGATCATACCAATGATGAATTGTTTAAACCTCGTTCGGAAGAACTTACCAAAGAAGAAATTGAAGGTATGTTTGAGGAGAGGAAAACGGAGCAGAAGACAGAACACAATGGGGGAAGCTACTGGATTGGAACTCATGGAACTTCCACTTTTGGGCATAATGGAAAGCAGCCAGGGGGAATCCGCATTGGCGGCCAGTCCGCATTGAAATCTGCGTTTCAGGTGGTAGGAGACCGACGGTTTGCTGATTTTCGTAACGATAAGGCATTGAATATCAGGCAGTTTCAAGTGGCTTTTCGAAGATTACGTCAGTTTTCTTCCAAGATTGAGGCACCAAAGACAGAACTTGATTTGGATGGTACCATTGATTCCACCTGTAACAATGGAGGATACTTAAAACTGGAGTTTGAAAAGCCCAGAAAGAATACAGTAAAACTTCTATTATTATTTGATTCCGGCGGTACCATGATGCCCTTTAGTACTTTGTGTAATAATTTGTTTCAGGCAGTCCACAAAGCAAACCATTTTAAGGATGTAAAAACTTATTATTTTCACAACTGCATCTATGCCCATGTGTATAATTCACCGGAATGTGATTATGGAGACTGGGTGGAAAGTGAATGGCTGTTTAAGAATTTAGATGCAGACTATAAGGTGATTATTGTGGGGGATGCCCAGATGGCACCGGAAGAATTATTTCATAATACGGGAAATTACCGTGGACCAAATAATGGGTTAAGCGGTTATGAGTGGCTTACCTGGTACACCAAGAAATTTAAAAAGGTGGTTTGGTTAAATCCACGTTATCATGCCAATGTGGCAAAATTAGACTGGCTGGAGGCAGAACAGTCTATAGCAAGTCTGATACGGATGTATCCATTGTCTGTAGATGGTTTAAAATATGCCATTGAAGAACTGATGAGTCCGAAACATTAAGAGAGAATAAGAGTGGATCTTCCATATTACAAATAGGCAGTTTTTTTCTCTTAAGTTAAAACAGATTTTTCTACTTGAAAACGGTAGATGCTTATAGTAAAATGTGGGTTGTTATTGTTAGTTTGACCATGTCTGTAGATAGTGGAACAGACTGTGAATTCAAATAGGAGTATGAGGATAGATATGATAAATAATGTACTAGAATATTTAGAGGAAGCATGTCAGAAGTATCCTGCAAAAACTGCATTTATCGAGCCGGGTAAGAGCTATACCTATGAGCAGGCAGTGGAAATTGCAAAGACCATTGGCAGTAACATTGCCCAAAAAAAGGTGTATGGGAAACCCATAGCTGTGATTGCCGATAGAGATTTAATCAGTTTAATGGGATTCTTTGGAATTGTTTATGCGGGAAATTTTTATGTACCAATCGATAAGGCGTTACCGTTAGAGAGAAAGAATACTATTTTAAGGGTTATGGATCCAGCCTTGGTATTGTATCAGGAAAAGGATGCAAAGAGCATGGAAGGTATGGATTTGCAGGAAAGACATTGTACTATGGAAAGTTTGTATCATGGACAGGTTTCTATTGATGAGGAGGCCTTGGCAAAGGTGAGAGAGCAACACTTAAGTACCATGCCTTTATATATTATGTTTACCTCTGGTTCTACCGGAGTACCAAAAGGAGTGGTGGTATCCCATGGTTCCGTTGTGGATTTGGTGGAGCAGTTTGCGGTGACCTTTGCGTTTAAGGAAGATGAAATTTTTGCAAATCAGGCTCCCTTTGATTTCGATGTATCGGTAAAAGATATTTATTCCACCATCAAAAATAAAGCAACTATGTGTATCATTCCAAAGAGCATGTTTATTATGCCAAAGAAGTTGTTATCTTACTTAGACGAAAACAAAGCAACAACGATTATCTGGGCGGCTTCTGCCATGTCGGTTGTGGCAACTTTTAAAGGGTTGGATAAAGTAAAACCAGAAAGCCTGAGAAACATCATGTTTTCCGGAGAAGTTCTTCCTATGAAAGTATTGCATTACTGGCAGAAAAATCTTCCAGATGCTAATTATGTAAATTTGTATGGACCTACAGAAATCACATGTAACTGTACTTATTACAAGGTGGACAGACCCTTTGGCATGGAAGAAGTGTTGCCAATAGGAAAAGCTTTCCCAAACACTCAGATTCTTCTTTTGAATGAAGAGGGAAAAGAAGTGGCAGAGGGAGAAACCGGAGAAATTTGTGTACGGGGATGTTCTCTTGCATTAGGTTACTATAACAATGACGAGGCAACGAAAAAGGCGTTTTGCCAAAATCCGTTGCATAATTCTTATATTGACAGGATTTACCGCACCGGAGATATGGGGTACTATAATGAACGCCATGAACTGGTCTTTGCAGCAAGAAAGGACCATCAGATTAAACATATGGGACACCGTATTGAACTGGCGGAAATTGAGATTCCTGTGAATGCTTTGGATTTTATAGATAAATGCTGTTGCGTATATGATGAGCAGGCAGAAAAGATTGTATTGTTCTATGAAGCGGCGAAAGAGTGCAATGTGGAAATTATCGAAAAATTGCAGGTGAAACTGCCAAAATATATGTGCCCGAACCGGATGATTCATATGGAAAAGATTCCTATGAACAGCCATGAAAAAATGGACAGAGTGAAATTAAAGAAGATGCTTTCAGAGGTGTATCATGAATCATGAAAATCAAAAGATACAGAAAATTTATGTTTTAGGCAGTGGTACCTTAGCCTACGAATGTGCAAAATATGCAAAGGAAAAAGAGAAAGATTATGATACACAGGTGTATCTGTTTGAGATGACGGACAAGAAGTCCATTGGACTGGAAAAGAAGGCAATGGCTGCAGGAATTCCTTATCAGCATAGGGAGAGAAAGCAGGTATACGACTTGTTATGTGAAGAGAAAGCAGAAGTGTTACTGGTGTCGGCAATCAATGAGTTTATTATTCCAAAACGTGTGCTGGAAAGAGAAAATATTACAGCAGTGAATCTTCATCAGGCATTGTTGCCTATGCACCCAGGAAGAAATGCAGAGAGTTGGGCGATTTATGAAGAAGATGAAAAAAGTGGAATCACCTGGCATTTTATGAAGGTAGAAGTGGATGCGGGAGATATTATTTGTCAAAAGGAAATTTCATTGGATGAAACGATAACTGCCTATCAGTTGTTTCAGAAGCAGATTATGTTATCAAAAGAAGCGTTTGTAGAAATCTACGAAAGCCTGATATACAAGAATGCAAAGTCTTATCCCCAGGATAAGAAAGACCATGTGCGTATGCATAAGAGCACGGAAATTCCAAATGACGGCTATATAAATTTAGAATGGGATGGAAAGAAAATAGGTGCATTCCTTCGTGCTATGGACTATTCCGTGTTGAAGGTTCTGGGGAGTCCTAAGATTGTATATGGGAAGAGAACCTATTCGATTGGAAAATATCAAATTACCACTACACAAAAAGAGAAAAATAAGGTAGAATTAGTTGAAGGTGAAATCCATATATATAAAGATGGATATGATATTATATTAAAAAAACTTAAGGAGGAAATGTAAATGGAAGAATTAATGAAGATTTTAAAGGAGTTAAGACCAGAGGTTGATTTTGAAAATGAGGATAAATTAATTGATAATGGTATTTTGGATTCTTTTGATTTGGTTGCTTTGGTAGGGGAAATCAATGATACTTTTGATGTGGAAGTGGAATTTGAAGATATGGAGCCAGAAAATTTCAATTCCGCAAAAGCAATGTATGCTATGATTCAGAGATTAGAAGATGAGGTATAAAAATGACAATTAACTCACTATCGTTTTTACTGTTTTTTTGTGGGTTCGTGATTGTATACTTCTTACCATTTATGAAGAGATTTCAATGGGTGTTATTGTTGGCGGCCAGTGTGGTGTTTTATGCGCTGGCCGGCAGCAATAATTTTTTGTATATAATTCTAGCCACTATTGTAACATATATAGGAACCAATTTATTAGACAAGAAAAATAAAGAACAGGCAGAGTATATTACTGCCAATAAAAAGGTACTTCCCAAAGCAGAGATAAAAGCTTATAAAGAGACAATGAAGCAGAAGAAACATACCATACAGGTATGGACCATTGTTGCGGTTTTGGGAATTCTTGTGATTGTGAAATATGGAAAATTTATAGCTGGAAATGTAGATAGATTATTTCCAGCCTTGAAGGTCAGTGAATACAGTATCTTTCATTTATTAGTTCCATTAGGAATTTCCTATTATACTTTAATGGCAATAGGATACATTATTGATGTATCTAAGGGGAAAGTGGAAAGCGAAAAAAATATCTTAAAGGTATTTTTGTTTTTGATTTATTTTCCGCAGATTACCCAAGGACCTATTGGAAGATTTATAGATATGGCACCAGCACTATATGGAAGCCACGAGTTTTCCTATGAAAGATTCCGGGATGGCTGTCAGAGGCTTTTGTGGGGATTTTTCAAGAAAATGGTGATTGCAGATAATATGAAGCCAATGGTGGATTATATCTTTGAACATGCCGATAAGGGCAGTGGATTCACGTTGTTCCTTGGCTGTATGTATTTTGCTATTCAGCTGTATGCAGATTTTTCAGGATATACAGATATTGTAAAGGGTTTTTCCCATATCCTTGGAATTGATTTGATGGAGAACTTTGAACGACCATTTTTCTCTACTTCTTTAGCGGAATATTGGAGAAGATGGCACATTAGTTTAAGTAGCTGGTTTCGGGACTATATGTTTTACCCGGTATCTTTATCCCAACCAGCAGTGAAAATCAATCGTTTAGGTAAGAAATTCCTTCCTCAGAGAGTTTCGAAACTAGTACCTTCTCTGGTGGCAATGTTTGTGGTATGGTTTGCTACCGGGTTGTGGCATGATGCCAGTTGGAGGTATATTCTTTGGGGGGGGCAAACGGTGTGATTATGATTTCCTCCATGTTGCTTGAACCACAGTTTAAATGGATGAAAGGAAAGCTTCATATCAAAGATGAAAATAAATTCTTTCGCGCATTTCAGATGCTTCGTACGTTTTTAATCATCAGTATGTTAAAGGTGTTTCCACAGGCTAGTAGTACGAAACAGTCTTTGATATTCGTGAAAAAAATTATTTGCGATTTTCAGGTGGAGCTTACCAGGAAAGCCTGTGTTCCGGAAATGACAAATTGTAGTCTGGTGGTCATTGCAGTTTCATTGCTAATGTTTTTTTATGTGAGCTGGCATAATGAGCATGGTTCTATGAAGGAAAGAATTGATAAGCGCCCATTCGGGGTTCGCTGGTTGATTTACCTGGTGCTGCTATTGATGATTGCAAGTTTTGGTGTGTTTGGTACAGAGATGACAGGAGGTTTTGAATATGCGCAATATTAAAAAAATTGGATTGCGGTTTCTGTTGATAGTGGCGGTAATTGCAATTTTTGAAATTGGAGTTCGTTACGCATATGAATCGTATTTTGCCAGTGTGATTTATACCAATAGAGAAAAAAGCCAGATGGCGGGAACGATTGATACCTTGTATTGTGGAACGTCTACCATACAGCGTGGAATCAATATGGATGTATCGGACGAGATTTTATCCACTACAAGCTTCAATATTGCAAGCAGTGATCAACCGGTAGACGGAACCTATTTTCTCATGAAAGATATGGTGAAGGACAATCCTGTCAAGACTGTCTTTTTAGGGGTTGCTCCAGAAACCATGAGCCGGGATTGCCTGGCAACCAAATGGAAATCCCTGGTATATGACCGACTGGACGGTGGAAACGATAAACTTGCATATCTGCTACATGGAGTTCCTTTAGAAGAATGGCCATATGTTACCATGTATTCTGTAAGAGTAGAGGATTATTTGGATTTCACGGCAGTGAAGGCGAACATTACCCAGAAACAGACAGAAGAATTTAGGAAGGGGACTACAGCAGATAAGTATTATAGAGGAAGAGGATGTTTTGGAAGAAACAAGGCCTATGAAGGAAGTGGGCGTCTCGTTTTAGAAAAAGGAAATTCAACCTTTAAGTCAGAAAATATTAATGAGCAGTATTTGTCGTATTATCACAAATGTCTGGAGTATTGCAAAGAAAATGATATCAATGTCATTATGTTGTATCCTCCATTGACAGCTGATAAAATTGACAAGTATCATGACATTACTCCTATTCATGACTATTATGCCCAGATTGCCAAAGAGCATGATGTTCCATTTTGGGACTTTAATTACCATAAGGATATAAAAACCACTTTTCTGGATGAACATTTTGAAGATGATAAACATTTAAACGGAGAAGGAGGCAAGGTTTTTGCAAAAGAACTTGCTAAGATTTATCAAAACTATATGAATGGGGAAGATGTATCAAAATATTTCGCAAAAGAATGTCCTTATTATTCAGAGTAGAAAAAGAATTAAAAAACGGAAGCATATGCTTCCGTTTTTTATGCTATGAGGTGACTATGTTTTAGCGTTTATTCCTCATCATCACTGTAAAATTCTTCGTATTCAGCATCATCCAACCATTCCTCAAAGGCATCCGCAGCGATTTCGTATTCTTCTTCGGATTCAATATTTTCGATGCGTGGTTCTTCATTTTCTTCGAAAAAGCGGTAGATCAAAGCTTCGCCTTCTTCAAAGTCATCGCCGGCTGGTGGTAACAAGGCAATATAGTCCTGCTCATCTACGGTGTAGATGCAGAGGATTTCGCAATCAATTTCTCTTCCGTCATCCAAAGTTAATGTAACCTGGATATCTTCATCTTCGTTTGTCTGATTATTCTTTCCCATAAATTTCTCCTTTTCATTATGTTTGCTTAAATCAAAGCACTTATATGTAATGTAACATCATATGAACAAAAAAGCAACTTAAAAAGGGAAAGATTTATATAAAGATTTGTATCTATGTTAATTTGAAGATAAGAACCACATGGAAAACCCAAAAGTAAAAAAATATGAAAAATTATAAAAATTTCATTGACTTTCTTTCATATTATTATAAAATAAAAATATCTTTGACTTCCCTGATATTTCCAAAGGGAAGAGATATATTGGTAAATTGGAAGGAGAAAAACTTTGAACACAGGTAGTACGAAGGCAGAAAAAGGTAGCACCAGGATGGAAAATACAAACGGACGTCCATGGAAAAAGAAAAATGATTTTAGTAGGGCTGGTGCAAATAGTCAGGAAAGGCGTTATCAGGGCAATGCTGACAAAAAAGATGGGGAAAGAGGAGGCTTTCGAAAGAGCAATGAAGCACGGGGAAGCTTTCAAGGAAAACGAGAAGGCGCCAGACCTTATCGTCCTAGATTTGAACAGAACATGGATGATGACGAGGGGGATTACAGACGTTCAAAGCAAAGTGAACGAAGAAGCCAGAAGCCACAGAGTCAGATGGCAAAAGAAAATGCTAAGATAAAAGAACAACAACCGGATAAGATGGATGTAGTAAAACGTCTGGAAAAAGAAAAGAAGGCAATGCAGAAGAAGAGTCAGAACAGCAATAAGAATAAGGCAAATACAGGACGTGTGCAACGTCCGGTTAAGCGTAGCAATAATATCGACTGGACCAGAGAATATGAGAATGACTCTTACGATGATGATGATATGTTTTTTTATTAATAATCATTAAAATAGAAAGTACGCAAAGCGTACTTTTTGTTGTCTATAGGTGAAAAAAGGGGTATGAATGATGAAGAATCGAAATGGGACCATTGATTTTATGAAGTTTATATGTTCGATAGGAATTGTGATATTTCATTCTAGAAATTTTATAAATAGAAGCAATCGTATCTTCATAAATGGTGCGGTTTTGGTGGAATTTTTCTTCCTGGTATCGGGATTTTTAATGGTAGCTTCATTGGAAAAGTACAAAGAACAGAATGAAATTAATGTGGGAAAAACTACGGTTGGATATATAGGACATAAAATAAAGGGCCTTTGTCCGGAATATTATGTGGCCATGCTGATAGGATTTGTGGTGTTGCATGTATTTGGCAAAGGAAGGCACGTAGGAGAAGATTTGTTATCAAGTGTATGGGAAATATCCTTTTTGCAAATCAGTGGTCTTACAGGTTATCATTCCAATGCAGCCACCTGGTATATTTCAGCAATGCTACTATCTATGTTGATACTGGTGCCTTTGTGTATCAAAAACAGGAATCTGTTCTTGTATGTGATTGCACCCGCAATAGGCATCTTCGGTTTGGGAATTCTTTATCAAAATTGTGGATTTTTGTCAGGCCCGGAGAATTGGCAGGGAAATTATATGAAAGGATTTTTAAGAGGTATTAGCGAATTGTCGCTGGGTGCTTTTGCATTTTTATTGGTGGAGAAGGTCAGGAAAAGGGAATACACAACCTTTGGAAAAACTCTGTTATCTCTTTTAGAATGTGGATGCTACATTCTGGTATTTATAGGGTGTGCAACCTATGCCAGGGGAACAGGCGATTTTGTTATTGTGTTTTTCCAGTTTTTTGGGGTAGTGTTAAGTTTTTCCCATAAAGGGATACTATCACCGGCATTTGACCATTCTTTTGTATATTTTCTGGGGAAGATAAGCTATCCCATTTTCTTGGGACATATATATTGGAGTCATTGTATTCGGAGTATATGTAAAGGGGGTAGTGATGAAGAAAAGTATATAATATATTTTTTACTTTCTGCAACAACTGCCGCTGCGATATACATCGTCTCCCAGGGGCTTCGAAACATATTGCCAAAAGTGAAAGAAAATTGGAAAAAAATATTTTTTGCCTCATAATAAATGGGGAGGAGATGTGGAAAAAAGATTTGTCTAAAGGTATTGACAAATCTTTTTTTCTAGCATATACTTTGAATATCAAACTATTTGTAAATAAAATAAAAAAGTTGTAAAAGGAAGGAATTAAAATTATGTTAGAAAAAATGAAAGAAATGATTGCAGACCAGTTAAACGTAGATGCGGAAACTATTACAGAGGCATCAAGCTTCAAGGATGATTTAGGAGCAGACTCTTTAGATTTATTTGAATTAGTAATGAGTTTAGAAGAAGAATATAATGTTGAAATCCCATCAGAAGACTTGGAAAAGATTGCAACTGTTGGTGAGATTATGGATTATTTAAAAGATAAAGGTGTGGAAGCGTAATTATGAAAACAAGAATTACCGAACTTTTAGGTATAGAGTACCCGATTATTCAGGGTGGTATGGCCTGGGTAGCGGAACATAAATTGGCAGCAGCAGTGTCAAATGCCGGCGGCTTCGGATTGATTGGTGGAGCCAGTGCTTCCGCTGACATCATTCGCGAGGAAATTCGCAAAGCCAAAGAACTTACGGACAAGCCTTTTGGTGTGAATGTAATGTTGATGAGCCCGCATGCAGATGAAGTGGCTAAGGTAGTAGTGGAGGAAGGGATCAAAGCGGTAACTACCGGGGCCGGAAGTCCAGAAAAGTATATGGAAATGTGGAAAGAAGCAGGAGTGAAAGTAATTCCTGTAGTTGCTTCTGTTGCGTTGGCAAAGCGAATGGAAAAATACGGTGCAGACGCAGTAGTAGCAGAAGGATGTGAATCCGGTGGACACATTGGCTCTCAGACTACCATGACTTTGGTTCCCCAGGTGGTTGATGCAGTAAGCATTCCTGTGATTGCCGCAGGTGGTGTTGCAGATGGCAGAGGTATGGCGGCCGCTATGATGCTTGGCGCAGAGGCTGTTCAGGTGGGAACAAGATTTGTGGCATCTACAGAGGCTGTTGTACATGATAATTACAAAGAAAAAATTGTGAAAGCAAAGGATATTGATTCAGAGGTTACTGGAATGAGTAATGGACATCCAATTCGTGTGCTTCGCAATAAAATGACAAGAGAGTACCTAAAAATGGAAAAAGAAGGTGCATCATTTGAAGAATTGGAGTATCTGACTCTGGGCTCTTTGAGAAAAGCCGTAGTAGAAGGGGATGTTATGAATGGCTCCCTTATGGCTGGACAGATTGCCGGAATGATTCATGATATAAAGAGTTGTAAGGAAATTGTAGAAGAAATGAATGCCCAGGCAGAAAAACTGATGAAATTATAATGATATTGGAGAAAAGTTATGAGTAAAATCGCTTTTGTTTTCCCGGGCCAGGGAGCTCAGTATGTGGGAATGGGAAAAGATTTTTATGATGCTTACCCGGTTTGCAAGGAAGTATTTGAAACAGCGAAAAAGGCAAGTGGTCTGGACCTAGAACATATTTGTTTCGAAGAAAATGAAGAAATCAATATTACAGAATATACCCAGATTGCTATGCTTACAGTAGAAGTTGCATTGATGGAAGTGTTGTTGAAAGAAGGAATTACTCCGGATGTAACGGCTGGATTAAGCTTAGGAGAGTACGGCGCTTTGGTGGCAGCCGGTGTTTTAAGCAAAGAAGATGCCTTTAAGGTAGTGCGTAACCGTGGTATTTATATGCAGGAAGCAGTGCCGACAGGTGGTGCTATGACTGCTGTTCTGGGATTAGATGGAGATACCATCAAGAATGTATGTGATGCGACAGAAGGAATTGTCAGTGTTGCAAACTATAATTGTCCGGGACAGATTGTAATCACAGGAGAAGAGACAGCGGTGGATGCAGCCAGTGAAAAGTTAAAGGAAGCTGGGGCAAAACGATGTGTCAAATTAAAGGTAAGTGGTCCATTCCACTCAGATATGTTACAGGGAGCAGGAGAAAAACTTGCCAAGTGTTTGGATGAGGTAACTGTTTCAGATATTCAGGTGCCATATCTTACAAATGTAACTGCCGATTATGTAACAGATAAGAATCAGGTAAAAGCATTATTACAAAAACAGGTTTCTTCTTCTGTAAAGTGGCAGCAGAGTGTGGAAAAAATGCTGGCAGACGGCGTAGACACATTTATAGAAATTGGACCAGGAAAGACTCTGTCTGGTTTCATGCGCAAAATAGATAAAGAAAAGAAAGCAGTATGTCTGAATGTAGATAAATTGGAGGACCTGGCAAAAGTAAAGGAAGCACTAGGTTTATAAAAGGTAGATAGTATTTGGAGGATGGTATGTTAGAAAATAAGGTAGCACTTGTGACTGGAGCATCCAGAGGAATTGGAAAGGCAATTGCATTAGAACTTGCAGCGAAAGGTGCAAAGGTAGTAGTAAATTACAATGGAGCCAAGGAAAAGGCTGAACTTGTAGTAAAGGAAATCGAAGCAGCAGGCGGAGTGGCAGTTAGCTATCAGTGTAATGTGGCAGATTCTGCCCAGGTGTCAGAAATGATTAGTTTCATGATCAAAGAATATGGTTCTTTGGATATTCTGGTAAATAATGCTGGTATTACAAAGGACAATCTTATTATGAAAATGAAAGAGGAAGATTTCGATGCTGTTATGGATATTAATCTTAAGGGAACCTTCTTAACCATCAAGCATGCCAGCCGTCAAATGTTGAAACAGCGTTCAGGAAAGATTATCAATATTTCATCGGTCTCTGGTGTTATGGGTAATGTGGGACAGGCAAATTACGCAGCTTCCAAAGCCGGAGTGATTGGTCTGACAAAGACTATGGCAAGAGAATTAGCCTCTCGACACATTAATGTGAATGCAGTAGCTCCGGGATTTATTGCAACGGATATGACAGATGCAATGACAGATAGTGCAAAGGAAGCTATGGAAACTCAGATTCCATTTGGAAGATGTGGTCAGCCACAGGAGATTGCCAAGGTGGTAGCCTTTTTGGCCTCAGAGGACGCCTCATATATTACCGGTCAGGTAATTAGTGTGGACGGTGGTTTACATATCTAGGGCTGTCTGGATGCCGTTGGAGAAAATAGAAACAATCACAAAAAGGAGATATAGATGAAAAGAGTAGTTGTAACCGGAATGGGTGCTATTACCCCCATTGGTAATAGCGTAGAAGAATACTGGAATGGAATGAAAGAAGGAAAGCTTGGATTTACCAAGATTACAAAATTTGATACCACAGATTTTAAGGCAACTATTGCAGCGGAAGTTAAGGATTTTGAACCTAAAAATTATATGGATCCTAAGTCTGCAAGAAGAATGGAGAGCTTTTGTCAGTATGCGGTGGCAGCGGCGAAAGAAGCCATGGAAGATGCCAAGATTGATATGGAGAAAGAAGATGTCTTCCGTGTGGGTTGTGCTATTGGTTCGGGTATCGGAAGTCTTGATGTGTTTGAGCAAAATCATAAAAAACTATTAGAAAAGGGTCCATCAAGGATGAATCCATTGTTGATTCCTTTGATGATTTCAAACATGGCAGCAGGAAATGTTTCTATTCAGTTTGGTTTAAAAGGGAAAAGTATCAATGTGGTTACGGCTTGTGCTACAGGAACTCATTGTATTGGTGAAGCATTCCGTACCATTCAGTATGGAGATGCGGACATTATGCTGGCAGGAGGTACTGAAAGTTCTATTACTCCTGTAGGTATCGCTGGTTTTACAGGATTGACTGCATTGTCTACAGAAACAGATGTGACAAAGTGTTCTCTGCCTTTCGACAAAAACAGAAGTGGTTTTGTTATGGGTGAAGGGGCAGGTGTTGTTGTCCTGGAAGAATTAGAACATGCTAAGAAGCGTGGTGCAAAGATTTATGCCGAAGTTGTGGGATACGGTACTACATCAGATGCTTATCATATTACTTCACCGGCAGAGGATGGTATGGGTGCGGCAAATGCTATGTTGTTTGCAATTCGTGATGCCAAGATTTCACCAGAAGATGTGACCTATATCAATGCTCATGGAACAGCAACTCATCACAATGACTTGTTTGAAACAAGAGCTATCAAGCTTGCGTTCAAAGAGCATGCCAAGGACATTAAGGTAAATTCAACAAAGTCTATGATTGGACATTTGCTTGGAGCAGCAGGAGCAGTAGAATTTATTGCCTGTGTAAAACAGATGGAGAATGGTTATATTCATAGAACCGTTGGATATGAAACTCCGGATGAAGAGATGGATTTAAATTATTGTAAGGAAGCAGTAAATGAGGAGTTTGATTATGCACTGAGCAATTCCTTAGGATTTGGTGGACATAACGCAAGTATCCTTATTGGAAAGTATAAAGAATAGAGGTAGTAAAATGGAATTTGAACAGATGATACGTCTGATTGAAACCGTTTCGGCTTCAGAATTGTCAAGCTTTAGTTACGAGGAAAAAGATACAAAGCTTACCATAAAAAAAGAAAAGAAAGAGGTTATTGTTTCCGCTACACCTCAGTTGTGTAATCCAGGGGAAGGCGTACAGGTAGTATCAGAAACTGTGCCACAGTCCATAGAACAAAAACCTCAGGTGACAGGGAACGAAATGAAATCTCCATTAGTGGGTACCTTCTATAATGCACCTTCACCGGATGCAGAACCTTTTGTGAAAGTGGGAGATAGGGTAAAGAAGGGACAGACCTTAGGAATCATTGAAGCGATGAAGTTGATGAATGAAATCGAATGTGAGTATGATGGTGTGATTTCAGAAATACTTGTAGATAATATGGACATGGTGGAATACGGACAGACACTTTTTATTATTTCGTAATACCGTGTTGCCATGGACAGGGCTGTGAATCGTAACCCCAATAGAGGAAAGCCAAGTGATAAAAGCCTTGACCTAATTTAAAATTATGTCAAGGCTTTTATTGTGGAGATTCAAAATTTTAGAAAGGAAGGGTATAGGTATGTCAGTATTAAATACAAAGGAAATTATGGAAATTATTCCACATAGACAGCCATTTTTATTGATAGACACCATAGAGGAATTAGAAGAAGGGAAAAGAGCGGTAGGAAAGAAATGTGTGACATTTAACGAACCATTTTTTGCAGGTCATTTTCCAGGAGAGCCGGTAATGCCAGGTGTGTTGATTGTGGAGGCCATGGCACAGGTAGGTGCAGTGGCTTTGCTGTGTAAGGAAGAGTTTAAGGGAAAACTTGCATTCTTTGGAGGAATCAATGGAGCAAAATTCAGACAGAAGGTAGTTCCAGGTGATGTTTTAATGTTAGAAGTAGAAATCATCAAGCAGAAAGGTCCTATTGGAGTGGGACTTGGAAAAGCATATGTAGATGGAAAATTAGTGACACAGGCAGAAATCACTTTTGCCATCGGATAGGAGGATTTATGTTTGATAAAATTCTCATAGCAAACCGTGGGGAAATTGCGGTGCGTATTATAAGAGCGTGTAGAGAAATGGGAATTCAGACCGTTGCGGTTTACTCAGAAGCAGACAGAGAGGCATTGCACACCCAGCTTGCAGATGAAGCCATCTGTATTGGGCCAGCCAATGCAGCAGAGAGTTATTTGAATATGGAGCGAATTGTCAGTGCCACCATTGTAACTGGAGCACAGGCAATACATCCAGGGTTTGGATTTCTCTCTGAAAATAGCAGATTTGTAGAAATGTGCGAAAAGTGTAATATTGCATTTATTGGACCATCGGCAGAGGTGATTCAGAAAATGGGAAACAAATCAGAGGCTAGAAGTACCATGATGAAAGCCAACGTTCCTGTTGTGCCAGGAACGAAGGAACCGATTTTTGAGGCGGCACAGGGCTTGGAAATTGCAAAAGAGATTGGGTTTCCAGTCATGATAAAAGCATCCTCCGGTGGTGGTGGTAAAGGAATGAGACTGGCATCCACAAAAGAGGAATTTGAAAAAATGTTCGAAACTGCTCAGATGGAATCGGTAGCAGCTTTCGGGGATAATACTATGTATATTGAAAAATACATTGAGCAGCCACGTCATATAGAGTTTCAGATTATGGCAGATAAATATGGTAACGTGGTACAGTTAGGGGAAAGAGATTGTTCTCTCCAAAGACGTCATCAAAAAGTATTAGAGGAATCTCCATCTGTGGCATTGACAGAAGAACTGCGAAAAAAAATGGGGGATACAGCGGTATTGGCAGCAAAAGCGGCCAACTATGAAGGTGCTGGAACCATTGAATTCTTGCTAGATAAAAATAAAGATTTTTATTTTATGGAGATGAATACCAGAATCCAGGTAGAACACGGGGTTACAGAGCTTGTTACAGGAACTGATTTAATCAAAGAGCAGATTCGTGTGGCAGCAGGAGAAAAGTTATCTCTAAAACAGGAAGACATTGTCTTAAGAGGACATGCTATCGAATGTCGTATTAATGCAGAAGACCCAAGCCGCAATTTTATGCCATGTCCTGGAAAGATAACTCAGCTTCACATTCCGGGAGGCAATGGTGTGCGTGTTGATACAGCAGCTTACACAGGATATGAAATACCTCCATACTATGATTCCATGATTGCAAAAATACAGGTTTATGACAAGGACAGAATGTCGGCAATTATGAAAATGCGTAGTGTGCTGGGAGAATTGATTGTGGAGGGAATCGTCACAAACATAGATTTTGAGTACGACATTCTTATGAATGAAGATTTTCTTGCCGGAAACATTACCACTCAGTTTATTGAAGAAAATTTCTAACGATTCAGTACAGGTCTTGGCATTTACTGCCAAGACCGTAAGAAAGTGTAGATTTTACAAAAATCGGTCAATTTTGCATGCGTAAGCATTGACCGATTTACAGGAACTGTTCAGTGTTTCTGAACAGTTGTGAAAATTTCTAACAGATCAGTGAGGAGTAGAGGTTCATGTTAAAATTCAGAAAGCCAAATCGCATGGAAACAGAAAGTGACCATACAAAGACAGAAAAACGAAGTAAACAAATGATATTGCGTAACAGTGAGGACCAGCCTAGTGTGCCTGAGGGAGTGTGGATTAAATGTCCAAAATGTGGTGCAACTTTGTACAAGGAAGATGTTGTAAACAATGGATATGTTTGTTATAAATGTGATGGATATTTCCGTGTAAAGACAAAGAACAGACTTCGAATGGTTGTGGATAAGCACAGTTTCGAAGAGTGGGATACAGGTATGCTTATTAGTAATCCATTGGAATTCCCAGGCTACGAAGAAAAAATCACACAGGTTCAAGGGAAAACCAAGCTAAATGAGGCAGTCTGTTGTGGAAAGGCAAAGATTTATGGAGTAGAAGCAGTGGTCTGTGTATGCGATTCCCGTTTTATCATGGGAAGTATGGGACAGGTAGTTGGTGAAAAGATTGCAAGAACATTTGAAAGAGCTACCAGAGAGAAGCTTCCTGTTATCGTGTTCTGCTGTAGTGGTGGTGCTAGAATGCAGGAGGGGATGGTTTCTTTGATGCAGATGGCAAAAACATCAGCAGCCATAAAAAAACATTCCAATGCAGGGCTTTTATATATTTCAGTTTTAACAGACCCTACCACAGGTGGTGTAACAGCAAGTTTTGCCATGTTGGGTGATGTGATTTTGGCAGAACCAGGAGCCTTGATTGGCTTTGCAGGTCCTAGAGTTATTGAACAGACCATTGGACAAAAACTTCCAGAAGGATTCCAGAGAGCGGAATTTTTGTTAGAGCATGGGTTTGTGGATGCTATTGTGAAAAGAGAAGATTTAAAGAATACACTGTATAAATTAATCCAGTTGCATCTAGTACCCCAGAAAGTGGAATTTTCCGATAAGCCAGTATTGGGCAGGGAAATGAATCAGCAGGAGTATACAGCATGGGAGAGAGTGCAGATTTCAAGAGATGCAAAACGTGCAACGGCATTAGATTATATTGAGCAGTTAATTCCGGATTTTATGGAATTGCACGGAGACAGACATTATGCGGATGACACTGCAGTTGTAGGTGGTATCGGTCATTTTCATGGAGTTCCGGTAACTGTGATTGGAATCCAAAAAGGAAGAACCACCAAAGAAAATATTTTCCGTAATTTTGGAATGCCTTCACCGGAGGGATACCGTAAAGCTCTGAGACTTATGAAAGAGGCAGAGAAGTTTGGACGTGTTATTATCAATTTTGTGGACACTCCAGGAGCATTTTGTGGAATGGAAGCAGAAGAGCGTGGTCAGGGTGAAGCGATCGCTAGAAATTTGTTTGAAATGTCAGACTTAAAAGTGCCAATTCTTTCCTTTATGATAGGAGAAGGGGGAAGTGGTGGTGCCCTGGCTCTTGCTGTGGCAAATGAAGTTGTTATGTTGGAAAATGCAACTTATTCTATTCTTTCACCGGAAGGTTTTGCATCGATTCTTTGGAAAGATGGAAAAAGAGCGGCTGAGGCAGCCCAGGTGATGAAAATTACAGCAAAGGATTTAAAAGAACTTCATATTGTGGATCAGGTGATTTGGGAAAATGAACCTGTGACAGCCCAGAATATAGATTATGTGGCAGAACAAATGAAATCTGTGATTTGCGATTTTATAGAAAAGTATAGTCAGTTGTCGGAAGAGGAAATAGCGTCACAAAGATATGATCGTTTCCGAGTATATTAAAAGGAGCAGAACCATGAATGGTTTAGAAATTGGAAATCTGAAATCAAAGTACCCTCTGATACAGGGGGGAATGGGAGTGGGTGTGAGCCTGTCTTCCTTAGCAGGAGCCGTTGCAAATGCAGGTGGTGTAGGTATTTTATCCACTGCACAAATCGGTTACAGAGAACCGGATTTTGATACAAATCCTATTGAAGTGAATTTAAGGACAATACCCAAGGAAATTGAAAAGGCAAGAAAACTTGCAAATGGTGGAATGATCGGTGTAAATATCATGGTTGCCACAAAAAAATATGACGAGTATGTAAAAGCAGCAGTACAGGCAGGGGTAGATTTGATAGTAAGTGGTGCGGGATTACCAGTGAATCTGCCAAAACTTGTGGAAGGTAGTTCTGTATGTATTGCACCTATTGTATCCACAGTAAAATCTGCCCATGTTATCTTGAAGATGTGGGATAAAAAGTACCATCGGTGCGCGGATTTACTGGTAATTGAAGGTCCTTTGGCAGGAGGACATTTAGGTTTTAAAAAGGAAGAATTGACCCAGATAGATATGGCAGCCTACGAAAGTGAAATCAAAGGGATTATCCAGGTGGCAAGAGAGTATGGGGAAAAGTTTCAGAGACATATTCCTGTAGTTTTTGGCGGTGGAATCTATGATAGAGAAGACGTAGCGCATTATATGTCTTTAGGATTGGACGGAGTGCAGATGGCAAGTCGTTTCGTCACTACATATGAGTGCGATGCAGATGAAAAGTACAAACAGACCTACATAAATGCAAAAAAAGAAGATATTATTATTGTCAATAGTCCGGTAGGAATGCCGGGGCGTGCTATCAACAATCGTTTTGCTAAGAATAGTAAAAATGGGGATTATAAGCCCCAAAAGTGTAGACATTGTATTCAGACCTGTAATCCTGCAGAAACTCCATACTGTATCACGGATGCCTTGCTCCATGCAGTTAAGGGAGAAGTGGATGATGCGTTATTGTTCTGCGGTGCCAATGCATACAGGGCAGAAAAGCTAGAACATGTAAAAGATATTTTTGATGAGCTTTTTTCATGATTTTATGTAGAACATAACAGATTTGTTCGTGAAAGACGGGGGAGTTTCCCCTGTTTTTCAATTTTTTAAAATAGTTATTTTTCAGAGTTTGTCCTTGCATATGTCAATGAAATATATTAAAATAATCCTATAAAGATTTTGGCAGATCGCCATATTTTCCCGAAGAAATAATGATAGAAAATGAGATGTTAACTTGACAATGGGGAAGTTTTAAGTTAATATAAAATCGAACAGATGTTCTTGAGATAAAAATAAAACGATAGGGTGCCCTGGGTATGGGCGAAAGAGAGGAATATATTATGGCAAGTGAAGAGAAAAAGAAAGCGTTGGATGCTGCATTAGCACAGATTGAAAAACAGTTTGGCAAAGGTTCTGTAATGAAACTAGGTGACACGAAAACGATGGAGGTAGAGACGATTCCAACAGGTTCCCTTAGCCTGGATATTGCACTGGGAATGGGAGGAATTCCAAGAGGACGAATTGTGGAGGTTTATGGACCGGAGTCCAGTGGTAAGACAACAGTATCATTACATATGGTGGCAGAAGTGCAGAAAAGAGGGGGAATTGCAGGATTTATCGATGCAGAACATGCTCTGGATCCGGCATATGCAAAGAAGATTGGCGTAGATATCGATAATTTATATATATCCCAGCCAGACAACGGAGAGCAGGCATTGGAAATCACAGAAACCATGGTGCGTTCCGGAGCGGTAGATATTGTCATCGTGGACTCTGTGGCTGCTTTGGTGCCAAAGGCAGAAATTGATGGGGATATGGGAGATTCCCATGTTGGACTACAGGCAAGATTAATGTCCCAGGCATTGCGCAAGCTTACCGCGGTGATTAGCAAGTCAAATTGTATTGTTATCTTTATCAATCAGCTTCGTGAAAAAGTAGGTATTATGTTTGGTAATCCGGAAACCACCACTGGTGGCCGAGCTTTAAAGTTTTATTCTTCCATTCGACTGGATGTAAGGCGTGTAGAAGCCATTAAGCAGGCAGGGGAGGTCATCGGAAATCATACCAGAGTAAAGGTTGTTAAGAATAAGATTGCTCCTCCATTTAAGGAAGCAGAATTTGATATTATGTTTGGGGAAGGTATTTCTGTGGCTGGGGATATTCTGGATCTTGCCGCAGATATTGGTGTGATTCAAAAGTCTGGCGCATGGTATGCCTATGAAAGCAATAAGATTGGACAGGGGAGAGAAAACGCAAAAAATTTCCTAAAAGAAAATCCTCAAATTATGGATGAGGTAGAACAGAAGGTAAGAACATATTATGGGTTAGATACGTCAGCTGATGGTGGACAGACACCGGAGACAGTGGCAGCAGAGACAGAGGATGAAAACTAAGAGATCGCTTATGATAATCACAGATATACAGTATGGTGAAAATAAAAAATATAAGATTTATTTAAATGATGAGTGTGTATTTGAACTATACAAATCAGAGATAAAAGCAGAGAATCTACAGGTGGGAATGGAAGTAGATGCAGTACTGTATGATAAAATTTTATATCAGGTGGTAGGAAAACGTGCAGTGAAACGTGCAATGCATATTCTTGAAAAGAGGGATAAAACAAGGAAACAGTTAGAAGATAAGCTTCGTGAAAACCACTATCCGAAAGAGTGCATTGCCTTCGCTGTGGAATATGTAGAAAGTTATGGCTACATTGATGATTATTCTTACGCCAGCAGATATGTGGAATTTAGAAAACACAAAAAAAGCAGGAGTCAACTGCAACAGGAACTCCTTGGAAAAGGCATTGACAGAGCTGTTGTTTCGCAGGTATTAGAAGAGATAGAGTACCGGGAAGAGGACATTTTGAGAGAACAAATACTCAAAAAGTGTCCAAATCCATGGGAACTTTCAAAAGAGCAGAAGAGAAAACTGATGGCCTCTTTTATGAGGAAAGGATTTTCTTATGGGATAATAGAGAGAAGTTTGTCTGATATTATCCAGGGCCCATAGCTTGCTTTTTCTTTTCTTTGAAATCCCTTGACACATCTGGAAAAAAAGTATAAAATTTAAATGTTGACTTGTGCAACGAAAATTAAATAAGGAGGTGCTCCTGTGCTATATGTAGTTGCAGTTGTTATTACGTTGATAATAACTATACCTATTACTTACCTGGTTACAGTGGATCATTGTAAAAAGGATGCAGAATCCAAAATTGGAAGTGCTCAAGAACAGGCAAGAGGAATAATAGATGAAGCATTGAAGACTGCAGAGAACAAAAAGCGTGAAGCACTGCTAGAAGCTAAGGAAGAGTCTTTAAAGACGAAAAATGAGGCTGAGAAGGAAGCAAGAGAACGTAGAGCTGAAGTTCAGAAATACGAACGACGTGTACTTCAGAAAGAGGAAAACTTAGATAAAAAAGCAGAGCAGATGGAAAAGCGCGAGGCGGGATTTGCAGCAAAAGAAGAAGCGTTAAAGAAACAGAAGCAGGAAGTAGAGAGTCTGAATCAGAAACGCGTACAGGAATTAGAAAGAATCTCAGGATTGACCTCCGAACAAGCAAAAGAATATCTTTTGAAAACTGTTGAAGATGAAGTAAGACATGAAACAGCCGTGCTTGTAAAAGAATTGGAAGCTAAGGCAAAAGAAGAAGCGGATAAGAAGGCGAAGGAATATGTTACAACTGCTATTCAGAAATGTGCAGCAGACCATGTAGCAGAAACTACAGTTTCCGTAGTACAGTTACCAAATGACGAGATGAAAGGACGTATTATTGGTAGAGAGGGACGTAATATTAGAACACTGGAGACTTTAACAGGAGTTGAGTTGATTATTGATGATACACCGGAAGCAGTTATTTTATCAGCTTTTGACCCGGTACGTAGAGAAGTAGCAAGAATCGCATTGGAAAAACTGATTGTAGATGGACGAATTCATCCGGCTCGTATTGAGGAAATGGTAGAAAAGGCTCAAAAAGAAGTAGAAACCTTGATTCGCGAAGAAGGTGAGGCAGCGACTTTGGAAGTTGGTGTGCATGGAGTACATCCGGAATTAGTACGCTTGCTAGGAAAGATGAGGTTCCGTACAAGTTATGGTCAGAACGCATTGAAACATTCCATTGAGGTAGCTCATTTGTCTGGTCTGTTGGCTGGAGAAATCGGAGTGGATATTCGCCTTGCAAAGAGAGCAGGTTTATTGCACGATATTGGTAAATCTGTGGATCAGGAGATGGAAGGCTCTCATATTCAGATTGGAGTGGATCTTTGTAGAAAATACAAGGAATCCCCAGTGATTATCAATGCGGTAGAGGCTCATCATGGAGATGTGGAACCACAGTCTTTGATTGCTGTGATTGTACAAGCCGCAGATACAATTTCTGCAGCACGTCCAGGCGCAAGAAGAGAAACCTTGGAGACATACACAAACAGATTAAAACAGTTAGAAGATATTACAAATTCCTACAAAGGTGTTGAGAAATCTTTTGCTATTCAGGCAGGAAGAGAGATTCGAGTTATGGTCGTTCCGGAACAGGTAACAGATGCCGATATGGTATTGTTGGCCAGAGATATTTCTAAACAGATTGAAACTGAGTTAGAATATCCGGGACAGATTAAAGTAAATGTTATTAGAGAATCAAGAGTGATTGATTACGCCAAGTAATAATGAAAACCCGTTATACATTTGTATAACGGGTTTTTTATGGTAACCAGCTTATAGAGTAAACTGCTTTAAAAGTTCTGTTAATTCATTGGCTCTTGTCGCCAGATCGCTGGAAGCCTTTGCAAGTTCAGTGGCAGATTCCATCTGACGAACTGCAGTGTTTGCAACATTTGAAGATGCAGCAGATGTTTCCTCTGAAATTGCTGAAATACTTTCAATTGCGGAAAGGGTAGTATCTCTGGAAATCCCCATGCCACTTACATCTTTGGTAATGGTTGACAAAGAATCTACCAGGTTTGTAATCTGTTGGTTCATATCATCAAATGATGATGTAGTAGTAGTTACAGCAGTCTTCTGTGAATCTACAATGACCTCAGCCTGTTTTGCGGTTTCCACAACATCATGTGTTTGTGATATCATTTCTTCAATAATACGGTTAATCTCATTGGCAGAGTTTAGAGACTGGTCGGCCAGCTTTCTGATCTCTTCTGCTACGACTGAAAATCCCCTGCCGGCTTCTCCTGCCCTTGCAGCTTCAATAGAAGCATTTAAAGAAAGAAGGTTTGTCTCTTCTGCAATATCATTGATGGCGTCTACAATATGTCCAATAGAACGGGAACGCTCCTCTAACTCTTCAATGGAAATAATTACCTTATTTGTAATCCGTGAGGTTGCCATTGCGCTTTCATTTAACCCATTCATGGAATCCATACCATTTCGGATGGACATTGTAGTCTGGGAAGTGAGTTCCCCAATGCTTGTTGTGGTCTCTGAGACTGTTGATATCTTTCCAGATAAAGAATCCATTTGGGAAAGGCAGTCTGCAGAGTCTGTATCCAACTGATTAACACCTGATTCAATATCGTTAATTGCGTATTGAATATCCTGGGAGGTCTGCATAAAGGTTGTAGAGGTGTCGGATACGAAAAGTGCTGCGCTGTTTAATTCATCGCTGACAGAATTTACATTCTGAATCAATGACTTCATACTAGAGGTCATATCGTTAATGCCCTGGGCTAATAATTTGAATTCATCTTTTCGCTTGGTTTTTACCTCTGTAGTTAAATCACCTTTGGAAATTTTGCGCAACTGGTGTGTGATATTTCCAATGGCTGCCTCCATACCACTTGCCAAATAGGTTCCAAGTATAATAGCCAAAAGTGAACTGATGATTACTAGAATAATCGTTATGTTACGAATATTCTGTACCTGGGCCAAAATATAAGATTTTGGAATCAAAGTACATACCATCGCCCCTTGGTTTGGCATTTTGTGGTAAAGGAAGAGATAAGCTTTTCCGTTGTCTGTAACGTCAAATGCACCACTGTCTTCCTGAGAGGTCAATGCGTTTTGATAAAAATCCATTGTAGTAAAAACTGGGCTCTGGTCTTCGTGAAATGCCTCGTTGGTCAAAAGCTCCTTGCCATCTTGTGTGACCAGTCCCACAACACTATCTTTCCCAGCGTTTAAGGAAGAGAGAGATTCAAGAATTACATCCTTTTTAAAGTCAACAATCATAATCGTTTTGGAGCCCTGTAAATGTCGAACCATACGTATTCCGTATTTATCGCTGGTAGTATTTAAAGCTTTGTCCACCTCTGGTTGTGAGCCAAACCAGTAGAAAGTGTATTTGTTCTCAACCACATCTTTTCCATAACTTTGTTCTGTATAGATAGAATAAAGTTTTTTCTCCTGGGACTGGGTGGTGGTAAAAGAATCTACCGTGTCAGAAAGCATATAAAAATTGGAAACTAAAGGGTCAGACGTAATTAGTTTATTAAAGGTTCCTTTGTAAGAGTTATAAGTTGTTGTCTGTTTTGCATTGTCCTTTGCATACATTCCTTTAAAATAGTAATCTAAATCCTGATTGTTCATGTATGGCATATAGTTGGTCTGCACATTATTAAATGCCAAATCAAGATATTGTACAATCATTTGCATTGTCTGCCCGGCAGATTCTTCATAGTTTGAAGTGATACCCTGGGAAGAACGGCTGTAGGACACAACTCCAAGAAAAATGATACATACTATTGTGACAGCGAAGCTTCCAATTAATTTTGTCTTAATACGCTGGAAAATGGGAATTTCCTGCATTTGCTTCTTGGCTGTAGAAGAGATGCGTTCACCTTTCAAGAATGCCAGGGAGAAGTTTGAGCCGGAAGACTTTAACTTCTTGTTTGATGTAACCTTTTTTTTGGCATTAGTATTTTGGTTATTAGAATTTGAAAATTGGAAAAACCCCTTGATAGGAGTGCCTCTGGAATCTGTACTTTTCTTTGACTTTCCTGGTAATTTCATACATAGTACCTCCTCATATGTTGTTTTGCTGTATAGAAAAAATAGTCTTTGCGAAATGCCACAAATAGTATCTGTGAAAATTTCGATTTGTGTATATTTTACCAAAAAAACAGAAAAAAATCAATATTTGTTGTGAGAAATATAGGGTTAATGTGTAACAGTTTAGCTTATGGCTGAACTGTTACGGTTGGTTATGAGCTTGGTGTTACAGTACACAGGTATCTGCGTACTGTAACCACCCTTGTAAAATTATGAAAACTATATTAAACTTATGAGATGGGAAAGAGAAAATAAAATACATCATCGAAAGAAGGAGAAGAAGCGATGTCAGAACAGATAAAGAGAATAGAACGAAAATTAATCCAAAAAGGAAGTATTATAGATTTCTATAAGGACTCTATTCAATTGCCGGATGGTAAGGTGGTTCAGTGGGACTTTATAAAGCATAAGGGGGCAGCAGCAGTAGTGGCAGTAAGGGATGATGGAAGATTACTGATGGTAAGACAGTATCGCAATGCGTTGGAACGTTATACCTTAGAATTGCCAGCAGGGGGAAGAGATTCAGAGGATGAGCCAACTTTGCAATGTGCAGCCAGAGAGCTGGAAGAGGAAACTGGTTATAAATCAGACGATCTTACTCATTTGCTCACTTTGCGGACCACAGTGGCATTTTGTGATGAGTTAATTGATGTGTATGTGGCAAAAAATTTGAAACCTTCCAAGCAGCGTTTAGATGAAGGGGAATATATTAACGTGGAAGCCTATACCATTGATGAACTGTGTGAAATGGTTTTTGCAAAGGAAATCCAGGATTCCAAAACAGTCTCAGCAATTATGGCGTATAAGTTAAGTCTGATAACAGAAAACAAAGAATAATCGAGAAAATTCGGTAAATCATTTATCATATATTAGCCCTCCAAGCATAAAATGGAAAGAAGATTACTGTTAAGCTAACAGTAAAGCAAGAGGAGGGGAATAAAATAATGTTTCATAGAAGGCATAGCACACAACAGAGAAGATATTTAAATACTCAAATTTTTAGAAATAAAATTTTGGATATGGTACATAATATTTCAACGGTTCATTTTATGATTTTTGTGTTTATGTTATTTTTTATATCAGGGTTCTGTGGAATGAGTTTTTGGGGGAGAAAATACGTAGAGGGTTTTTGGTACTTGAAGGAAGAAAATATTCTTGTTTTTCTGAAAGAGCGATGGGGTAGTTTGTTTCATTATATATGGAGAGAACGCAGTTGCCTGTATTTGGGATTAGTCTGTGTGGGGACTATGAGGAATTCTCGTTGGATTTCCTGGGGCGTGATTGTTGTTTTTGGGATTTTGTTTGGAATATTTGCAAGTGAACTGTTCCTTGCCTTTGGAAACAGTGGGTTATTTTTAGGTATGCTTATGGTCTTTCCGTATATGGTATGTTATATTTTAGGTAGTGGGATGATATTGAGAGGACATATATGTGACAATAATCCAGAGAGCAGGGAGAAGTCAGGAATGAAAAAAATATCTAGATATATTTTCGTATACCTGCTTTTTTTTCTTGGAATGGTAGTGGAATGTTATTTTTTTCCCTGGATTTTAAGAACAGTATATGTTGCTTTTTTAGGATAGAACGAGTATAATCATAAATGCTTTGCAAAAAATAGAAATTAGGAAACCCAGACGGTTAGAAAAAGTTGAGAATAGAAAAGTGAGAGCAGGAAAAAAACATGGATTTTGATATACATATACAGCAGTTTATGACATATATGAAACAGGAAAAGAAAACAGCAGAAAATACAATTTTGTCTTATGAAAGAGATTTGATAAAGTTAAAAAAATTTTTTCAACAGCAAAATATAGAGAAACTGGATATGGTGACCATTACAAACTTGAATTCCTACCTATTGTACCTGGAGAAACAAAAATTGGCACCATCAACAATTAGCCGCAACATTGCATCCATAAAGTCTTTCTACCAATTCTTAGTTCATACTGGTGGGATAAACAAAGATGTTTCGGAGGAGTTAAGGGCTCCGAAAGTAGAGCGAAAGCCGAGTCAATATCTAAGAAAACAGGAAATGGATTGGTTGTTTGAACAAATTCACTCCCAGCAATTAAAAGCGATGCGGGATGAGGCAATCTTAAGATTAATGTATGATACGGGAATTCGGGTCAGTGAGTTGAGCGGATTAAAAACAGAGGATGTGAATCTTACTATGGGTTATATTGTGTGTAGAGACGTAAAAGAAAAAGTTTTACCCATTCATAACGAAACCATTCAAGCATTGCAGGAATACATTGTAGAATACCAAAAATGTCAGTCAGAAAAAGAAAAGGAAGTCAGTGAGTATTTATTTTCCAATCAAAATGGAGGAAAATTAACCCGACAGGGCATTTGGAAAATGTTAAAGAGTTATGAAACAAAGCTGCATTTAAAAGTAGAATTGACCCCAGATTTAATTCATCATTCCTATGTAGTGAATCAAGGGAGTTTAGGGTATCTTTCCCTGCAGTAAACCAAACAGGGAAGTCAAAAAAACATCTTAGGGAAAACCTAAGATGTTTTTTTATGAAAAGTTACAGTACAGTGCAAACTACACTAAATCTGCTATAGTATAAATCAAGTGTTCGGAATCTTCCCATCCAAGACATGGGTCTGTAATGGATTTACCGTAAACATGGTCACAAATTTTCTGATTTCCTTCTTCAATATAGCTTTCAATCATTACACCTTTTACCAGTCTTTCCACAGCAGAATCATGCTTACGGCTGTGAAGCACTTCTTTGGTGATACGAATCTGTTCAAAGAACTTCTTATTTGAATTAGAATGGTTAGCATCCACGATACAAGCAGGGTTCTTCAAATCACGTTTTTCGTACATTTCTACTAACTGAATCAAATCTTCATAATGATAGTTTGGATGACAGCAACCATGTCTGTCAACGGCACCACGAAGAATGGTATGGGCAAGTGGATTTCCTGATGTTTTTACATCCCATCCACGATAGATGAACTGATGTGAGGCCTGGGCAGCGACTACAGAGTTCATCATAACAGAAAGGTCTCCACCAGTAGGGTTCTTCATGCCGGCAGGTACATCCATACCACTTACAGTTAAACGGTGCTGCTGGTCCTCAACAGAACGTGCACCGATAGCAACGTAAGAAAGGATATCTGATAAATAACGGTAGTTTTCAGGGTATAACATTTCATCTGCACAGGTAAGTCCGGATTCTTCTATGGCACGGATGTGCATTTTACGCATGGCAATCAGTCCGCCTAAAAGGTCTGTGTCCTTTTCTGGATCTGGCTGATGAACAATTCCTTTATATCCTTCACCGGTAGTACGTGGTTTGTTTGTATAAATTCTAGGAATGATGATCAATTTATCCTTAACTTTTTCCTGAACCTTAGCTAAACGGTTTGTATAGTCGCATACAGAGTCTTCATGGTCAGCAGAACACGGTCCGATGATTACTAAGAATTTATCAGATTCTCCAGTGATAACCTTATGAATCTGGGCATCTCTTTCTTCTTTTAAAGCAACCATTTTGTCGCTCAATGCATATTCCTGACGAATTTCGGCAGGAGTAGGTAACTGTTTTATGAATTCAAAACTCATTTTCATTCTCCTCTTATGATAACTTTTTAAAAAATTTTTTCAAAACAACTTTATTATAATACACAATGTAAAGATTGTCGAATACTTTTTCAAAAAATTCGTGTAAGATAAAAAAATAGGTTACTGTATAGCTACCAAAAAGGGGGGATAGGGTGTAACTGTGGCTTGCCAAACCCACTGTGGTAGTGATATAGTGTAAAAATAGTAGTAAGTTTGTGACTGTTTCGTTGTTCTGGACAGTTATGTAAATGAGAAGGACTGGAAGGAAAGTGTGGATACATAGCGATAAGAGAAGTGATTTAGGAGGAATAATATGAGCAAGCGAGCATATCTATGGGCCCGGACATTATGTCATTATGCGGGGGAAACAGAGGAGTTTTTGGCAGATTTTTGGGAGAGAGTGCAGCAGTCAGAGAAAATTTACGAGGAATTTATGTATTTTTTAGATCATGAAAAATTTTCCTGTGCTTACAGTATAGATGGATGTACGGTAATTGATATTATGATTTGGCAGATGGATCATTTTAAGGTGGAAATGGACCAGGGGAAAATGGATATGCGATGTAATCAGCATAAAATGATTTTATTGGCATTTGACACAATGTTAAAAATGGAAAAAGAACCCACCAAATATTTGAACTGGATGAGAGAGGAAACGGGTTCGGATTATCCGGGAAAGTTCTAAAGGAGATTATTAATATGGAAATAATGATTGCAGGCTTGGGAAAGGTTGGTCAAGCTTTAACTGAGCAGCTTACCAAAGAGGGAAACGACATTACCGTGGTAGATTTGCGCGGCAAAATCGTGGATGAGATGGTTGGTACGAATGATGTGATGGGGATTGTAGGCAATTGTGCCAGTATGGCGACATTAAAAGAAGCAGGAATAGAAGCAGCAGACTTGTTCATTGCAGTAACGGGTTCTGATGAGTTGAATTTGTTGTGTTGTCTTTTAGCGAAGAAGGCAGGTAACTGTCAGACGATAGCTAGAGTACGTAATCCTGAATACAGTGATGAAATCAGATATATCAAAGAAGAACTTGGTCTCGCCATGGTGATAAATCCAGAGAGGACAGCTGCAAGAGAAATTGCAAGAATTTTAAGCTTTCCCTCCGCCATAAAGGTAGATCGCTTCGCTAAGGGGAGAATTGAATTGTTGAAATTTAAGATTCCTGTAGGAAGTGATTTGGATGAAATGCGAATTATGGAAATTTCGCAACGCCTTCACTGCGATGTGCTTATCTGTGCTGTGGAACGTGGAGATGAGGTCTTTATTCCAAGAGGAGATTTTATTTTAAAGGAAAAGGATGTTGTATCCATTATAGCTGAGCCTGTAAATGCAAGCATATTTTTTAAGAAAATTAATGTCGTAACCAATCAGGTAAAGGATACTATGATTGTAGGAGGAGGAAGTATTGCTTATTATCTAGCTAAGGAGTTAATCAAAATGGGCATTAAGGTGAAGCTGATTGACAGAAATATGGAACGATGTGAAACCTTATGTACAGAGCTTCCAAAGGCTGAGGTGGTATGTGGAGATGCCTCGGATGAAGGAATGCTCATGGAAGAAGGTATTCATAGAGCGTCCTCCTTTGTAGCCTTGACAAATTTGGATGAGGAAAATATTCTGCTTTCTATGATGGCAAGAAAAGGCAAGAATGCTAAGGTAATTACGAAGATTAATAGAATTGGATTTCATGATGTGATCAATGAACTTGACTTAGATACCATTATCTATCCTAAAAATATTACTGCGGAATATATTATTCGTTTTGTTCGTGGTATGAAAAATTCAATGGGAAGTAATGTGGAAACCTTGTACCGTATTATCGAGAATAAAGCTGAGGCCTTGGAATTTATTATACGAAAACATTCGGAGGTGGTAGGTGTTTCATTGGAAAAACTTAAAATCAAAGAAAATATCCAGGTGGCATGTATCTATAGGAATGGCAAGGTAATCATTCCAAGAGGTAGTGATGAAATTAAGCTGGGGGATTCTGTGATTATTGTGACTACAAGGACTGGCTTGAATTCGATTGATGACATTGTGAGAAAGTAGGGGACAGTATGAATTATAAAATGATTCGCTATATTATAGGCTGGCTCATTGTGTTTGAGTCTGTGTTTATGTTGTTTCCTGCGCTGGTTGCGTTGGTGTGTGGAGAAAACTCTTTTTTTTCTTTTTTGATATCCATAGGATTGGGATTGCTAGGTGGAGGATTGTTGGTAGTGAAGAAACCAAAGAGGACCACCATGTATGCAAGGGAAGGTTTTGTAACAGTCAGTGTCAGTTGGTTGGTTTTAAGTGTCTTTGGAGCAATTCCTTTTTTACTTACAGGTAGTATTCCAAGTGTAATCGATGCTTTATTTGAAAGTGTTTCCGGCTTTACTACCACAGGTGCTACCATTTTATCTGATGTAGAATGTTTGGAAAAAAGTGTACTGTTATGGAGAAGTTTTACCCATTGGATAGGTGGCATGGGCGTATTGGTGTTTATTATGGCAGTGATTCCACTGTCCGGTGGAAGTAATATTCATCTTATGAGAGCAGAGAGTACGGGACCATCGGTAAGTAAACTTGTGCCAAAAATGAAGCAGACAGCACTTTTGTTATATGGCATGTATATCACATTGACAGTGATTGAAATGGTTTTGCTGATTCTGTGGAAGATGCCGGTATTTGATGCGGTAAATACAGCTTTTTCTACAGCAGGAACAGGAGGTTTTGGGATTAAAAATGATAGTATCACCAGTTACTCTCCTGGAATACAGAATATTGTTACCATTTTCATGATTCTGTTTGGTGTGAATTTTAGTGTATATTACATGATTATATGTAAAAAGTTTTGGGATGTATTTAAATCCACAGAGTTAAAAGCTTATCTTGGGATATTATTTGCAGCTATCTTAGCGATTACCTTCAATATTAAAGATATGTATGGTGAATTTTTTGTGGCTCTTAGGCATGCAGCATTCCAAGTGGCATCTATTATGAGTAGTACCGGATTTTCTACAGCAGACTATAATGTTTGGCATGGCTTTTCGAAAACCGTTTTGGTTACTGTAATGATGATTGGAGCTTGTGCTGGAAGTACCGGTGGTGGAATTAAAGTATTTCGAATTACTGTACTGTTAAAAACATTAAAAAAAGAATTAGAGACTAGTGTGCATTCAAGAAGTGTTAAGAAAATAAAAATTGATGGCCGGATTCTGAATCATGAAGTAGTTCGGGCTGTTAATGTGTTTATGGTGGCATATATTGTTTTGTTTTTTTGCTCCATGCTGATTATCAGTATGGAAAACTATGATTTTACTACGAATTTTACGGCAATAGCTGCAATGATCAACAATACAGGTCCGGGATTGGAGGCGGTAGGGCCCACCCAGAACTTTGGAAAATTTAATATTCTTACCAAATGTGTTTGTATTCTGGATATGTTAGCAGGACGATTGGAACTGTTTCCCGTATTGATTCTGTTTACACCATCTACCTGGAAAAAGTAATTTAAAATGAAGAAAGAAGGATGAGTATGCGTTCCATGGTTTTTAAAATGGAAAGAGAAGGTTTGGTAAAACCCGGAGATAAAGTAGAGGTGACAGAAGGAGTGTTACCTACCTCATATTACTACACCATAAAACCAGCGGTGGCAATGTCTGCAAACTATAAATTTAGCGAGAGACTTACGGTATTTGAGGGTGTGGTTACAGAGGTGGAGACGCTGAGCAGCGGGTATAATGTGACGGTGGAATTTGAAGAGTAAGAATAAAAGATAAATGCAATCAACTGCTTTTTTTGATATAATATATTCAAAATTGGCATTTGTATTTTTGCATGAGGAGTTCACTGCCAAGTCTCTTATTGGATGTATCTTGATTGGAGTTGGAACATTCATTATGGTTTTGTGAGTTGTGAGGGAACCATCCCTTCCAAAGCCTTATAAATACAGGGGTCTATGAATCGTAGATTGACTTTTGCAACAGAATTTAGATAATGAAGTAGATGACTCAACTGCAGGAGGGTATATATGGATGCACAACAATTTGGAGCGTTTATTTCAAAAAAACGCAAAGATAACAATTTGACTCAAAAAGAACTGGCCGAAAAACTTATGGTGACGGACAAGGCCATTAGCAGGTGGGAAAATGGACATGGTTTTCCTGATATTGAAACTTTAGAGCCACTTGCTAAGGAACTTGGCGTAAGTCTTATAGAATTGATGCATAGCAAAGAAGGCACAGAGACCACATCCACAAAAGAAGCAAATCTGGCAATTCAGGAGACGATATGGATTTCTCTTGAGGCTCGTCGGAAGAAGGAACGCAGACTTTATGCTTTGTTTGGTGTGGTGGGATGTGTTGTAATAATTTGTCTTTTTCTTTTGGTTTTTTGTCAGATTTGAGGTTTACAATTATTATTGTTGCGCATTTGTAATGAATCAATTTGAAAAAGGAGATTATTTACAAATGGAAATGAAAAAAAGACGAAGTGAAATAGGTGTTTATTTAGGTATTTACATACTTATTTTTATTGTTTTGACTAAAATCTTATCACTCAGAGGTTCTGTTATTGCTATTGCTGAAACTATTGCTTATATATTTCTTGGAATTTTTGGAATATTTATCTTTCAAAAGGAAATTAAGAGGGGATTAAATGAGTGGAAATTAAAGCCACTCAAATGCTGTTTATGGCTTGTGGGCGCTTTTTTGGCAGATATTATTCTACAGAATGTGGCATTAATTCCTAGTATTTTGATTTGCCCGGATTATTGTTCAATGGTAGGTGAGTCCCAGGCAGACATAGTGAAGCTATTGCCGGGTTTCGTACTTCTTTTGGTGTTTGGAATACTTGGTCCATTCACAGAGGAATTTGTGTTTCGAGTATTTGCAGTTCAAGTATGTGGTAAAAAAATTCCTGCATGCTTATGCGTAGTGCTATCTTCGTTAGCATTTATGCTTTTGCATATGCACATGTTGACTTTGCCGGAACTGCTTTCTAATTTATCGATTTTAACCACCGGACTTGTGTATGGTTTTGTAGTTTACAAAACGGAAAACGCCACAATACCAATGGTACTTCATATTCTAAATAATTTACTTGCAACCATAGGGTTGCTTATGATGAAATAAAATGTATCACGGGGGCTTGCCTGCTGGTAGGCGAGCCAGTGAACCGGGTACCTTGGTACGCCCCAACAGTAGGTAACAGTTCAGCCATAGGCTAAACTGTTACGAAATCGGGCAATGCTTACGCATGCAAAAATGCCCGATTTTTGTTAAATGCACATTTTCACACGGTCAGCGCAGTAAATGCGCAGACCTGCCTGAACTGTTACAACAGTAGATTCAAATTTCATCATACACCTTGCAATATGAAACCCCATATGATATAGTATCTGATTGAGTGGTATTCGGAAGGAACTGCATCAGAAAAGGAGCTGTTACTGAAAGGTAAATAATAGAAAAAAGCTTGGAGGTGATAGCGTGAAAATAGGAATCATAGGAGCTGGCAAGGTGGGGACTACCTTGGGTATGTATCTGAGACAACGTAAGGATGCTATGGCAGAGATTGTAGGATTTTACAGTAAAAATGTAGAAACTGCAAAGGAAACTGCGGAGTTTGTCGGCACCGATTATTTTGAAAAATTAGAGGATTTGGTAGCGCTCAGCGATACTCTGTTTGTGACCACACCGGATGGTGAGATTGCAAAGGTATGGGATTGCATGAGGCAACTGGCAGCAGAATCGAAAATTGATTTAAACCAAAAATTAATTTGTCATTTTAGCGGCTCATTATCATCTGATGTTTTTGTATCAATTGAACATTTCGGGGCAATCGCATGCTCCCTCCATCCGATTTATGCATTCAGCAATAAATTTTCCGCTTATAAACAATTTCACAAAGTAAATTTTACCATGGAAGGTAATGAAAAAGCTGTGGAAACAATGAAAACTTTCTTTGAAAGTCTGGGACATGGGGTTTGTCTGTTAAAAAAAGAGGACAAGGCAAAATATCATGGGGCCATGAGTATGGTCAGCAATCATATGTTAGCTTTGTTGCAAACCGCCGTTGACACTTTAGGTCAATGTGGTTTTACAAGAAAACAGGCATACGAAAGTCTGGAAACCATAGTGACGGAAAATATCAAAAGTGGATTCAGGTTTGGAGCGGTGGAAGCGCTAACCGGACCAATAGAGCGCAATGACGTGGAAACCGTGGAAAAGCACTTAAAGGTGTTAGAACCACAGACGGCAGTGATTTATAAAGAATTGGCTAAGGTACTGATTTCCATGTCAAAGGAAAAGAATCCTAAAAGAGATTATGAAACAATGGAAAAAAGGATAGATAATATGAAGTGACCCCACATTTGTAGCAACGTGGATTTACCTGTATACTAGAGTTTGATAAGAACAAAGGTAACAGGGAT
>CACXGE010000069.1 GCA_902767135.1 uncultured Lachnospiraceae bacterium | reverse complement strand
GGATGACATAACAGTCAGATATTTTTATATTTACTATGACAATGTCCGGGCAAGCCAGGAAAAGAATGAGTATTTGAAGCAGCTGGCAAAGAAGGAAGAACATCTTCAAAAAAAGGTGAATGAAAAAATCAGACGGAAAGAAGACATGGATTGACCAAAAAACAGAAGAATATAGTGAAACAATTTGGGATAACGGAAAGCTACATAAATCAGGTGGCGGATCAGATGAATTCCAGGAATTAGTTATACAAAAAAAGAAAAGTTAAGGGTTTTGTGCATTTTAGACAAAAAACACTTTGAGTATCAAAGTAGTGGCAAAAGTAAAATAATTCAAAAAGAAATATTACGAAGTTGTGAATAAAGTTTGAAAAAAGGATGTTTTCGCCAAAAAAAGAATTTTGAAAGCACCAAAAATATTTTACAGAAAATTTACGCAAGAAAAATAAAATTGAAAAAAATTAGTAAAAAAGTAGAAAATGAATTAAAAATAAAAAGTAATCTATACATTTTAACGAAAAAGAATTATAATAACTATGTAATAAATAGTTAATGATTTAAAAGATTCTTAATAAGGAGGAACTAAAATGCATAAAAAGCGTATCTTCAAATTTTTTCGCAATACCTTAACAGTTGCATTGGCAGTATCCATGATGTGCGGTGATTTAGGCACAAGTCTTGGAATTGCATATGCCAGCGAAAAAGTTGCAGAAGAAACAGATGTGACAGAAAATGCAGTGAATGCAAATGACTATAATCTGCCAGACAATTGTCAGGATGGAACCATACTTCATTGCTTTGACTGGAAGTACGAGGATATCAAGAAGGAACTACCAAACATTGCTGCGGCAGGATTCACTTCAGTTCAGACCTCTCCTGCACAGCAGGGATGTGGAAAGGGTGTCTGGTATGAGTTATATCAGCCGGAGGGATTCTGGATTGATAACAGTAGTACCTTGGGAAGCAAGGCACAGTTAAAAGAATTGTGTACAGAGGCTGAAAAGTATGGAATCAAGGTGATTGTAGATGCCATTGGTAACCATTTGGCAGGAGATCACACCAATATTGATGGAGATTTAAAGGATGCTAAGTACTGGCATAATTCAGGATACACCAGCGATGGTAAAAATGGAACGAAAAAAATTGATTGGAAGAATCGCTGGCAGGTAACTCATGGTGATGTGGGAATGCCTGATTTGAACACAGAAGATTCTCTGGTACAACAGAAAGCATCTGCCTATATTGATGAGTTAATGAGTGTAGGCGTAGACGGAATCCGTTGGGATACTGCAAAGCACATATCGTTACCATCAGAAGGATGTGATTTCTGGAAAGCAGTTGTGAAGAGTGGCTTGTATAGTTATGGTGAAATTCTTGCTGGACCAACAGATGATACTGATAGCAGTGAATCCAAGAAGTTAATGAAAGAATACACAGATTATATCAGCGTGACCGACAACAACTATGGTAGCCAGTTGCTGGGAGATCTTCGTGATGGAAAAGTTACAACAAAGACAGGTAACTGGACGAATAAGGGTATCAGCGCAAATAAAATTGTGTATATGTCTGACACACATGATACTTTTTGTAACGATACAAACGATGGTGGCTGGACAAAATACATTGATCAGAATATTGTAGACCGCTCTTATGCATTAGAAGCAGCAAGGGCAGACGCCTCTGCACTTTATTTTTCCCGTCCATCAAAGACAGAAAAGACCCAGATTATGCAGGGAGAAAAAGGTAGCACACACTTTACATCAAAGGAAGTTGCTGCTGTGAACCATTTACATAATGCATGTATCGGACAGAAGGATGCATACTATGGAGATCAAAGCGCCAATGTGGATGTTGTGTGCCGTGAAACCGGTGCGGTTTTGGTTCTTGCATCTGGTTCTGACAAAGAAGTATCCACAAAGAATGTAAACGGACTCACAAAGCCGGGTACTTATGTGGATGAAGTATCAGGGAATACATTTACCGTAACATCCTCAACTATTTCAGGTAAGATTGGAAGCACAGGAATTGCAGTAATTTACGAAGCGAAGGATAGTAAGCCTTCTGTATCAGCAGACAAGGAAGATGGAAGTAAGTTTGATGATACTTTGACGGTAAAGCTTACTGTATCCAACGCAGAAAGTGCTTCTTATAAGATAGACAATGGTGAGGCTGTGGCTATTAAAAATGGAGAGACTGTAGTTACAACCGGAAAAGATTTGGTAGCTGGTGAATCTGTAAAGATTACCGTGAAAGCAACCAATGCGGAGGGAACCACAGAAAAGACCTATACATATACAAAAAGAGAGCCATTTAGCTACAAGAAAAACACAGTATACTTCACAAAGCCAGCAGGCTGGGGAACTCCATATGTATATGCATACACAGGAAGCACAAAGCACTGCGGTGCATGGCCTGGAACAAAGATGACAGATGAAGGCAATGGAGTTTACTCTTATACTTTTGATGACAGTGTAAGCACAGCTAATGTATTGTTTACAGATAATACGAAGCAGGTTCCAGCAGAGACAGGATATGCGTATGAAAAGGGAAATACTTACGAATACGTAACATCTTGGAAAAAGGTGGAACTTGTGGCACCAACTAACACAGTGGCACCAACTAATACAGTGGCACCGACCAATACAGTAACTCCTACTCCAATTCCAGGCGAGTATGATATTCGCTGTGACAAAGATGGAACTTCTTTTGATACAGAAACATTGGAGGTATCTTTTAAATTTGTAGCACCGATGGTTGCACCGGGTAGTGGGAAACAAGGAGATGCAATTAAAAAGGTAAGCTATTCAGTGGATAACGGTCCGGTAAGAGAATACAAAGAGGGCGAAACTGTTGAAATCGGTGAAGGTAAGATTGCAGACTCTATCGTAGAGGTTGTAGTAAAGGCAGAGTGGACAAACGGTCACAAAGAAAGTAAAACTTTCAAGTTTACGAAAGAATATGCAGGAGAAAATGCAAAGGTTTTCATCGCAAATGGAGAAGTGGAAGTGAAGGAAACTTCTGTAAATGCAGCGGACAATGCAACTTTGGCGTCACAGTATGCTACAAATGCAGTAGGTAAGGGTGCAAAGAAGACAATCAGTGTGGATGGCTCTCTTTCCGACTGGGATTCCTCAATGTTGATTGCGCAGGGTGCAGCAAATGATGACCCAAGAGTTTACAGACCAAACTCAATGTATGAAAACCCAATTGACTTGTATGCGTTATATGGTGCATATGATGATAACAATCTCTATTTAATGTGGGAAATGACTAATGTTCAGGATATAGTTGCACCTGGGGATGACTATCCATTGAGTCAGGGTGTATTGTGGCAGAACAGTAACTTACCATTCTTTATTGCAGTTTCAACAGGTAAAGAAGATGTTATCGGCAATAACGGAGCAAGTGCAAAAGGTGAGACGATTTGGAATTCTGGCATTACCTTTGGTAGCGACTTCAACCGCTTGATTGCAATCTCAACCAATGGTTCCAATGGACCATTTGTATATGCGGGAGATCAGACAGGGCTGAATTTAACAGAGATTTACGGTAAGACAGCAAATGCGGCAAAGAAAATTGCGAAATCTAATGTCAAGATAAATTATGGTTTGGGAATTCTGAGTGATAAAGTAATTGGAATCGATAAAGCATATGGTAAAGATAACAAACGTGTAGTTGGAGATGTATGTGACAATTCAGCTGCGTGGGTTGATTTTAATGCAAAGGATCATAAATCTTCTTCTATGGACTTCTTCTATGAGTTATCTATCCCATTAGAAGAACTTGGTATTACGGCTAGTGATGTGGCAACTAATGGTGTAGGAGTAGAATTGGTTGCAACCAGTGGAAAGTCAGGAATGGATTGCCTTCCATATGATGTATCCATGAATGATCAGGCAGACTTAGGTGACGCTGTAGGTTCGCAGGAAAACAATAGCTTTGAAAAGAGTGATGAAGACTTCATCACATGTGGATTTGCAAGAATTGGTAATGGTACCGTGCCATCACCAAGACCAACAAATACGGTAGCACCAACAGGAGTAGCAACAGTGGCACCAACAGGTGAAGCATCAATTACACCACAGCCGGGTGATCATAGAACCGTGGCATTAAATTTTGGGGCAACAGTATCTTCACCGCAGTATGACAAGACAGCTATTGAACTTAAGGCAGAGGATAAAAACGTAAATCCAGGATATACTGTGGCTTATGAGATTTACATTGATGATGAGAAAGTATCCGATACAGATACTTATATCTGGAAGAATGCTACACCTGGAGAACATATAATCAGATGTGAGGCAGTGAATGAAAATGGCAGAGTATGCCGTGTCAATCGTTATGTAATTACAGCATCCGGTGAGGTGACACCTATAGTTACAACACCAGTGAGTACAACGCCAGCAGTAACAACACCAATTACTGTATCACCAACACCTGTACAGGGAGACTTAAAGATTAATGAATTTAAGATTACAGACGGTGTAAATACCCAGACACAGGATGTAAAGAAACACTTTGAAACAACTTTAGGAACAACCTTAAAGTTAAGCTCTTACATTACAAGTAAAGCAGGAAATATTAAATGTATGTACACTTATGTTGGTGCAGACGGAAAAGAAGTAGTTATCAAAGACTACGATAATAATACCGTGGCAGAAGTGGCATTTGAAGAGGCAGGAAGCTACTATATCAATTTATACGCAGTAGATGCAACCAATGATGCTTTGGTGAAGTCCAATATGATTGTTGATGTACAGGATGCGACGGTGACAGATGTACCGACCCCAACAGATGTAGTAGTAACAGATGTACCAACTCCAACAGAGGTGGTAGTAACAGATGTACCAACTCCAACAGAAGTGGTAGTGACAGACGTACCAACTCCAACAGAAGTGGTAGTGACAGATGTACCAACTCCAACAGAGGTGGTAGAGCCAACAGAGGAACCAAGTCCTACGGTGGTAAAACCAACAGTAATCGTACCGACAAAGGCTCCGGTAAGTCCAACAATAACAAAGAGACCAACAGTTACAGCTAAGCCTACTGTTACACCTACCACACAGCCAATTAGAATTAAGAGCTTTACAAAGAGTATTGCCAGTGGAAAAGCTCATATTAAGGATACCATCAAGTTGACCGCTGTGGCACAGGGAGGAAAAGGAACCTTAAAATATCAGTTCAAATACAGATTAAATGGCAGGACAAAGACAATAAGAAACTACAGTACAAAGAACACTGCAAACTTTGTTCCAACCAAGTCTGGTAAGTATACATTGACAGTAAATGTAAAAGATCAGACAGGAAAGGTAGTTTCCAAGGTAACCAAGTCATACACAGTTAAGGGTGCATTTGGATTGAAGGGTGTAAAGGTAAGTGCGACAAAATCTAAGTTGCAGTTCAAGCTTACAACAAAGAATGCTATCGGTAAGGTAAAGGTTAAATATGTGTTAAAGTACAATGGAAAGACCATAAAGACTACATCTTACAAGACAAACAAGAGTTTCACTATCAAGAACGCTAAGCGTGGTAAATATAAGCTTACTATTTATGCCAAGGAAGTCTCAACTGGAAAGAAAGTAAAGAAAACAATTTCTTACAGATATTAGTCATATAGTAAAAATAGACAAAAAATCTTGGAAAATAAAGGAATGCGGAACCGTTGCTGTAAAAAAGTGACGGTTTCGTAATAAAAAATAAAATAATACTATACAAAATGCTAGAAATTGTGTAAAATGTAGGTATATTCTGAAAATGTATATGATTTGAGAGGAAATCAAAACAGTATTGAAAAAAGTGTTGTTACCAATGGGTAACTGAAAGGAGAACATATGGCTTTAAAACGTTTAAGCAAATTTGCAGCGGTTGCTTTGACTGCAGCTATGATTGCAGAAGCAGGATTAAGTTCCTTTGTACCACTCACAGTAGAAGCAAAGGAAGCAGTGGAAGCTCAGGTAGAAGAGGCAGCAGTAAATGCAGCAGGGGATGACAATTTTACCTGGGATAATGCAACAGTATACTTTGTATTGACAGACCGTTTCTATAATGGAAATAAAACAAACGACCATTCTTATGGACGTTCTGTGGATGAAGTGGATGCAGCAAGCTACGCAACAAGAAAGGGTACCTTCCATGGAGGAGATTTGGCAGGTTTAACTGCAAAGATTAAAGAGGGATATTTTGATGATTTAGGTGTAAACGCTATGTGGATATCATGTCCATATGAAAATTCACACGGTGCTATCTGTGCGGAAGGATTTAAACACTATGCATACCATGGATATTATGCTTTAGACTTTTCACAGTTAGATGCCAACATGGGTACCGACGAAGAAATGGCAGAATTTGTGAGAACAGCCCATGAACACGGAATTCGTGTGGTATATGACGTGGTTATGAATCATGTAGGATACGCAGATCCTGTAACGGTAAGTCAATATAATGCAGGTGCTTTGAATACCGGATGGGAAGATATTTACTATGCGACGTCAGAAAGTGATTATCATTGGTATATGGATTACAGCACGGAAACACAGAATGGCAAAGCTACTTTGAATTCAGAGGGAGACTGGTCTAAGTGGTGGAGCAACAAATGGGTTCGTGCGGTAACGAAGCGTTTCAAGGGATATGAGGGAGCTGAGAGTGGAGATGACACAAAGCTTTGTACAGGAGGCCTTCCGGATATTAAGACAGAAGATTCGTCTGATAATGGTATTCCACCAATTTTGAAATCAAAATGGGATAAAGAGGGCACCACAGCAACAAAGACAGCTGAGTTGGATGCATTCTTTACGGAGTACGGTCTTCCAAGAAGAAATGTCAACTATGTTGTGGCATGGCTGTCATCTTATGTAGAAAAGTATGGTATTGATGGCTTCCGCTGTGATACAGCAAAGCATATTGAGACAGAGCATTGGGCAACCTTACATAAAATCTGTGATCAGAGATTAAAGAAATGGAGAGCGGCAGAAAAGCAGAAGGCAAATCCAGACCCAGCATGTAATTGGGATGAAGATTTCTGGATGACTGGAGAAGTTTTTGGTTACAGTGGTGGTAAGAATAATTACTTCACCTCAGGAGCATTTGATTCATTGATTAACTTTGGATTCCAGGGTGTATCTGGACAGTCAGGTTCTGCATTAGAGCAGACATATTCAGGATATGCAGCAAGCATTAACTCGGATCCATCCTACAATATGCTCTCTTACATCTCGTCTCATGATAAGGGGTTTGGTGCACGTGGTGCGGCTGCGGGTACTGCCTTGCTTTTGTGCCCAGGTGCAGTACAAATTTACTACGGGGATGAATATGGACGTGGAACACAGGGCGATCAGTCAGAACAGAATTGGCGTTCCCAGATGGAGTTTGGAAAGAATGAAAATATCCTTTCTAACTGGCAGAAGGTTGGACAGTTCAGAAATAACCATCCAGCAGTAGGTGCAGGTACACATACCAAGATTGATGGAGATGTGTATGAATTCAGCCGTGTGTACGGAGATGACAAGGTAGTTGTAGCGTTACCAAATAAAGCAGGTACTTTTAATGTAAAAGTATCAGGAGTCTTTGAAGATGGCGAAGTGATTACAGATGCATACTCAAAAGAAACTTACACCGTATCTGGAGGAAGTGTATCTGTAACCTGTGACAGCAACGGAGTTATCCTATTGGAAGGTTCTGGAGAAGTGAAACCGTATGTATCTGGAAAGATTACCAAGGGAAGCTCACCATTCTCAACAGAAACTATCGAAGTTACTTTATCTGCTTTTGAAGCAACAGAGAGCTTCTATTCTATCAATGGCGGAGAAAAAGTTGCATACAAAGATGGAGATGTAATTGAAATCGGTGCAGGTTCTGCTTATGATGAAGTGACAAAGGTTGCACTTTCTGGTAAAGCGGCAGATGGAACTGCATTAAGCAAGGAACTTACATATACCAAGTGCTCTGAGCCAACCGTCAGTGGAGCAGCATCTATCAAAGTGGCTAAGTCAGAATTTGCAACAGCACCATTCTGTTATGCATATGACAGTGCAGATAAAGCATTAAATGGAGCGTGGCCAGGAGCTGCTATGACAGCAGAAGGAGATTACTGGGCATTTACACCAAGTACAGATGAAGATTTTTCATTCATCCTCTCTGATGGTAACGGATGGAGAAGTACTGCGGATATGCAGCCAGGTCTTGTAACAAGTGGAAACAGCTTATATACCAAGTCTACTGGAAAGGTGACAACATTGCCAGTTAAGGATAAGGCAAAGGTAACTGTGAAGTATGTAGATGCAGATGGCAAGGAATTAAAGACAGGTGTTTACCGTGTAGGTGCGGTAGGTGATACTTATGAGACAAGTGCACCAGCAGTATTAAATGGTCTTACTTTAGACAGTGATTCAAAGAATACCACAGGTACTTTCACGAAAGAAGAGATTACCGTAACATACTACTATGGAGGTACTCCAATTGCAACAAACACACCGGTACCAACCAATCCGGATGCAACAAACACACCAGTACCAACGAACCCAGATGCAACAAATACACCGGTTCCAACAAACCCAGACGCAACAAATACACCAGCTCCAACAGAGCCAGTTCCAACAGGAGTAGTTGGAGAATTTGAGTTGCTTGGAGTGAACGCAGAGGGAACTTTAGCGGCTGGAAAAGAAATCACATTAAAAGCTATGGTGGATGGAGACACATCTGGTGTAAGATATATGTTTACATATGAAAAGGATGGCAAGGAAATTTTGATTCAGAACTTCCAGTCTGAAAAGACGATGAAGTTTACACCAGCAGTGGCAGGTAAGTATAAATTCAAAGCTTATGCTATCTTAAATGGAAATATTCAAGAAGTAGAAACAAACAAAAACATCAAATAATAAAAATAACAATTTATAACAAAGGACCGCTTTTCGAAGCGGTCCTTTTGGTATGGTTAGAATTTTCCGTATCTGTCCAGTAGTTCTGAATAGATACGGAGAATTATGAACTGAAACCAGAATAAAGTCGCTTTGTGGAAAATTTACAAAGCATGTAACAAGTACGTAATAAAAACTTAATAAAAAACTAGTAATAGTGCATAAATCAAAAAGAAAAAACTTGGAGAAAATGAATAAATTATGAATAAAATGTGTTCAAACAGTTGCAAAAATTTATGCAATATGATACTATACATGCAGTCGTTGGAAACGTTACCGATGAATCAGGTGGCGAGAGACATACCATGTACAGCGTACATAGGGAGAAACTTTAAATAACCTAATAAGAGAGAGAGGTAAAATTTATGAAGAAGAAAATGGTATGTGCATTATTAAGTGCAGCAATGGTATCCTCAATGTTAATGGGATGTGGAAGTGATTCTACAGGGGATGCAGGTAAGGATGCAGAAACAACAAAAACCGATGATGCGAAAGATGATGCAAAAGATGATGCAAAGGATGCAGAAGAGGAAACAACAGCAAGTGCTGAAGGCGGAAAGGTTTACTACTTAAACTTTAAACCAGAAGTTGCAGAAGACTGGGAAGCTTTGGCAGCATCTTACACAGAGCAGACAGGAACCGAAGTAAAGGTTGTAACAGCTGCATCAGGTACTTACGAACAGACATTAAAGTCAGAAGTTGCTAAGACAGATGCTCCTACTTTGTTCCAGATTAACGGACCAATCGGATATCAGTCATGGAAAGATTATTGTTTAGACTTGTCAGATACAGATTTCTACAACTGGTTAACAGATAAGAGCCTTGCAATTACTGAAGGCGATGGAGTATATGGTATTCCATATGTAGTAGAAGGATATGGTATCATTTACAATGACAGCATTATGCAGAAGTATTTTGCATTAGAAGACAAGGCAGTGGATATTTCTTCAACATCAGAAATTAAGAATTTTGAAACTTTGAAGAGTGTAGTAGAAGATATGCAGTCTAAGAAGGATGCTTTAGGAATTGAAGGTGTATTCGCTTCTACATCATTTAAAGCTGGTGAAGACTGGAGATGGCAGACACATTTGGCTAACCTTCCAATTTACTATGAATTCAAGGATAAGGGAGTTTCTGATGCACAGTCTATCGATTTAACTTATGCAGAAAATTACAAAAATATCTTTGATTTATACATCAACAACTCTTGCACAGACAAGACAGCACTTGGTACTAAGTCTGTAGAAGATTCTATGGCAGAATTTGCTTTAGGAAAAGTTGCAATGGTACAGAATGGTAACTGGGGATGGGGACAGGTTTCAGGTACAGACGGAAACGTAGTAAACGCTGAAGATGTTAAATTCCTTCCAATCTACACAGGTGTTTCAGGAGAAGAAGGTCAGGGACTTTGTGTAGGTACAGAAAACTATATGTGTGTAAACAGCCAGGTATCAGAAGCTGATCAGAAGGCCACCATCGCATTTATCGAATGGGTATTTAGCTCAGATGAAGGTAAGAAGTTCGCAACAGAGAAGTTAGGAATCGTTCCATTCTCAACATTTACAGATGATGAAAAACCATCCGATCCACTTGGATTAGAAGTATCTAAGTATATGGAAGATTCTTCTTTAACATCTGTTTCATGGAACTTTACAGCATTCCCAAGCCAGACATTCAAGGATGAATTAGGATATTCATTACTTGACTACTGTAACGGTCAGTCAGACTGGGATGCAGTTGTAACACAGTTCAAAGATGGATGGGCTTCAGAAAAAGAAATGGCAGCTACAGAATAATAAGAATTTAGAAACAAACTGAGTGGGTGCAGTTTTACTGCACCCATTTTATGATTTGACATGAGTCAAGCTTATGTTTCATCATAAATCCTCTCTGTCTATTTCATAAAAATGAGCAAAACCAAGGTTTTACCCATTTTTATGAAATAGACAGAGAAAAGGGAAGAAGAGGTAAAAGGAGAGCGTAACATGCAAAAAGCACTAAAAAAATATTTTCCAATTTTTGCATTGCCGACTGTACTGGCTTTTATTGTGGGATTTATTGCACCATTTTTAATGGGAATCTATTTATCTTTCTGTAAATTCCGTACTGTTACAAATGCAACATTTAATGGTTTTGAGAACTATTCCAAAGCATTTGCCAATCAGGATTTCTTAAATGCGTTAGTCTTTACTGTGAAATTCACTGTTGTATCAGTGGTCACTATCAACGTATTATCATTCCTGCTGGCACTGTTACTTACCAAGGGGATTAAAGGAACCAATGTATTTAGAACTGTATTTTTTATGCCAAACTTAATTGGTGGTATCGTATTGGGGTATATATGGCAGCTGATTATTAACGGTGTATTGTTGAAATTTGTTGGTCAGGATATTTACTACAATGCAAACTATGGTTTTTGGGGCTTGATTGTCCTGATGAACTGGCAGCAGATTGGTTATATGATGATAATTTATGTGGCAGGTATTCAGAATGTGCCAGGAGAATTGATTGAGGCGGCAAAGATTGATGGCGCTAGTCCATGGCAGATTTTAAAGAGTGTAACCATTCCTATGGTAATGTCATCCGTTACAATCTGTATTTTCTTGACATTGACCAACTCATTTAAGTTGTTTGACCAGAACTTGGCATTGACAGCCGGTCTTCCAGCAAGAAAGACAGCAATGCTTGCCTTGGATATCTACAACACATTCTATGGAAGAATTGGCTGGGAAGGTGTAGGTCAGGCTAAGGCAGTGGTATTCTTTATTATCGTAGCAGTGATTTCACTGACACAGTTGGTTGCAACTAGAAGTAAGGAGGTAGAAAACTAATGGCTAGAAGTAAAAAAGAAAAAGACTTAGATTTGGTTGAATCTCCAGTAGTTACCGGCAGCCAGGGGATTGTATTGACTATCTTTTTGACATTTTTGTCTGTTTTGTTCCTGGTACCTATTATTGTAGTATTTATCAACTCATTTAAGAGTAAACTGTACATATCAGACCAGCCGTTTAAATTCCCAAATGCGGATACCTTTGTAGGGCTGCGTAACTATACAGATGGTGCGGTGAAGATTGGTATCTTCCAGTCTATGGGATGGTCCTTATTCATTACCGTAAGTTCTGTTATTGTCATTGTATTTTTGACAGCCATGACAGCCTGGGTTATTACGAGAATTAAATCAAAATTTACAAGTATCTTATACTTTTTATTCTCGTTTTCAATGATTGTACCATTCCAGATGGTAATGTTTACATTAACTTTTATCGCAAATAGATTGCATTTAGACAATCCAGTTGGTATAATATTTATCTATCTGGGATTTGGCTCAGGATTATCTGTATTTATGTTCAGCGGTTTTGTGAAATCCGTACCAATTGCCATGGAAGAGGCAGCTATGATTGATGGATGTACGCCAATACAGACTTTCTTTCATATCGTATTTCCAATGTTGAAACCGACAGCAATCACAATTGCCATTTTGAATGCTATGTGGATTTGGAATGACTACTTACTGCCATACCTGGTATTGGGAACAGAAAGAAAGACAATTCCAATTGCGATTCAGTATTTGCGTGGTGGATATGGTTCTGTAGATATGGGTGCCATGATGGCCATGTTAGTATTGGCAATCATACCTATTATTGTATTCTACCTGTCATGTCAGAAGTATATTATTAAGGGAGTCGTGGCAGGAGCTGTGAAAGGATAATCAAGGGAACGATTCAGAGTGTGAATTCTAGAGTGCTTTCATAAAGGGGGCACTCTATCCTTGGGTTAAGACCAGAAAAATTGTAATTAAGTATTAAAGAGGAGAAAAGAATGAGAGCAAGTGGTGTGTTATTACCAATTTCCAGCCTTCCTTCAGAGTATGGAATTGGTACATTTTCAAAAGAAGCCTACAGATTTGTAGAAAAATTACAGGAAGCAGGTCAGACGTACTGGCAGATTCTTCCTTTAGGTCCAACCGGATATGGAGATTCCCCATATCAGCATTTTCAACCTATGCTGGAAATCCATATTACATAGATTTAGAGGCATTGATGGGTGAAGGTTTGTTGACGAAAGAAGAATGTGAATCTTGTGATTTCGGTGATAATGTAAATTATATAGATTACGAAAAGATTTATTTTGCCCGTTTTGATATTCTGAGAAAAGCATATGAGAGAAGTAATATTAGAGAGAATCAGGAGTTTGTTCAGTTCAAAGAAGAAAATTCTTTTTGGTTAGATGATTATGCTCTGTATATGGCGGTCAAGAATAAATTTGATGGACGTGCATGGACAGAGTGGGACATGGATATCCGAATGAGAGAGCCAAAGGCCATGAGAGCATACAAGGAAGAATTAAAAGATGAGATCACATTTTATGAATTCCAGCAGTATATGTTTAAGAAACAGTGGATGAATCTGAAAAACTATGCAAATGAAAGAGGAATTAAGATTATTGGGGACATCCCGATTTATGTTGCCTTTGACGGTGCAGATGCATGGGCGAATCCAAAGTTATTCCAGTTTGATGAGAATTGTCAGCCAGTGGCTGTAGCAGGCTGTCCACCAGATGCATTTTCAGAGACAGGACAGTTATGGGGTAACCCACTTTATGACTGGGAATATCACAAGAGGACAGGATACAAGTGGTGGGTTCAGAGAGTTTCCTACTGCTTCCAGTTATATGATGTAGTTCGTATTGACCATTTTAGAGGTTTTGATGAATATTATTCCATTCCATTTGGCGAAGATACTGCGGTAAATGGAAAATGGATGCCAGGTCCAGGGTATGACTTGTTCAAGAAGCTGAATTCAAAACTTGGAGATATGGATATTATTGCAGAGGACTTAGGATTCCTGACAGATACTGTATTAGAATTATTAGAAAAATGTGGATATCCTGGAATGAAGATTTTACAGTTTGCTTTTGATTCCAGAGAGGACAGCGACTACCTGCCACACAACTATCCAAAGAATTGTATTGTATATACAGGTACTCATGATAATGATACTGTTCGTGGCTGGTATGATGTGATTCCGGACGCTGACAAGGAGTTTGCAGCAGAATATATGAATAACCATGGAGCAGAGGAAGAACAGATTCACTGGGATTTCATCCGTTTGGCTATGGCAAGTGTGGCAGACACCTGTATCATTCCACTTCAGGATTATTTGGGATTAGGATCTGAGGCAAGAATCAATATACCTTCTACCTTAGGATGCAACTGGAAGTGGCGTATGAATAAAGATGATATTACCGATGAAATTGTAGAAAAAATAAAGCATCTTACAAAATTATATGCAAGAATTCCAGTAAAGAAGGAAGAAGAGTAACGATTCAGTACAGGTCTCAGCATTTACTGCTGAGACCGTGGAAAAAATGTTAATTTTAAAAAATGAGGCAATTTTGTATGCGCAAGCATTGCCTCATTTACATATCTGTTCAGTAGCTCTGAACAGATACGAAGAAGAGTAAGACAAGGAAATTCAAAACGAAAAATATAATAAGGTGATGGGGGATCATGGAAACAATAACCATTAAGGACATTGCCAGGATATGTGGAGTAGGGGTAAGCACCGTATCCAGGGCTATGAATGACCATCCAGATATTAATGCGGAAACAAAGCAGAAAATAATGGAGGTAATCCGGGAATATAATTATGTACCAAACAATAGTGCAAGAAATTTAAAACGTACGGATTCCAATACGATAGCGCTGTTGGTCAAGGGGGTGGATAACCCCTTCTTCGGCAGGATGATTCGTGTCATCGAGGAAGAAATAGAGAAAAAGCAGTACAGTATGGTGGTGCGCCATGTAGAGCCTAGTGAAGATGAAGTTTCCATTGCGATGGAATTGGAGAAGGAGCGTCGATTGAAAGGGATGATTTTCCTTGGAGGATTTTACACAGAAAGCGCAGACAGTTTAAAACTGCTTAAGGTTCCAGTGGTGTTAGTTACCAGTGCAAAACCGCAGTATGAGGACGATGAATTTTATTCTTCTGTCTCTGTGGATGATGTAAAGGAAAGTTATCGGATGGTAGATTATTTGTGTACTCAGGGACACAGAGACATTGCCATTTTGACGGCGACGAAATATGATGAAAGTGTGGGAAGGCTTCGCCTGATGGGGTATGAGCAGGCGTTAGAGAAGCATCAAGTACCTTTAAATCCTAAACTAATCCGTTATATGGAAGATGGCGAAGATTATTCTATGGAGAATGGATATAAACTTATGAGAGAGCTTTTGGATGAAAAGGAGAGTTTTACCAGTGTGTTTGCAATATCTGACAGTCTTGCTGTAGGTGCATGTCGTGCCATACATGACGTGGGCTTAAGAATACCGGAAGATATTGCTGTGGCAGGATTCGATGGAATTGATATAGCCACCTACTATACCCCATCGTTGACCACCATAAAACAGCCCATAGAGGAAATTGCGAAAGAGACTACTAGAATTTTATTTCAAGTGATACGAAAGAAAACAAAACACACCCATAAGTACTTTGACGGGGAACTGATGATAAGAGAATCTACACAATGAAACAGATTGCTCTGCTGACTTTGGTTGGCAGAGTATTACTATTTATCAAGGATGGTGAAAATAATGTATGAATGGAATAAGAAGAAAAGCTTAGTCATTGCTCTTATGGTAGCGGCAATTTTAGTGATAATAGGTGTAATTCTTTTTCAAAAAAATGATAAAAAGGCAGAGGCGCTGTTAGGTGCAAAAGAATATTTTACTTTAACAGAAGACAAGTATTTTAATGAGTATTTTGCATATAAAACTTTCTATAAAGAATCCATCAAGAAGGATACTGTGATGGAGGGAAAACTGCAGGAAAAAGTGGCAGGAGTTACGATTGAGGCTTCCTTTGTCAGCAATATTGACAAGAAAAATAAAATGGTAGACAATCAGTGGAGCATTGGTCTGGGTGGAATGCCTTTTGCCACAGTGAAGACAATTACTGACCAGGATAATGTGTATTTTGTTTCGGATTTATTTCAGGATAAAGTACCTTACATTAATTATACCGGTGATATGTCAGCCTGGGATGGGAAACTTGGTTTAAACAATAGAAATATCCGTGTGTTGCAAAAGGGATATGCAGGATTATTTGACCAGATGGTAAGTACTAATTCATACGGAAGTCTGGAAATGTTGTGGGATAATAAGACCTTAAGTTATGATTTTATACAGATGTATAAGAAGCTTACTGTGGAAAAGTCAAAATCGGAAAACGAATATGGTGGATATCAATATACCATTGTAATTCCAACAGAGGATATGAATAACTTTCTGGCAGATTTAAAGAAAGAATTTCCAGAATATGAATCTCAGGGTTATATAAATATTATTTCCAAATTTGTCAGCACAGAGCAGGGACTTGTTATCGAAGAAGAAATGGACAAAAATGGAAAGGTGATTTCCTTAAAGATTGAAAATAAAGAAAACGGATATTGTGCCCAAACTGAAAAATCAGCACAGGAAAAGGAAGGAAAAACAGGATTTCAGGAGAGTCTTACCTTAAATATTACCAAGGGAGAAGAGTCATATGTGGATGGTCAGTGCAGCATAGACTATAGCACGGAAGATAACAAAGTATATTTTAGTGCTACGGAAAAAAAATCGGGCTGTATGGTGGACTGCACAGCCATCTTATCATTGAAGGCAGGGGAGAAAAAGTTTTCTTTGGTGTTTGATGATATCAAATTCAAACTAGGGGATGTGAAGCTTGATATGACAGGGAATTTACAGATGGCCTACGGAGACTACCCGGCCAGTGTGCCTGGTGGCGATAAGATTGATTTAGTCAATGGTTCAGAGGAAGATATGAAAGAGCTGAATTCCCAAATCAAGAAAAGTCTCGGGGGAATTGTAAGCGGAGCTCTTTCATCTATTTTAGGTTTTTGATGATTCCATTAGTTCTTTCTATGGGCACCCTGGCTCATGGCGCTGTTGTGATAACTGCCGTCAAAGGTTACATCGGTGCCAAACCATTCTGGGGGAAGGAAAGATTCAGCTTCTTCAAGGGAGCTGAATTCTACTTCTGCCAGATACAATGGTGCAAATGGCGGGTCAAAAACATCTAATTCTATGATGTGGGTTTCATCAAAAGGAATGTAATATCTGGTTTTTGATATGGTGTACCCATCTGTTTTTTTTCTTAAATGTTCATATCCTTCTTTGGAGAGAGGAAGGTTGTATTCTGTTCTAGCCATAAGTCCCTGACCTTTATAAGTTAATATATATGCTTCCTCCTGTCTTCGGATTCTTACTACTGGAGATGTGCATAAATAGCCTTGTTCTATTTTCTTATGGGGATAACTTTCCAGGTTATCCGGCAAATCATTTACTAAATATTTTCTCTCGATTTCCACGTTATTGTTATTTTCCATATGTTTTCCATCCTTTCTGTTACTGTGCACACATTGTGTGTATTGTAACACGATTTGTTACTGTACAGACGCAAGCTTAACACTTGCTGTTAAGCTATGCGCCAAGAATGATATTATGCGAAATTTCAGCCCCATGCATCGTAGATGCATTTTTAATGGGCTGAAATCGTTACTGTGCACACATTGTGTGTACAGTAACACCACGATATCATTTGGCTGATATATTATTATTTATTTTTCTAGATTTTCTCTTTATAAGGTATTATAATCTTGTATATAAAATTGCGCAAGGAGGAAGATAGTATGAGTAAAGTAGTAGTTTTTTTTGCAGAAGGATTTGAGGAAATTGAAGGTTTGACCGTGGTAGATATGCTGAGAAGAGCCGGTGTGGAAGTAAAGATGGCTTCCATAAGAGAAGATTCTCTTAACGTGACGGGAGCGCATAAAATTCAGATTCAGGCGGATACTTATGCTAAGGATGTGGATTTTTCCAAGGTAGATATGGTGGTTTTGCCAGGAGGAATGCCGGGAACTACAAATCTTGGTGCCTGCAAGCTGGTAACAGATACAGTGAAAGATTTCTTTCATGCTGGAAAATTTGTGGCAGCAATCTGTGCTGCACCTAGTATTTTTGGTGATTTGGGAATCTTATCTGGAAAACATGCAGAGTGTTATCCGGGATTTGAAGACAGACTGCAGGGGGCAACCGTAAAAAAAGAAAAGGTAGCAGTAGATGGAAATGTGATTACCAGCCGGGGAATGGGAACTGCAATAGAATTTTCCTGTGCCCTGATTGAAAAACTTATGGGAAAAGAAAAGGCAGAGGAAATTGCCAGGGCTATTATTTATAAATAGAATAGGAATCGTTAGGAAAGTAAGAAACAGAATGAAAAGATTATTTGTATATTTGAAGAATTATAAAAAGGAAACCGTATTAGGACCATTGTTTAAATTGTTAGAGGCCTCCTTTGAATTGATTGTACCCTTGGTAGTGGCGGCAGTAATTGACACGGGTATAGGAAACCATGATAAGGTGTATATCACAAAAATGTGTGGAGTCATGGTGCTGCTTGGAGTGGTAGGGCTGATTTCTTCCATCACAGCTCAGTATTTTGCGGCAAAGGCAGCCACCGGTTTTGCAAAAGAACTTCGGGATGGCCTGTTTGAAAAGATACAAGGATTTTCTTTCACCACATTAGATTCTTTGGGGAGTTCCAGTCTGATTACACGAATGACCAGTGATATCAATCGGTTGCAGTCTGGGGTTAATATGGTGCTGCGCCTGTTTTTGCGCTCTCCATTTATTGTGTTTGGAGCCATGGTCATGGCGTTTACCATAGATGTTACCACAGCTTTTGTATTTTTGGGTGTGATTCTTCTCTTATCTGTGATTGTATTTGGCATTATGATGCTTACCATACCTTTATATAAAAAGGTACAACAGTCTCTGGATTCTATATTATCCATTACCAGAGAAAATCTTAGCGGGATACGTCTGATACGTGCTTTTTCAAAAGAGAACTGGGAAATCAGGCGGTTTAGCGCAAGAAATCAGGAGTATACCAAGGCACAGTTATATGTGGGGAAAATTTCAGCCCTTATGAATCCCCTTACCTTTGTGACAATTAATATAGGGATTGTTGTGTTAATCTATGTGGGGTCAATTCGGGTAAATCAGGGAACTTTAACCCAGGGGCAGGTAGTGGCATTGTATAATTATATGTCACAGATTCTGGTAGAATTGATTAAGCTTGCCAATCTGATTATCACAATTACCAAGGCTGTGGCCAGTGGAGACAGGGTGGCAGATATACTTCAGATAGAAGAACCAAAGGGGAACAAAGTCATGTCACAACAGACGAACTGGGACCATGGGGACAGGGAATATAAGGTGGAATTTCAACAAGTAGAATTCACTTACCAGGGGGCTGGGGACAGTTCCTTGAAAGATATCAGTTTTAAGGTCAGACCGGGAGACATGGTAGGCATAATTGGAGGAACCGGTTCTGGAAAAAGCAGTCTGGTGCATTTGATTTGCGGCTTTTATAGTGCAAGCAAGGGAAAGATTTTGATTGATGGGAAAGATGTGAATCAGTACGATGAAAAGAGCCTAAGAAATCTATGTGGGATTGTCCTGCAAAAGAATGTGCTGTTTCATGGAACCATAGAAGAAAATTTGCGCTGGGGAAAAGAGGATGCAACCCTAGAAGAAATTCAGGCCGCCTTAGAGACTGCCCAGGCAAGGGAAATTGTGGAAGGAAAACCACAAAAGCGAAAGACTATGTTATCCCAGGGAGGAAAGAATTTATCTGGTGGACAGAGACAGAGGCTATGTATTGCCAGAGCTTTGGTAAAAAATCCGGAGATTTTGATTTTGGATGATGCAACCTCGGCGTTAGATTATGCTACGGAAGCAAAGTTGAGAGCCGGATTAAAAGAGTTAGCAAAAAACAAGGCCATGACCATATTCATTGTCTCGCAGAGAACTGCTTCTATTATGCAGGCGGATAAAATTATTGTGTTAGACGAGGGAAATATGGTTGGTATGGGAACACATCAGGAACTTATAAAAAGCTGTGAAATGTATCAGGAGATTTACAATTCCCAGTTTAAAAAGGGGGAAGACAATGAACAGTAGAGAGACAACGAAAAAAATATTTGCATATGTGAGAAAATATGGAATCTTTGTGTTCTTTTCTTTTGTGCTAGCTGCAATCTCCGCATTATTGTCCTTGTATATTCCTATTTTAATTGGAAATGTGATTGACAACATTGTGGGAGAGAATCAGGTGAATTTTCATCAAATACATAGTATCAGCATTCGGATTGTGATTTTTATTGGAATTACAGCTCTTTCCCAGTGGGTAATGAACCTTTGCAACAATAAAATCACCTATCATGTGGTAAGGGATATTAGAGAAGACGCATTTTCGCATCTGCAAAATCTGCCCTTAAGTTATTTGGATCCCAAACCTCAAGGAGAGATTGTCAGTAAGATGATTGCAGATGTAGAACAGCTTTCGGAAGGTTTGTTGTTGGGATTTACGCAGTTGTTTACCGGAGTGGTTACCATTCTTGGCACATTGGCTTTTATGGTTAGCCTGAATCCAAGAATTACTCTTGTGGTAGTCTGTATTACCCCTTTGTCTTTGTTTGTGGCAGGGTTTATTGCACGTAATACCTATCATTTGTTCCGGGTACAGTCAGAGACCAAGGGAGAGCAGACCAGCCTCATTGATGAAATGATAGGGAATCAAAAAGTTGTAAAAGCATTTTCCAGGGAAGAGAAGGTAATAGAGCAATTCAGGGAAATCAATGAGCGGCTGACCAAATGTTCCTTAAAGGCGATTTTCTTTTCTTCTATCACCAATCCATCTACCAGATTTATTAACGGTTTGGTATACACGGGAGTGGGTTTTGCCGGGGCTATGGCAGTGCTCAATGGAAATCTTACGGTTGGTATGCTGTCTTGTTTTTTAAGTTACGCCAATCAGTACACCAAGCCATTTAATGAGATTTCCGGAGTGATTACAGAACTACAGAATGCTTTTGCCTGTGCGGGAAGAGTCTTTGAATTCATGGAAGAAGAGGAACAGATTCCGGAAAAAGAGGCAGTTTTGTTATCTGACCAAGTAAAAGGAATGGTAGAGATTAAAAATGTAAGCTTCTCTTATGATAAGGAAAAACCTTTGCTAAAGCATTTGAGCCTGAAAGTAAAACCGGGTCAGAGGGTGGCAATCGTTGGTCCTACGGGCTGTGGAAAAACCACCCTTATCAATTTGTTAATGCGGTTTTATGATGTGGATGAAGGAAAGATTCTTATTGATGGGGTAGATATACAGGAGATTACCAGAAAAAGTCTGAGAAGCTGTTATGGAATGGTATTACAGGAAACCAATCTTAGAAATGCTACGATACGAGATAATCTTTTAGAAGGAAAGCCGGATGCCACAGAGGAGGAGATGATAGCAGCCGCAAAAATGGCATATGCAGATGGATTCATAAGACGATTGCCGCAAGGCTATGACACTGTGGTAAAGGAAGGGGCAGAAGGATTATCAGACGGACAAAAGCAGTTATTGTGTATTGCAAGAATTATGCTAAGTAAACCGCCAATGCTGATTTTAGATGAGGCAACTTCCTCGATTGATACCCGAACCGAGATGAAAATTCAGTCAGCATTTGAAAAAATGATGGTGGGGCGAACCAGTTTTATTGTGGCTCATCGCCTATCTACCATAAAGGAGGCAGATGTGATTCTGGTTATGAAGGATGGGAATATTATTGAGCAGGGAAATCATGAAGAACTGTTAGGAAAAAAAGGATTTTATTATCAATTGTACGAAAGTCAATATCAGTAAAAGTGAATAAAATCATGAAGAATATTAATAAATAGTTAGATATATTACAAAAAGATTACGAAAATTTTAAAAAGTACTAGACAAAAATCATAGAACATGATATTATGTTTTTGCTGTACAGGAGAAGCAAACTTAGGTCGATGAAGTTTGTTATCCTAGTAATTTATACCTTTTTTAGTAAATTTATTCCCCCAAGTAAATTTACTACTCCCCCCTCATTATTATATATAGTTTTTGTTTAAAAGAGCACTGTGGCAATAGCGGCGGTGCTCTTTTAAATGGTTAAAAAAGGAAAAATGCATGTTAGCTAAGTGTGATATCATGGTTTAGGGTGGTGGATTAATCCACCACCCTTTCAATTTCTTCAATATGATTCATAAATGTTGCAACAATTTCTGGGTCAAAGTGGCTTCCACTGCTTTCCCAGATGATATCCTTTGATTTTTCCTTTGAGAATCCCTCTTTATAACTTCTCTTGGAACGGAGTGCATCATAGACATCCGCAATTGCCATAATTCTGGCACAGAGGGGAATTTCTTCTCCTTTTAAACCTTTCGGGTAGCCATTGCCATCCCATTTTTCGTGATGATACAAAGCCACATCTCGGGTGATGTTTACGTATTCATCATCTTCCAGGCCAGCCAGGGTTTCATCGATAATTTTTGCACCCACAACAGGGTGGGTTTTGATAATCTCAAATTCTTCATTTGTCAATCGGTCTGCTTTTTTTAATACATAATCAGGGATTGAAATTTTTCCAATGTCATGAAGGGGAGCAGCCTGAATCACATATTCTAAATACTGGACTGTAAGGATATCTGTATATTTTCCCTCTTCTTTCAGCGCTCTTGCCACAATTTTTACGTACTCACTGGTATTTTTTATGTGAAGTCCTGTGACATCATCCCTTGCTTCTATCATATTAGCAAAACTGGCAATGACAGAATGCTGGATAGAGATTACTTCTTTTGTTTTTTCTGCCACATCTTTTTTCAGACGGTCGGTGTAATTGTAGGTATCTGTCATATCGTGAAGAATATACATGGTTCCGTAAGAAATATTTTTGCGTATAATATCACGATGGGTAACGTCATAAATCCGTTCATTTCTGTGAAGGCTTAAATTACAGTCAGAAAGTTTTTTTAGCTGTATCATATCTTCGGAATACTGTCCTGTCTGTAAAGAAGGAAAAATCTGCTGGGCAGTGGAATTGTTATAAAGCAAATCCCCTTCGTTGTCAAAAACCATTAAACCTTCGGAAAAGGTATCCATAGCGTTTTCTTTTGCCAGGGAAATCGTATCAAATAGCTTGTATTTTGTGATAGACAGCGTTAGAAATATGGTGGCGATAAGGTAGGCAGGGGCAGTACAGTCGTATCCCTGAGTACAGCCACTTAGGTAAAGTGCAAATCCTATTGCTGTGGAGCAAATCATATGCATCAGACAGTTTAACTGTTTTTTGTGGATGGCAGAGGTTGTTTTGTGATAATTATGGATACACATATAACTTAAAAGGATTAAATAAATAGCCAAAATACCATAATACAAAATATACAAAACTCCATGTCCTAATATCAGATGGGGAAAGAGTCCATCCGTGGTAAAGTCAATAGAGCTATAAAAAATGGTATGATGTTCACAAGTAAGCACAAAAAAGAATATACTTAAGTGTAACAGTATCATAGCACCTTTCAGCCAGCCGGATAACTTGACTTTACAGAATTTTGCCACAAACAAAAAAATGGAAAGTGCAATAAATGGTTTACCAAGATAAATAAATTTTACAGCAAGCAATGCTTCCTCTTTCGTAGTGGAGGTAAGCTCAAAAAGATAACCAACAAAGTTTACCAGAGTGGAAACTGTGGACAAGGTTAATAGTCCATGGAATTCTGTAGGACGCTGTAAAATAATATATACCAGTTCAAAGATTAAAAAAATGATTCCAATAAATTGAATGGAGATAAATAGATTGTACATAACTTCCCCCTTTTCTTTTGTACAAACAAAAAACATACACAAAAATATACTTATAAGTATAGCTTACTTTGGAGAAAAATGCAATTAGTATAAAAAGAGCGATCAAATCATAACAATATCTGTAATCAACAGAAAGTCTACTTGCATTCTAGGAATATGTTACGTATAATAAAATAAGTTGTATAAAGAGGTTTTTGACCAGAACATAGCAAATAATAATGGAGGGAAATTATGTTATGAAGAAAAAGTTAGTGACAATGTTGCTTTGTGGGGCCATGGTTACAATGGTAGCAGTGCCGGAGGCAGTTTTTGGGGAAAAGATTGTAGTATTTGCAGGAGAAACCCAACAGCAGATTTTAAAAGAAGCAATAGAACGGGCATCAAAGGCAATTGATGAGATGATATTTGACAATGGAACCAGACCTGAGGCAATTATTCAGGTGGCAAAAGAGGCAGCGGAAAATACCGAGGCAATTGGAGAACTTGAGGAGATTGAAGTTGCGTTTAGCACAGAAGCAGGAAAAGAATTCACTAAGATAGATATGACAGAAACCACCCAGGGAAAGATTCAGGGAATCTTATGTTTTACTTATAAAGGTGAAACGAAGGAACTGGGGGTGAACCGGGTGATGGGTTATCCTGTGGAGGATGACAAAAATTCAGAAAATGTGATGAATGCCATCAATGACGCTTTGAATAAATTAGTGTATGACAATTCTTTAGAAGGAGATACCATATTAAAGGCAGCAGAAGAAAAGGCAACTGTCTACGGTGCCCATGTAGTCTGGGATACTTCAGAAGCAGGAAAATTTCAAAAAAAGGAAGCTACCATGTCAGAAGAGGGAGTAATTCAGGGAACTTTAGTGGTAACCCTTGCAGATGGCAGTATGGAAACTATTGAAATAAAGAAGTATATTGAGGAGTTATCTCAAGGGGGAGTGGTAAGTCAGACCCCTACACCAACAGTAAGGGTAACAGTAACCCAAAAACCAGGTTTAAGTGCTACACCAGCGATTACAAAGGCAACAGAGAAAGAAAAGGATACAGATGTAAATATTGTAGCTTTTGAGAAAACTTTAAGTAAGACAAAGACAGATACAAAGGATGTAAAAGGAAGCAGTTATAAAAAGCTTCAGCCAAAGTTAAAAGAAAGCAAGGATAAAATAAAACTTAGTTGGAAAAAACAGGAGAAGGCAGACGGATATCTTGTATATGGAGCTGCCTGCGGAAAGAAAATGGTAAAGCTTGCCACAATGAACAAAAATTCCAAGGTGAGTTTTACACAGAAAAATTTAAAAGAGAAGACCTATTACAAATATATGGTGGTTGCGTTTCAGAAGGATAAAGAGGATAAAAAAGAAATTTTAGAAATTTCCAGCACAGTCTATGGGGTTACTACAGGTGGCAAGTATTCTAATACCAAAAAAGTGTCAGCGGATAGTAAGATTATCATAAAGAAAGGAAAAAAATCCAAGCTGAACGCAAAGGTTACTTTAGTGGGAAAAAGGCAGAAGATATACAGCGGCAAACTAAGATATGTATCTGAAAATACTTCGATAGCAACGGTAAGTAAAACAGGGGTAGTCACAGGAAAGAAAAAGGGAAGCTGTTATGTGTATGCTTATGGACAAAATGGTATTAGCAAGAGAATTAAGATTGTAGTAAAATAGATATGGAAGAGAAATTGTATTATATGTTTCGCAAACCCCCCGGTTGCATTACAGCAAAAAAAGATGCTGTGCATAAAACAGTGATGGACTATTTTGAAGAGCCGTTGAAAGAAAAGCTGCACCCAGTGGGCAGACTGGATAAGGATACCCAAGGACTGTTGTTGCTTACCAATGACGGGCAATGGAATCAGAGGATGATGCATCCAGATTTTCATGTGGAAAAAACTTATTTTTTCTGGGCATTGGGCGAATTAAATGAAGAAAAACGACAATGCTTAGAACAGGGGGTGCTGCTAAAGGGGGAGACGGAAAAGACAAAGCCGGCAAAATGTATCATAAAAGACAAAGCCCACATTTCTGAAATAGAGCATTTGTTTGCGGGGTATGAGTGTTCCAATGTAGTGAGAAACCCAAGAAATACCCAGGTAGTCTCCGGACTCCTTATGATAAAAGAAGGAAAAAAACGTCAGGTGCGACGAATGCTAAAGGCAGTGGGATGTTATGTCCTGTATTTGGAAAGAATCAGTATTGGACAGCTAAAATTAGATGAAAACCTTCCTGTGGGAGGATATCGTAAGTTAAGTTTGCAGGAAACAGAAATGGTGTTTAAATGCAACAGTTCTAAGGTTTTGAATCGCTATGTAAATGATAGGACAGAGAGGCAAAAAAGATGGTGACAATTCGGGAAATTTTTAAAAATCAGAATACTTATTTGGGAGAGAACATTGAAATCGGTGGTTGGGTTAGGAGCAACAGAGGCTCTAAAAGTTTTGGGTTTATCACCTTAAGTGACGGTACTTTTTTTACGCCCATACAGGTGGTTTATGACGAAAAATTGACAAATTTTAAGGAAATCAGTAAATGCAATGTAGGGGCAGCATTGGTGGTAAGCGGAAAGCTTATAGCTACACCAGAGGCAAAGCAGCCCTTTGAACTCCAGGCAGAGACTGTTGCTATAGAAGGGGAATCTGCAAGCGATTTCCCTTTACAAAAAAAGAAACATTCTTTTGAGTATTTGAGAAGTATTTCGCATTTGCGTCCAAGGACCAATACATTCCAGGCTGTATTTCGTATTCGTTCCCTATGTGCCTATGCCATACATCAGTTTTTTCAGGAGAAGGGTTTTGTATATGTACACACTCCAATTATTACAGGAAGTGACTGCGAGGGTGCGGGAGAAATGTTTCGTGTCACCACCTTGGACATGGACAATCTTCCAACGGATGCATCAGGAAAGGTGGATAATTCCAAAGATTTTTTTGGAAAAGAGACCAATCTTACCGTCAGCGGTCAGCTGAATGGGGAGACCTTTGCCTGTGCCTTTAAGAATATTTACACTTTTGGACCAACCTTCCGTGCGGAAAATTCAAATACTACAAGACATGCGGCGGAATTTTGGATGATTGAGCCGGAAATTGCTTTTGCAGGTTTAGAGGAAGATATGCTCCTTGCAGAGGATATGATGAAATATGTGATTACCTATGTGTTAGATCATGCTCCGGAGGAGATGGAGTTTCTAAACACTTATGTGGACAAGGGGTTGTTAGAAAGGTTACATCATGTGGTGTCTTCAGAGTTTGTGAGAATTACTTATACAAAAGCAGTGGAAGTTTTGGAAGAATACAATGACCGCTTTGAATATAAGGTGAGCTGGGGATGCGATTTGCAGACCGAGCATGAGCGTTTTCTCACAGAAGAGATATACAAAGCCCCTGTGTTTGTCACAGACTATCCAAAGGAAATTAAGGCATTTTATATGAAGTTAAATGAAGATAACAAGACTGTGGCAGCAGTGGATTGTCTGGTTCCAGGTATTGGGGAGATTATCGGTGGAAGCCAGAGGGAAGACAATTATGAAGTGTTGTGTGGGCGTATGAAAGACTGCGGATTGTCACAGGAAGACTATGAATTTTATCTTGATTTGAGAAAGTATGGCAGTGTGCGTCACGCCGGTTTTGGGTTGGGATTTGAGCGGATGGTTATGTATTTAACTGGAATGAGCAATATCAGGGATGTAATTCCATTCCCAAGAACAGTGCATAACTGTCAGATATAAAAATATATCTGTTCAGCAGTTTTGAGCGGATATGAAAAATATAAAACAACAATTTGAGTATGGATTAGAAGAATGTTTGCCAGGAAGGGAGGAGCAATCATGGGCGCAGATTATGATGAAACAGATATTGATAATATCGTAGCTTTGTTAGACCAGTATGCAACAAAGGGAGACGGAAGAATCAAGATTCAGATGTCAGATGAATTGGAGGCGGGTACCTCTGTGAGACAGTACCACCATGGAAGATGTGATGTGGGGAGCCCTTGGGCAAAGGGACAGGCATTTGATGTGATAGATGAATGTAGTTTTGAGGATGTAACACCACCAAGAAAGAATGGAGAATAACAATGAGTGTTTGTGAAACCTGTGGAAACTTTGTCTATGACGAGGATTATGAGTGTTATGTTTGCGAAGTGAATCTGGATGAAGATGATATGGTACGTTTCCTTCAGGGAAATACCAAAGAATGTTCCTATTATATCAATGGGGATGAATACCAGGTGGTACGAAAACAGTAACAGATGCAAGAGTGTAAAGGAAATCATGGAAAATATGAAAAAAGCAGTTATTTTTGATATGGACGGGGTGATTTTGGACTCTGAGACATTGGTGTTTTCTTGCTGGCAGGAAATTGCAGACAAGTATCATATCCCAGATATCACTTTAGCCTGCACAGAATGTCTTGGGATGAATCGTGTGATTACCAAGTCGAAATTTCTAGACAGATATGGACTGGATTTTCCCTATGATGAGTATAAGGGGGAAATGTCCGCATTATTTCATAAAAGGGCAGTTTCGGGAGACTTACAGTTAAAGCCGGGTGTGGTTGCTTTATTAGATTACTTGAAAAATGAAAAGTTTCTCATCGGTCTGGCAACCTCCTCACGCAGAGAGTATGCAGCAAGGGAACTGGAACATTTGGGAGTTTTAGGATATTTTGATGCATTAATCTATGGAGATATGGTGAAGAAAAGTAAGCCAGAACCGGAAATATATCTTACTGCTGCCCAGGCATTAGGTGTAAAACCGGAACAGTGTTATGCAGTGGAGGATTCTTATCATGGAGTTTATGCCGGGTATAGAGCCGGGATGGACGTTATCATGGTGCCGGATAAATTACCCCCGAATCAGGAAATGGAAAAAATGACCAAAATGATTCTGGAGGATTTAGGGCAAATGATAATGTGGTTAAAAATGGAACATTAGATGGCAGAAAACTTAAATTAGAAACTTAAATTAGCAACGAAAATTAAGAAATTAAATCCAGAGAGCAAAATAAGAGGTGGCAAAATGAAGATTTCTACAAAAGGAAGATATGCATTGCGTGTGATGTTGGAGTTGGCAAAAAATGTAGAAGCGAAGCCAATATCAGTAAAGGAAATAGCAGCGAGACAGGAGATTTCAGACAAATATTTAGAACAGATTATTTCTATGCTGAATAGAGCAGGATACGTGAAAAGTATCCGCGGTCCTCAAGGGGGATACCATTTAACCAAAACACCGAAAGAATATACGGTGGGCATGATTTTAAGAACCATAGAAGGAAGTCTGGCACCGGTGGAATGCTTGGAATATGAGGTAAACACCTGTGAGAGAAAAGAACATTGTCCCACGTTAAAAGTATGGGAAAAGCTCTATGCAGCCATCAATGATGTGGTAGACAATATTACATTGCAGGATATACTGGATGATAATCCAGGGGTATTTGATTTTTATACCATATAAAATCAGGTATAAAAAAAATCTTTTCGGAAAAATTAATTACTAGTTATAGTAATCTATTTTGGAAGGAAAGAGAACAAATGGAACATAAGACGCTTCAAAATATTATGAAGGAAGAAACCATACCAAAAGCTATGCTCATTTTGGCTGCGCCATCTATGGCGACCATGTTGTGCCTGGCTTTTTTTCATATAGCAGATACTTTTTTTTTGACACGAATAAATTTTTTTGCAGCAGGGGCTGCAGGCATTTTGTTTACGATCCAGAATATAATACAAAGTATAGGGTTTACCTGTGGCATGGGTGGAGGAAGCAGAATTGCTATGCTGATAGGGGAAGAAGAGGAGGAGATGGCGGGAGAATATGCGCTGACTGCTATGGTTTTGACCGTTGTATTAGGTGGTGTATTGACAGGACTGTCTTTGTGGAAGCTGCCCACATTACTAGTATTTTTAGGAGCAGACAATGAGATGATGGTATATGGAATGGTATATGGAAGGTATTTGTGTCTGTCAGCCCCCGGAATCTGTTTAAGCTATACGTTGCAAAATCTCCTGCGCGCAGAAGGCGGGGCAAAGCAAGTGTTAATTTCAGTGGCAGGTAGCTGTGTTTTGGGAGTTTTTTTGGAATTTATGCTTACCATCGTATTTCATTTTGGAGTAGGGGGAGCAGGAGTTTCCTATTTGATGTATGTCATAATACAATGTATTTTTTTGCTATATTGGTATTTTTCCGGACAGACCATGGTGAGAGTTACCTGGAAGAAATTACTATATTCCATAAATTTTGTCAGATGTTTGGAAATTATTCGGCTGGGATTTGCATCATTTGTAAGACAGAGCATTGGAAGCGTTGCCAACACAGTACAAAACCGAATGTTGTCGGGGTATGGAGCAGGGGCAGTGTCAGCTATGGCCATAGGATTTAAACTGTATTCGGTTTTGTTTGCGCTGATTGTAGGTTACATTCAAGGCTACAGCCCCGTGGCTGGGTATTTTTATGGAGAAGGCAATTGTGGAAAGTTGAAAAGAAGTTGCAGCCATGCAATAAAAGCGGGCGTGGTTTTTCATGTTTTTTTCGGGATAATTGCTTTCTTTTTTTCCAGAAATGTTTTACAATTATTCATAAGAGAAATCCAGTATTTGAATCTTGTGGATAGCTGGATGAGATATCAGAGTATTCTGCTTCCCTTTACAATGACAGCGCTTTTGTGTAGTGGGTTATATCAGGCTATGGGAAAGGTGAAGCAGGCAGTGCTTTTAGCCTCCCTACGACAGGGAATGGTATATCTGCCAGGTATATATATATGTTCCTATTTATGGGGATTTATGGGAGTTGTATATATTCAGCCGATTGCAGATGGAATCAGCTTTTTGGTTTGTCTGTTTTATTTGATTAAATTTTTCAGACAGCCAAATTACCAGAAAACATAATGAGGAGAATGCGTATGAAGAAAAAATTGGTAGGATGGTTGCTTTGCGTATCGTTAATTGCAGAAAGTCTGCAAGGCACAACGGCCGTGTGGGTGTCTGCCAGTGAGCAGCCTGGTACCTGTGAATTGTCTCTCCTGGAGCAGACAGGTGATTTGATGGAAGAGGAAGCGGAACAGATTTCTCTGGAGGAGGCAGAGCAGTTAGATGAAAAGTTTGCCTTCCTTCAAAAATCAGAGTCTGCATCCTATAGCATACAGGAAAGTGATGTAAATGCTATTTTTACAACTGCCTATGGGTATGAACAACTGGATCTTACACAGAGAAAATGCTATGATGTTTTGGTGGCATTGGCTGAGAGGTTTCATCAAGAATTTCCAGAGACAGTCAGTAAGGTAAATAACAGCAATCAGACAGTGTATTTATGGGAAACTGTAGATTTGTCTTCTTATGGTTGGACAGACATCACAGATTTTCGTAAAGTATTGTTTGCCCTGGGAGCGGATTATCCACAATATTTTTGGTATACTTGTAATTTTAGTTACGCCATAAATCAGAATAAGTTAATAACAAAGGCTTATTTAAATGTTCATGAAGACTATGCCTCCACAGCTTCCAGAAAAACGGCTTGGAAAAATATTGAAACAGGAATGGAAGAATATATAACTGAGATTGACAAGGCAGTGGAAAACAGTGCTTCTGAATTAGAATTAGAGTTGTTGATTCATGATAAAATTATTGAAAATATTGACTACAAATACAGCTCTGGTACCACACCTTCGGATGAAGGCTCTGCTCACAGCATTACGGGAGTGTTTGATAAGACTGGAGTTGTATGTGAAGGGTATGCTAAGGCGTTCCAATTATTGGCAAATTACGCAGGTTTAGAGTCTATTTATGCGGTGGGTTATGGAAATGGCGGAGGTCATGCCTGGAATTTAATCAATATTGATGGAGAATGGTACAATCTTGATGTTACCTGGGACGATTTGAACAAAAACGCCACTGCCCAAAGGCAGATGGTCTATACCTGGTTTAACTGTTCTACCAGCAAATTTGCAAAGCATAGTTACCAGCCCTCTGTCTACCCGGGTATGTATGATGTGCCAAACACAACTGCAGATACCTATAATTACTATACATATTATAATTTGTATGTGACACAAGACGATGTAAACAGCAGTGAGAAGATTTCAAAACTATTAGGAAAAGCTTTGGAAAAGGCAAAGGAAAACAAAAATTTTCACCTACAGTTTTCCTGCGAGAACAGTACGGTGATGAGTAGTCTTTTGACTGGATTAAGCGTTGGCTTGGTATCACAGTTAAGTGATGCAGGAAGTTTCTACTATACAGATGGAAGTGCTTCCTATTCCAGTACGAATGGGTATTATGTATATAAAAATATTTTATGTGCATACCTTCCCCAAACCATAACTTATTACGACAAAACGGCTGCTATTGTTCCTGTTTATTTTTATGATGGCAAGGAAAAGAAGGAGTTGGAGGGAAATTATTCGCTAAGCTATTCAGACAATGAGCAAGTGGGAGTGGCAAGTGTATTATTTCAAGGGATAGGAGATTATTCCAAAGTTGGAAGTTATACCTTTAAATACACGGTGGAAGATGCAGATAAAGCTCCTACCAATACAGTAACGCCAACAAAAATCCCAAGCCCAACCAGTACAGTAACCCCAATGCCAACTGCCACCAAGGTTCCCAGCAACACGGCAGTCCCCAGCGTGACTAAGAGTCCCAGCAACACGGCAGTGCCCAGTGTGACCAAGACACCAACGAACACGGCGGTGCCCAGTGTGACCAAGACACCAACGAACACGGCGGTGCCCAGTGTGACCAAGACACCAACGAACACGGCAGTGCCCAGTGTGACCAAGACACCCACAAACACAGCGGTGCCCAGCGTGACGAAGAGTCCCACCAACACGGCAGTGCCCAGCGTGACCAAGACACCAACGAACACGGCAGTGCCCAGTGTGACCAAGACACCCACAAACACAGCGGTGCCCAGTGTGACCAAGACACCCACAAACACAGCGGTGCCCAGTGTGACCAAGACACCCACAAACACAGCGGTGCCCAGCGTGACGAAGAGTCCCACCAACACGGCAGTGCCCAGCGTGACGAAAAGTGTAGCAAATACATGGATTCCTACCAAAGTTCCAACTCCCACGAAAAAGGCAGTGATATCGTATCAGGTATTTTATCGTGGTAATGGGGGAAAGATAGAGAATAAGTCTACATATTCGGTAGCAAAGAAAAAAAATGAGACGTTATCACAACTTCCCGAGGCTGTCAGAGAGGGATATGTATTTTTAGGATGGTATACGAAAAAAACAGGGGGAAGTAAGGTAAGCAAGAGTTTTAAGGTAACGAGAAATAGTACGCTGTATGCCCATTGGTTAAAAATACCTGAAAAGACGAAAGTTACGTTGAAGCAAAATAAGGCGGGACGGGTAAACATAAGTTGGAAAAAAATTAAGGGTGTAAGTTACTATAAGATATATGTCAGCGACACCCAAAATGGTACCTACAGATTATTAAAAAAGACAAGACAAACAAGTTACACGGACAAAAATAGAACTAAGGGAAAAAGGTACTATTATTATGTGAAGAGCTATAGTGTATATGGAAAGACTGTAAGCAGTTCACAATCGGCGAAAAAGAACATCAAAATAAAATAAGAAAAAGTTATGTGGATATAACCCTAACAGATGGAAAAAATATGATTCAGGAAGGAAGGTTCAAATGATTTATTTTTTAATGCAAAACACTGATACAAAGGTAATTGCATTTCTGGGATTGATGGTGGCTTTTTTAGGCACATGTTTTTGTATGCATCAGTTTTCAGGAATGTTGCCAAGAGACCAGGGAAGGGAGTTTGCCCACGATGGGAAGAAGTCAGCGGGGAAACCAAGAGGAGCCGGTTTTTTGTTTATTATTGTATTTCTTATTACCACTCTTTTGTTTAATGAACTCACCACAGAATTGGTGGTATATTTGATTTTGGTGGCGGCGGCCATGCTTACCGGTTTTTTGGATGACTGTGCTAAGACACCTTGGGATGAATACAAAAAAGGATTGCTGGATTTGATGATAGCAATTATGGTGGCTGTAACATATCTAAGATTTAACAGTAACCTGGTACACATTCAGTGTCTTGATATGAATATAGAAATTCCGGTGGTGTTATTTGGAATTCTTGTGGTGATTCTGGTTTGGACATCTATCAATGTTACCAATTGTTCGGATGGAGTAGATGGACTATCCGGAACGCTGACCATAATCTCTTTGATGACTATTTATATTATTGGAAAATTTGTGAATGTTGAGGAAAATCATACATATATGATTTTGGTATTCTGCATTTGTATTTTAGGATATTTATGGTATAACGCTACTCCTAGTAAGCTGATGATGGGGGATGCAGGTTCCAGAGCCATGGGATTGTTTATCGCCATTGCTATCTTGAAAACAGAACGTCCATTTTTGTATATTCCGATAGCATTAGTGTTGATTTTGGACGGAGGATTGGGCTTATTGAAAGTTTCCCTGCTTCGCTTTCTGAAAATCAAGATTTTAACCAAGGTAAGGACACCATTGCATGACCACGTGCGAAAGGTATGGGACTGGTCAAACACCCATACGGTATTTCGCTTTGCCATTATTCAAATTGTGATTTGTGTGGGAGTGGTATATATGGTGATGTAGCACCACGAAACAATGTAGATGATGTAAAATAAGAGAAGTAAAGATAAGAAAGGAAAAAAGATGAAAAAGAAGATTTTTAATGCCATATTATGTAGTGTACTTGTATTTACTACCTGTGTAGGATGTGGAAATAATTCTAAGACCGATACAGACACGCAGGAAAAGGATGAAACAGTAGAAACACAGACCGGTGAGAGGGAAAAAGAGGAGTCAGAAGAACTTCTTACCGGAAAACATCATGTGGAAATTGATGTGAAAGATTATGGAGTAATCAAACTGGAATTGGATGCGGATGTGGCACCCATTTCTGTAACGAATTTTGTGGATTTAGCCAAATCAGGATTTTATGATGGATTAACTTTTCATCGAATTATCAAAGGATTTATGATACAGGGGGGAGACCCGTTGGGAAATGGAACCGGAGGTTCTGAAAAGACAATTAAAGGTGAATTTGCAGAAAATGAGATAGAAAACAATATTTCCCATGTAAGAGGAACCATTTCTATGGCTCGTTCCATGGAAAATGATTCTGCTAGCTCCCAGTTTTTCATTGTCCATGAAGATTCTACCTACCTTGACGGAAGTTATGCAGGGTTTGGTACTGTGACAGAAGGAATGGAAGTGGTGGATGCTATCTGTGACAGTGTATCTGTGGAGGATGATAATGGAACGGTATTGGCAGAAAATCAGCCAGTGATTACCAGCATCACAGTGATTGATTAAAAGGTAATTATAATATCGGGTAGGCGGTAGATATATAAATTCTACCGCCTACCCGATTTTTGTTAAATGCGCATTTTTGCACGGTCAGCGCAGTAAATGCGCAGACCTGCCTGAACTGTTACTTTTGGTTCCTTCACCTATTTTTATATACTTTCCCAACGTCCGGAAGCACCGCAGGGAAGTACCAGTCCGTTATCTTTTACAGGAAGACCGATTTCATCTGCAGTTACTTTTCCCTTGAATTTTTTCATCTCCGTAGAAAGGATATAGTTTAACACTGCCGGCTGTAATCCCGTGGTGTAGGAGTTGATTAGGACAAACAAGGGTTGGTCTGATAGAATCTGGGTACACAGTTTCACAAACGGATAAAGAGATTCTTCAATTTTCCAGATTTCTCCCTTTGGCCCACGGCCGTAAGAGGGAGGGTCCATAATGATGGCATCGTATTTGTTACCTCTGCGGATTTCACGTTCCACAAATTTCCCACAGTCATCAACCAGCCAGCGAATCGGAGCAGTTTCAAGATGGGAAGATTTTGCGTTTTCCTTTGCCCAGGTAACCATGCCCTTAGAAGCATCCACATGGGTAACCTGGGCACCGGCAGCAGCGGCGGCTAAGGTGGCTCCCCCTGTGTAGGCAAAGAGATTTAAAACTTTAACCGGACGGTTGGCGTTTCTGATTTTTTCAGAAAACCAGTCCCAGTTTACTGCCTGTTCCGGAAAAAGTCCGGTGTGTTTAAAGCTAAAGGGCTTTAATTGAAAAGTCAGGTTATTGTAATGGATGCTCCACTGCTCTGGCAAATCAAAGAATTCCCATTGACCACCGCCTTTAGAACTTCTGTGATAATGACCATTCATGCGTTTCCAATGCTTATTTTCCCTTTTGGTATCCCAGATAACCTGAGGATCGGGACGAACCAGATAATACTCACCCCATCGCTCTAATTTCTCACCTCTGGAGGTATCTAATACTTGATAATCTTTCCAATTATTTGCAACCCACATATGTTTTTTCCTTTCTGCCTTCACAAATTTTCCTTATAAGGTATCTGTTTTTTATTCTTTCTTTTCATCACTATGGTGAATTGTAACATAGAAAAAAATTTTTTTCAAACTTTTTTGAAAAAGTACTTGCATTTTTCGAAAAGTTCATATATAATCATTTTTGTGCTTTGGCACAGGAAGTAAACAATGGGCTATCGCCAAATGGTAAGGCACTGGACTCTGACTCCAGCATTTCAAGGTTCGAATCCTTGTAGCCCAGCTC
>CACXGE010000068.1 GCA_902767135.1 uncultured Lachnospiraceae bacterium | reverse complement strand
TGCACACAAATCAGAGATTTGGCGCAGGTACGAACCTTACAGTAAATGTAAGGTTCTGATTGAAGAGAGTGAATACATAGAAAAAAATAAGGAATGGGGATAAGTTATCCACAAAAATAGGGGATAACTTGTGGATAATCCTATGGAATAATTGTGAATAGCTTGTGGACAATATTTTGGTTGCTTTTTAAAAGACCATATGATATACTTTAAAAATGACTGTATAGAGAAATAATTCATGATATAGATATTAAGGAGGAAATTTTAAAATGAGTTTACAGGTAGAAAAGCTTGAAAAAAACATGGCAAAGTTGACAATTGAAGTTCCAGCAGAGGAATTTGAAAAAGCAATTGAAACTGCATATCAAAAAAATAAAGGTAAAATCAATGTTCAGGGATTTCGTAAAGGAAAGGCTCCACGTAAGATGATTGAAAAGATGTATGGAGCATCCATTTTTTACGAAGAAGCCGCAAATGAAATTATCCCAACAGCTTATGAAAACGCATTAGGAGAATGTGAAGACTTAGAAATCGTTTCACAGCCAGACATCGAAGTAACTCAGATTGAATCAGGAAAGAACTTTATCTTCACAGCAGAAGTTGCTTTGAAACCAGAAGTAACATTAGGTGACTACAAGGGAATTGAAGTAGAGAAGGCTGATGTTACAGTGACAGATGAAGAAGTAGATGCAGAAATTAACAAAGAGAGAGAAAATAGTGCAAGAGTCATCACTGTGGAAGACAGAGCGGTAGCAGATGGTGATATTGCAAATATCGACTTTGAAGGATTTGTTGACGGTGAAGCATTTGAAGGTGGAAAGGGAGAAAGCTACGAATTGACCATTGGATCTCACACTTTCATTGATACATTTGAAGAACAGTTAGTAGGAAAGAACATCGGAGATGAAGTGGAGGTAAATGTTACTTTCCCAGAAGAATATCATGCTCCAGATTTGGCAGGAAAGCCAGCAGTATTCAAGGTTAAAATCAATGGAATTCAGGCAAAAGAATTACCTGAGTTAGATGACGATTTTGCACAGGATGTGTCAGAATTTGACACAATGGCAGAGTACAAGGAAGACGTTAAGAAAAAACTGGAAGAAAAGAAAAAAACAGAAGCTGACAATGCAAAGGAAGAAGCAGTTGTAGCTAAGATTGTGGAAAATGCAACAATGGAAATCCCAGATGCTATGCTGGATACACAGGTTCGCCAGATGGTAAATGATTTTGCACAGAGATTACAGATGCAGGGATTGTCTTTTGAGCAGTATATGCAGTTTACCGGTGCTACCCCAGAACAGCTATTAGAGCAGATGAGACCACAGGCAAAAGAAAGAATTGAAAGCCGTTTGGTATTAGAGGCTGTCGTAAAGGCTGAAAATATTGAAGCAACAGAAGAAGAATTCAAAGAAGAAATGGAAAAGATGGCTAAGATGTATCAAATGGAAGCTGATAAGCTTATCGAGTCTATTGGAGAAAATGAAAAGAAAAACATTATGGCAGATCTTGCTGTGACAAAAGCAGCTAAGTTTGTTGTAGATGCAGCAGTAGAAAAGTAAAATTCTTTTTGGATTAATGTTTTAGCAAAGGGTAGGAGGAATTGCAATGAGTTTAGTACCTTACGTCATTGAACAGACCAGCAGGGGTGAAAGATCCTACGATATCTATTCAAGACTTTTGAAAGACAGAATCATCTTTTTAGGTGAGGAAGTAAATGAGACGACAGCCAGTCTTATTGTGGCACAGTTACTGTTTTTAGAATCAGAAGATCCCAATAAGGATATCTATATGTATATTAACAGCCCGGGTGGATCGGTTACTGCTGGAAAGGCAATCTATGATACTATGCATTATATTAAGTGTGATGTGTCTACAATTTGTATTGGTATGGCTGCAAGTATGGGTGCTTTCCTTTTAGCAGGTGGAACTAAGGGCAAACGTATGGCGTTGCCAAATGCTGAAATTATGATTCATCAGCCATTAGGTGGAGCACAGGGGCAGGCAACAGAAATTGAAATTGCAGCAAAGCACATTCTTCATACAAAGGAAACCCTAAACAGAATGTTGGCTGAAAATACAGGACAGCCGTATGATGTGATTGCGGCAGATACAGAGAGAGATAACTGGAAAACAGCACAGGAAGCATTAGAATATGGTCTGATAGATGCTATCGTAACAAGTCGTCAATAAAATAAGATGTGTTACGTTACACCCCCTGTTCTGGTGTTTGAATTTGAATAAGAAAGGCTGCCTCATTTGAGGTAGCCTTGTTGTGCAGTTATATCATAATAGTTATATAGAATGTATGTATCTGTTTTGTGATTTGGAACAGATACTATAGAATTTAAAGATTTAAGGAGAAGTTTATGGCAGGAAAAAAACAAGAAGAACGTATCCGGTGCTCGTTTTGTGGAAAACCACAAGAACAAGTTCGTAAGTTGATTGCAGGTCCAAATGGAATATATATTTGCGAAAGCTGTGTAGATGTATGTGCAGAAATAATTGAAGAAGAATTAGAAGAAGAATTTGATAATGAGTTGGAAATCAATCTTTTAAAACCAATGGAAATATCTGCACTGTTGGATGACTATGTCATTGGACAAGATGAGGCAAAGAAGGTGTTGTCTGTTGCAGTGTATAATCATTATAAAAGAATTCTTTCACAGAAAAATTTAGATGTAGAACTACAAAAAAGTAATATATTAATGTTGGGCCCCACAGGTTCAGGAAAGACGTTCCTAGCACAGACATTGGCTCGCATTTTGAATGTACCTTTTGCTATTGCAGATGCAACTGCTCTTACAGAAGCAGGGTATGTAGGTGAAGATGTTGAAAATATTTTATTGAAATTAATTCAGGCTGCAGATTATGATATTGAGCGAGCAGAAAAGGGTATTATTTATATTGATGAAATTGATAAAATTACCAAAAAAGGGGAGAACGTATCCATCACAAGAGATGTGTCAGGAGAAGGTGTTCAGCAGGCATTATTAAAAATCTTAGAAGGTACCGTGGCATCTGTTCCACCACAAGGAGGAAGAAAACATCCTCACCAGGAATTGATTCAGATTGACACTACAAATATTTTGTTTATCTGTGGTGGTGCTTTTGACGGACTGGATAAGATTATTGAGCAGAGAATGGATAGAAAATCTATTGGTTTCTTAGCTGAAATTGCAGACAAAAAGGAAGAAGACCAAGGAGTGTTATTCCAAAATGTGCTTCCCCAGGATTTGACCAAGTTTGGTTTGATTCCAGAATTTATTGGTCGTTTGCCAGTAATGGTAGCGTTGGATAAACTGGATGAAGAAGCAATGGTGCGTATTCTGACAGAGCCAAAGAATGCATTGATAAAACAGTATGAAAAGATGTTTGAGTTAGATAATGTAAAATTATCTATAGATCCAGAAGCTTTGGAAGTGATTGCAAAAAAAGCTTTAGAAAGAAAGACTGGAGCCCGAGGATTAAGATCTATTCTGGAACATATCATGATGGATTTGATGTACACAGTGCCTAGTGATGAAAGTATCGTAAGCTGTGTGGTAACCAAAGAAGCTGCATTGGAAACAGCACCACCTATGATTGTGCGATCAGAGATAGCGGAAGAAAAAGAAACAAAAACCTTAAGAAGTAAGAAAAAAGCAGATGCTACGGCGTAATAAGTCTGTTAAAATTTTAAAGTGGGTGAGATAAATGGAACAAGAGACAATGATATTGCCTGTGGTGGCATTGCGAGGAATAACTGTTTTGCCGGATATGATTGTTCATTTTGATATCACAAGGGAAAAATCAGTGCAGGCTATTGAGTATGCAATGAACAATAATCAACAAGTTTTTCTTGTAGCACAAATGGACAGCCAGGCAGATGACCCTGGGGTGAAAGATTTGTATTCCATTGGGGTAATTGCCGAAATAAAACAGGTGTTAAAACTTCCTTCAAAAGCATTGCGTGTGATGGCAGAGGGAATAAAACGTGCCAGACTTCTTGAACTTGGCACGGAAGAAAAATATATGACAGGGAAAATTCTGGAATATCCAGAAAGTAAGGGTTCCTACAATCCTCAGGAAAAAGAGGCGATGTTTAGAACGCTAAAGGAATTGTTTGAAAATTATGGGGAACTTCACCCAAAAATAAAAAAAGATTCCATCCAACGATTGACAGATACTACGGATGTATATCAGCTGTCTCAACAGATAATTATAAACTTGTCCGTTTATTATAAGGAAAAACAACGTTTGCTGGAAGCTGTGGAATTTCAAGAACGTTATGACTTGCTTTGCGATATTCTGGCAAATGAAATCGAGATTTTTCATATTCGTCAGGAATTGCAATCGAAAATCCAAGAAAAAGTAGATAAAAATCAAAAAGAATATCTGCTAAGAGAGCAGATGCGTGTAATTCGTGAGGAATTAGGAGAAGATGCCGCCAGTGAGGCAGAGCATTTTGAAGAACAGGTGGAAAAACTAAAGGCAGATCCATTGGTAAAAGAAAAATTAAAGAAGGAAATTGAGCGCTTTCGAAATACAACATCAAATAATTCAGAGAATGCAGTGATTCGAGGGTATATAGAAACCTTATTAGAACTCCCCTGGAATAAGGCATCAAAGGACAGTAAGGATTTAGAAAGAGCAGAGAGAATCCTAGAGGAAGAACACTATGGGATGGAAAAGGTAAAGGAGCGAATCTTGGAATCTCTCGCAGTTCGCAGCCTTACCCAAAAAGGGGAAAGTCCCATTCTTTGTCTGGTGGGTCCCCCTGGGACAGGAAAGACATCCATCGCCCGTTCTGTGGCAAAGGCATTGAATAAAGAATATGTCAGGATATCCTTAGGCGGAGTTCGTGATGAAGCAGAAATTCGTGGACATAGAAGGACTTATATAGGAGCCATGCCTGGGCGTATTGCCAATGGATTGCGCAGTGCGGGAGTGAAAAACCCATTGATGCTGTTAGATGAAATTGACAAGGTGAGTTCTGACTACAAAGGGGATACATCAGCAGCCTTGTTAGAGGTATTAGATGGGGAACAGAATGTAAAGTTTAGAGATCACTATGTGGAAATTCCTCTGGATTTGTCAGAGGTAATGTTTATTGCAACAGCCAATTCCCTTCAAACCATTTCAAAACCATTGCTTGACAGAATGGAAATTATCGAAGTGAACAGTTATACAGAAAATGAAAAGTTTCATATAGCAAAGGAACATTTGCTGCCAAGACAGATTAAGAAAAATGGTTTGGATAAGCATAAAATAACTGTGAGTGATAAAGCATTAGCTCGGATAATATCAGGATATACAAAAGAGGCAGGGGTTCGTGGACTGGAACGAAAGCTGTCAGAGATATGTAGAAAGGTAGCCAGAGAATATTTGGACAATAACAAAAAACAAGTAAGGGTATCTGCCTCTAATCTGGAAAAGTATTTGGGAAAAGCACGATATGAGATCAATAAAGCAAATGAAAAAGATGAGGTAGGGATTGTTCGGGGGCTTGCGTGGACCAGTGTAGGAGGCGACACTTTGCAAATTGAGGTAAATACCATGCCTGGAAAAGGAGAGTTTAAGCTGACAGGTCAGTTGGGTGACGTTATGAAGGAATCTGCGGAGACAGGAATCAGTTATATACGTTCCGTAGCCAGTGTTTATGGGATTTTACCGGAGTACTTTAAAGAAAATGATTTGCATATCCATATTCCAGAGGGGGCCGTGCCCAAAGATGGTCCAAGTGCGGGGATTACCATGGCAACAGCTATGATTTCTGCCATTACAGGAAGAAAAGTATATGCCCATGTGGCAATGACTGGGGAAATTACGCTTAGGGGGCGTGTGCTTCCAATTGGTGGATTAAAAGAAAAACTTCTGGCTGCAAAGCAGGCAGGGATTACCAAAGTTCTTGTGCCCCAAAAGAATGAAAAGGATGTGGCGGAAATCTCTACAGAGGTTACCAAAAATCTTGAGATTGTTTTTGTAGAACATATGGATCAAGTGCTAGAACATGCGTTGGCAGATGAATAAAGTGAAAGTCCACGGACTTTCACTTTTCTTTTGACAGTTTAGGTAAGTTACAAAATTTATCAAAACGGTCATAGTTACTTACCATCAGCTTTAGGAAAGGAGAAGGATATGGTAATACGAAGTGTAAATTTAGAGACAGTGTGCGGAATAACAAGTAAAATTCCAGAGAATTTGTTGCCTGAAATTGCATTTGCAGGAAAATCAAATGTAGGGAAATCTTCCCTGATCAATGGTTTGATGAATCGAAAATCACTGGCAAGAACTTCTTCCCAGCCAGGAAAGACCCAGACAATAAATTTCTATAATATTAATGAACAGTTGTATTTTGTTGATTTACCAGGTTATGGATATGCAAAAGTTTCAGAAAGCATTAAGCAAAAATGGGGCAAAATGATAGAGAATTATCTTCATAAGTCAAAACAGTTAAAGGCTGTGTTTTTGCTCATTGATATTCGTCACGAGCCATCTGCAAATGATAAAAGTATGTATGAATGGATGACCTATAACGGTTATGAACCTATCATTATTGCTACCAAATTAGACAAGATTAATAGAAGCCAAAGACAAAAACACCTAAAAATGATTCGACAGAGTCTGTCAATGCCGGGTGAGGGTAAAATTTTTCCTTTTTCTGCTGTGACAAAGGAAGGCAGAGATGAAATCTGGGAATATATAGAAGAACTGCTTACGGTTCAAACCTAGGACTAGTTCTGACTATTACTATATTTTAAAGAACTACGGAACAGATACGGTAAATCGGGTAATGACGACAAATGCTAAATTGTCCGATTTTTCTATCATACACATTTTCTTATGGTCTCAGCAGTAAATGCTGAGACCTGTACTGAATAGTTATGATGTATTTTAAGAAAGGTACGAGGAGGAATAGTATGAAAACCAGGGAAAAATATCTTAAAATTTTTACCAATTTATTGGTGATTTCAGCCATTATCTTAGGAATTGTGTTTATAGTCCCAAGGGTAATAAGTTTTTTCATGCCTTTTGTGATTGGATGGCTTTTAGCCATGCTGGCAAATCCAATTGTAAAATTTATGGAGAGCCACTTAAAGATTGTGCGAAAACACAGTACCGTTGTGGTGATTATTGGTGCACTGGCACTTGTGATTTTGATTATATATGTTGCAGGTGTAAATGTGGTGCGACAGACTGGAAATCTGATTGCGGATATTCCCCAGATTATAGAAAGCGTTCAGACAGATTGGAATGATATTCAGAAAAATCTGTCTGTGGTATACAATAGGTTGCCGGAGGGAATACAGGAGAGCATGACCAATAGTTATGAGAATATTGTGGATTCTCTCAGCGGAATGGTTGGGAAGCTGGGAGTTCCTACGGTAAATGCCGTAGGCAGCTTTGCGCAAAATATTCCCAGTGCTTTAATTCGTACGATTATGACCATCCTTTCTTCTTATTTTTTTATTGCTGATAAAGAGAGAGTAGAGGAGATGGTAAAGAAATATACTCCCCAATCCATAAAAAAATATGTTTCTATGATTTGGAAGGAATTTAAAAGGATTGTAGGTGGATACTTTGCAGCCCAGATAAAGATTATGGGAATTGTCATGATATTGTTATTTTTAGGTTTTTTGATTTTGAAGGTGAAATATGCTATTTTATTGGCTGTGTTGATTGCCTTTCTGGATATGTTGCCTTTTTTTGGAACGGGAACTGCTCTGGGGCCGTGGGCAATTTTTAAACTCCTGTCAGGAGATTATACCATGGCTATTGGCCTTGTAGTGATCTATGCTATTACACAGTTAGTAAGGCAATTGATACAACCTAAAATTGTAGGGGACACCATAGGGTTGGACCCATTGACAACCTTAGTTTTTATGTATATCGGATACAAGCTTCTTGGGGTATGGGGAATGATTATTGCAATCCCCACGGGAATGATTCTTATAAGTTTATATAAATTTGGCGCTTTTGATAATCTGATACGTTGTGTCCGGGAGGTTGTACACGACATCAATGAATATCGTAAATGGTAGAGGTGGTAAATAAAATGAAAAAAATGTTTGTGTATAATTACAGAGAATTTGACGAAGCAAAATTTTTTGAAAGTGCTTCAGAAAAATATCAGATAGAGATTGGATATACCAAAGAGGCTCCATCTTTAGATAATGTGAAGTTGGCAAAAGGCTACGAAGCGGTTAATGTAATTACCACTAAGATTGATAGACCGCTGTTGCAGGAATTTAAAGAGCTGGGTGTGAAGTTTATTACTACTAGAACCATAGGATATGACCATATAGATGTGGAGGCGGCAAAGGAGCTGGGAATTGGAGTAAGCAATATCAGCTATACACCGGATACCGTAGCGGAGTATACCATTATGATGATGCTGATGGCAAAAAGGAAAATGAAGCGTATCATAGAACGTGCCCATATTCAGGATTTTACTTTGCCGGGAATCCTTGGCAGTGAGATTCACAATTCAGTTGTTGGGATTATAGGAACAGGAAGAATTGGAGAAACCGTTATCCGGGATTTAAGTGGTTTTGGATGTAAAGTACTTTGTTATGATTTGTATGAGAAAGAAAGTGTAAAAGAATATGCCACTTATGTGGACTTGGATACACTCTTTGGAACATCAGATATCATCAGTCTTCATATGCCTGCCAATGAAAGCAATCATCATATGATAGACAAGAAAGCCATAGAAAAGATGAAGCCAGGTGTATTGCTGGTAAACACCGCCAGAGGTGCATTGATAGATTCTGAAGCATTGATTGAAGGAATTGAATGTGGAAAGATAGGTGGAGCGGCACTGGATGTTGTGGAAAAAGAACTTGGCCTTTATTATAATGATTTAAGATATCAGCCTTTAGATAACAGAGAGTTGGCTATATTAAAGTCTTTTCCCAATGTTTTAGTTACTCCCCATATGGCATTCTACACGGAAGAAGCAATTCGGGATATGGTATTTCATTCTCTGGAAAGTTACCTTACTTTTATCCAACAGGAAAATTCGTGAACCGAAACATCTGACTCTACACAGAATGGCGAAAGGGATTCTGGCAATATAACGAAAAAGAACGAAGAAAGAAAGCTTTTTTATGTATAATTGACAAAAGAAAGCTTTCTTTTTTTGCTTGATTATGTTATAATTGCAATATCAGTAGGCGTATGTGACGCAAGACAGGAAAACAAGGGAGAGGGTAATATGATACAGCGAAACAATGAAATTCTCCAGGACGCTTTGGGGTTGCTGTTGGATAATTATCATAAAATTATGCGTGTAAATTTAACCACAGATACATTTGAAGAAGTGGGGGTTAGGGAGGACGAGGCAAAGGAAATAAATCAGGAAGCCATAAGCTTATCAGAATGGTTTTTGAATTTTGCACAGTCGGAAAATATTTATGATGAGGATAGGGAAGAATTTATAGCATTTGTAAATTTTAAATATCTGACACAGGAGTTAGAGAAAAAGAAGCATGTCAGTATGCATTATCGAAGAAAATCAGGAGATAAATATCACTGGGTTTCAATGGAAATAAAAAAAACAGCAGAGTATACACCCCAAAATCAAGTATTGATGATTTTTGTTCGTGATATTCATGAAGATTTTGTGGGGCAGTTAGACAAGTTTTTAGAAAACACATTAAAAGCCATTTACTCTATGAAAGTGAATTTGACACACAATACCTGTGAGAAAGGGTCTTATGACGAATTTATAGAAGAAGCGGCAACCTTTATATCGGATAAATATAAAGAGTCTTATAAACAAACCTTTAGCAGACAAAAATTAGTGGAAAACTTTTGGAAGGGGGAAACAAAAGTAACCCTGGAGCATGTATTTTATCAGAAAAGGAAAGAAAGATGCTTTGTACAGACTACAATCGAGATGGTGGAAAATAGTTATACTGGAGATATTGAGGCTGTGTTGTATGGATTTGATATTACACAGGAATATATCAGCAGGAAACTACCAGAACTTTTATATCAAAGTGAATTTGAGAGTGTGTCTATTATAGACGCACCAAATCATACATATAAATTACAGAAGTTTGATGTGTTTCATGAAACTGAAAAAGACACTTTTTTTGATTACGAGGAAGTGAGAAAGAGCCAGTTGGAACACTATATTCCTAAGGAAGATGCAGAAATGTTTCTTCAGTTTACGGAATTGTCTACGATTTTAGAGAATCTGAAAGATAAAAGAGAGTACGAATTCACTATATACCACGTTGACAAAAGTGGAAATAAGCGTTTAAAGAAATATAAATATCTGTATTTTGAAGAAAATATGGGTGTGTTGTTGAATACGGTAGAGGACGTCACACATCTTATGGAAAAAGATGTGCTGACTGGTGGCTTAAACCGGTGGGGGTTTATACGTATTGCTACCGAAATTATGAAAAACAGCTCGGAAGATGCAAAGTTTGCAGTGGTCTATATCAACGTGAATAATTTCAAGGCAGTGAATGAAATGTTTGGAATGGAAGGCGGGGATGAATTATTACAACATGTTTATAATTATATGGTGGATTCTTCGTTTCATCCTTTGGTTGTGGGGCGTTTGGAAGTAGACCATTTTGTCTGTCTGTTAGAGCAGAAATACTTGGATTATAATAAAATTGGTAAATTATGTAAGCATATATATTCTAGCCATGGACGAACTTTTACGGTATATGCCAAGTGCGGTGTATATTTGGTGGAAGACAAAAATATGAAGGTTAGTGGAATGTGTGACAGAGCTAAATTGGCAAAGAAATATATTACAGACGAATATATTCAGCCATATGCAATCTATGACGACTCCATGCACATAGCTTACATGGATAAGTCAGAAGTGTTAAGTGATGTCACCAGTGCTTTGGACAATAATGAATTTCAGGTTTACTATCAGCCGGTGTATGAGGCAAAAACAGGAAAACTTGCCTCGGCGGAGGCGTTGGTACGCTGGGTACACCCAAAGCGGGGAATCGTATCTCCGGGACTGTTTATCCCAGTGTTAGAAGAGAGTGGACATATTTCGAGAATTGATTATTTTGTGGAAAGCAGTGTAAAAAAATTCTTGAAAAGGCGTATGGAGTGTAATTTGCCCGTGGTATCCGTTTCTGTGAATTTGTCCTGGATGGACTTTTACGATATCAATATGATGAATTCACTGCTCCAGGATATGAAAGAAGGTAAGGTGGCTAGAGGTATGGCACGCTACGAGGTAACAGAAACCTCTTATGCCGCATTAAATCAATACGACGACAATATGCTTCATACCCTGAAACAAATGGGTGCAAAGATTCTTTTGGACGACTTTGGGAGCGGTTATTCCTCCTTTAGTACAGTAAGAGATTATGATTTTGATATGATAAAGCTGGATATGGGTTTTGTTCAACAGATTGGAGAAAGTGAAAAGGCAGAAGGTATTATTCACTCGGTTATAGATATGGCACATCATATGAATACAAAAGTAATTGCCGAGGGAGTAGAGACGAAAAAACAGGTGGATTTTTTAGTTGAGCATGAATGTGATTATATCCAGGGATACTATTTTTCAAAACCATTGACGGAAGCAGAATTTGAAAAGCTACTGGATTCAGAACAGCTTGCAGAATAAGGATAACAGGTTATGTAACAGTTCAGCCAATAGGCCGAACTGTTACCAGGTTATTACAAAAAAGACATGGGCAATCAACTTGCCGATGTCTTTTTTTGAAACATATATTCTTCGTACAAGGAACGAATTTCACTTTTGGATTTTTTGATCATGGGGATGGATTTCTTGTCCTTCATGATAAAATCACAGTTATCAATGGAAAGAACGTAATCCATGTTGATTAAGAAACCGCGGCAGGTAACAAGAAACTGTTTATGTGCCAGAAGCGGTTTGGTAAATTGCTCAAAAGAAGAACGTAGTTTAATTTGAGAACCGTCTGTCAGGGTAATATTTACATAATGACCATTGGAATTACAGTACATAATATCGAATAATAAAAGCTTGACAGTATTTTTTCCGTCAATATACTCTATGTAAGGATTTTGTGTCATGGATTTAAAACAATCACAAAGCAAGAGGAGCCGCTCCAATTCTTCGTATTTAAAAGGTTTTAATAGATAGCCGGATGCTTTTACCAAAAAGCTTTCGATAGCATAATCCGGGCTGGAGGTGGTGAAGAGAATTGCAATATTTTCATCCTGTTGTCGCATTTTTTTCGCAACATCCATTCCGCTCATTCCGTGCATATAATAATCAATAAATATTACGTCATAATTGCATATATCGCAGCCGGCAAAAAAATCTTCGCCGGATTCATATTCTGTGATGGTATATCGGGTGGTGATTCCTTGTTCTTTGAAAAATCTTTCTAGAAAGTGAATAAGAATTACTCTGTCTGTGGCTAAATCATCTAAGATTACTATGTTCATACGGTCTCTCCTATTTTTTAGATATCTCCCCACACAGATACATTTTAGCAAAATTCAAATTCATTGTACAGATTTTTTTGAAAGATTATGTCAAAAAAGTAAAAAAAATATAACAAAATAGTCTTTTTAACGCCAAAAAACTCCTTTTCATGCCAAATTATTGCAAAAACATGGCATAAATGTTAAGGTAAACTCGTGGTGGGACATAAATAATTAATAATGAAAACTGAGACAACGAAGGAGAATTGTGTAGTATTCTTGTTGTCCTTAAATGCTGGGGAGTATTTAAGATATGAGCGTATAGAAAAAGGATACCTTTTGTGAGGTGTCCTTTTTCTGTTAGTAATAACTTGACCAGAAATAAAAAATTTGATAATATATACTTCATATGAACAGATATTCATATTGTGGCGTTTTAAGGCAGGATAACTGTTTAGAGGATACTGAATGGTTATAAGAAAGAGGATGTTAAAAATGGAAGAAAAAGAGTTTCTTCATGTTCATGAAGAAGTCATAGCGAAGGTACAGGAGAAGATGCCAGAAGAAGAAAGACTGTACCAGTTGTCAGAATTTTATAAAGTGTTTGGTGATATTACAAGGGTGAAGATACTGTTTGTTTTATTGCAGGGTGAGGTGTGTGTATATGATATTGCCTGTTTGTTGGATATGACACAATCCGCCATTTCCCATCAGCTGCGTATTTTAAAACAGATGCAGTTGGTAACGTATCGGAGGGAAGGAAAAACTATGTTTTATTCTTTGGCTGATGATCATATCGAGAATATTCTGCGTTTGGGCATGGAACATATTTGTGAATAGGTAAGGAGAACTGGATATGAGATACGATAATTATATATTTGATTTATATGGTACGCTGGTGGATATTCATACAGATGAACAGCATTCAGAAGTATGGGAGCGTCTGGCAGTATTTTATGGCTATTATGGGGCAAAATATAAAGCAGAAGAACTGAAAAAGTCTTATTTTGAAATCATTAATAGACAGGAAGGTGTTTTAAAGGGAGACAACCATGAAATGTTTCCGGAACTTCAAATTGAAGATGTGTTTCTGGAATTGTTTACCCAAAAAGGTGTAAATGTGCAGAAAGAATTGGCAGTTTGTGCTGGTCAGTTTTTCCGTATCCTGTCTACAGAATATATCCGACTATATGATGGGGCGGTAGAATTGTTGCAGTTTTTGAAAGAACAAGGGAAAAAGGTATACCTTTTGTCCAATGCACAGCGTATTTTTACAGAGTATGAAATGCGACTTCTAGGAATTTATGATATGTTTGATAAGGTTTATATTTCATCTGATTATCGTTGTAAAAAGCCGGATATTGATTTTTACAATGCCTTGTTAAATGAAGAAAATCTGGATAGAAACAAAACCATAATGATTGGAAATGATCATCGATGTGATATTGAAGGGGCTGCAAATGCAGGATTAGATTCTTTCTATATTCACTCAAATATTTCTCCGGAAGTAAAGGATTTTTCTATAATAAAAAGTACATATCTGCTGAAGGAAATGGACTTGAAAAAGGTTCGGGATATATGAAAAGCCACCCTGTAAGGGTGGCTTTTCATTTGTTTATAAATACCATGATTACATAATTCCAGTGTCCTTGACCCTTTTTTCGAAGAAGTGACACAAAGAAATTAATGGCTGGCGAAATACCGTACCAAACAATAAGGAGAATGGAAGGTAAACCAACAAGGTTAAATTGCTGGTTAGGTAGGTGTTTTTGTATAGTCCACCGATGGTTTCACGCATAGCGGTAATTCCGTGAGTAAATGGTAAAAACGGATTGATGGAATTGAAGAAACTTGGGGTAACTTCAATAGGAAACGTTCCGCCGGCACCAGCAACCTGCAGTACCAGAAGAATTACGGCAACTGCTTTTCCTACATCTCCAAAAGAGATGGTCAGGGTATATATTATATTTGAGAAAACAATGGATGCCAGAACTCCAGTCAGTACAAATAAACCTGGTTTCAAACACTGTATTTTTAGTAAATACAAATCTCCTAAACAGGCAATCAATGCCTGGATAATTGCAAAGGTCATAAAAATGAAATACCTTCCAAGATAGAGCTGGTGAGGTTTGTATTCACTTAAATCCAAATCATCATCCTTTTTTGGATTACATTTTAAGATAGAGACCAGTACCAGACCACCAACCCATAAACAAAGTATTGTATAGAATGGTGAAAGTGCAGAGCCATAATTTTGAATGGCGTAGAGTTTTGTGGTATGCAGGTCGACAGGGGCAGATAAGAATTCAGCAACTACCTCTGGGGAATTCTGATAATCCTTTAAATTTACACCCAGTATGGACTCTAGTCTTGCTTTCCAATCGGTAGAAAGCGTGGTATCCACCTTATTTTCAATCTCTTTTAATTGTCCTACTACAGTTCCTTCTAATTCACTTAAATATTCTTTTGTATTTCCCAACGAAGCTTTGGTTTCTTTCAACAGCGTAATCAAGCTTTCCATAGATGTAATGGAAGTCTTGATGCTGGATTTGGTTCCCTCCAGAGTAGTGTCTACCACGGGAACCGCCAGTTGCAGGGAGTTTACTACAGTCATCATACTATCCACATTGGCAGACAGAGTATTCATAAGAGAAGTGACCTCTGTGGAGGTGGAATTAGAGAAGGTAGTAAAGGCATCCGAAGATTGTCCTTTTGTGGTTTCACTAATTTGTTTCAGTTCATTCATAGTAGCCTCTGAGAGCTTTTTTTTCTCCTTTATTTCTGCATGTGCATTGGTGATAGCAGTCTGTAAATTAACCAATGAAGTTCTTTGTGTGTTTAACTTTTGTATCAAGGTATTCATATTTGGCAGGTTGGCCAACAATGTATTGGAACTAAGCGTAGTTACCAGTTGCTCATTGGCTGAGATAAGGGAAGCAATTTTTGTGTTTGCAGCGGCCAGGTAGCTGGCAACAGTACTATTGTCTTCATTTGCCAAGGCCTGTTCCACGGAATCCGTAACCCCCTGGGTAGCAGTATTCATGGAATCGAAGGTCAAAGCAAGGGAGGTAGTCAGTTCGTTTAAAGAGGATTGGATTGCTGATACATTTCCGGCGGTAGTGCTACGGGATTCCACTGCAGCGGAAATCGCATTGTCTGTCACCTTTAAAGTGTCCTGGGTTGTGTTTATCAATGTGGTTAAGGATTGGGAAGTCGTGTTTAAACTATCCAGTGTGGCAATGAAGGTGTCAATGGTTGTGTTCATGGTATCAATAGAATGCATCATATCATCTATGCTGGAAAAATCCAGTGTTTCGGACAACTTTGTGTGTTCTTCTTTTACGTTTTCCCCAAGATTGATTTTGTCCATATCATTGCTGATAGAGACAATACTGTCTCCCAATACAGTGAACACTTCACTGAACTACACCCACACCTTTGTCTGTTATCTTTGGAGCAATAGCATTTTTCTTTTCATTTACGTAATATTCAATGGCAGGTCTGGTAATGGTGGGTGTGAGAACACTTGCAATGTTTTGGCTGAAGTCTTTTGGAATTACCACGGCTGCATAATAAGTACCGGACTTTACACCTTTTATGGCATCATCTTTTGAAGTAAATACCCAGCCTATTTGGTTGTTGCCTGCCAGACTCTGTATGATAGAATCTCCAACGTTAAGTTCTTTGCTGCGAATGGAATAGCCGGCATCTTCGTTGGCAACAGCAACAGAAATGTTGCCGGTGTTTCCGTAAGGGTCCCAACTTGCCTGAATGTTAAACCATGCATACAGGGACGGAAGCAACATAACTCCCACAGCAACCACCGTGGCGAGAAAATTGGTGAATATTTTCTTTAAATCGTGAAAATAGAGTGTGAATATATGCACAAAGGATATCTTTGTGGCATGAGAAATTTGTTTTAATATTTTCATTTGTTTACCCCCAATAAATCTTTTGTTTCTTGTATAGCCTACACTATATATTTTACCTCTTTATATCCAAGAAAGCAAGTTGAATATACGGTGATATTGTGCAATTTATAACAGTTCAGACAGGTCTGCGCATTTACTGCAATTTTAAAGATTATGTTACTGTACACACTTTGTGTGCACAGTAACGATTTCAGCCCATTAAAAATGCATCTACGATGCATGGGGCTGAATAGTTATAAATAAACAAAAAAATATTTAGTTTCAAAAAAAAATTGTGCATATGGGAAATTTTCAAAAGGATAAAAATTAGACACTTGAATAGTGAGAAAGTAATGTGTATACTCTTAATGGTATGCGAAGTTTTACAAAGTTTATTACTAACTTTCATATTGTAAATTAATTATATAAAATATCCAACTTAGGAGAGGAGAATTATCAGAATGAGAAGAACAAAAATCGTATGTACTCTTGGTCCATCTGCAAACACAGAAGAAGCTATCAAATCTTTAGCTTTAGCTGGTATGAACGTGGCAAGACTTAATTTTTCACATGGTGATTTCGAGGAACATGGTGGAAGATTTGAAAGATTAAAGAAGGTTAGAAAGGAATTAGCACTTCCAATCGCTGCACTTCTTGACACAAAGGGACCAGAAATCAGAATTGGTACATTCTACAACGACGACCACAAGAGAATTGATATTGAAGAAGGACAGACATTTACACTGACAGGTAGAGATGGTGTAGAAGGAACAAACGAAATTGTATCTCTTACTTACAAAGAACTTGCACATGATATCAAGCCAGGTGGAAAGATTCTTCTTGATGATGGTTTAATCGAACTTGAAGTTGTTAAGATTGACGATTTAGATATTATCTGTAAGGCTATCAATGGTGGTAACATCGGAGGTAAGAGAGGAGTAAACGTGCCTAACTTACACATCAATATGCCATTCGTTAGTGAAAAGGATTACGCAGATATCGTATTTGCTGTAGAACAGGGATTTGACTTTATCGCAGCTTCTTTCACAAGAACAGCAGAAGACGTTCTTCAGGTTAGAAAGATTATCGCTGATCAGAAAAAGGATCACGTAAAGATTATTGCTAAGATTGAAAATCAGGAAGGTGTAGATAACATCGACGAAATCCTTAAGGTTGCTGACGGTGTTATGGTTGCCCGTGGAGATATGGGTGTTGAAATTCCTTACGAAGAAGTACCTGTTATCCAGAAGATGATTATTGAAAAGGCAAACAAGGCCGGAAAACCAGTTATCACAGCAACACAGATGTTGGATTCTATGATGAAGAACCCACGTCCTACAAGAGCTGAGGCAACTGACGTTGCAAACGCTATTTACCAGGGAACAAGTGCTGTAATGTTATCTGGAGAAACAGCAAATGGTAAATATCCTGCAGAAGCTGTTAAGACAATGGCTAAGATTGCTGAAAGAACAGAGGCAGATATGGATTATGTTGCAGCTTTAAGAGCAAACAAGGCTTGTGAAGCTGACTTAGATATCACAGAAGCTATTTCACATGCTACTTGTACAACAGCGGCTGACCTTAATGCAAAGGCTATTATCACTGTAACAAAATCAGGTGATACAGCACGTATGATTTCTAAGTATCATCCAGAAAGTTTAATCGCTGGATGTTCACCAAATGAAAAGGTTTGCAGACAGTTAAATCTTTCCTGGGGTGTTACTCCAATCTGCATCGCAGAACAGAGCAGCTTAGACGCATTGATGGATGCATCTGTAGAAGCAGCAAAATACACAGGTTTGGTGGAATCAGGAGATACTGTTGTTATGACAGCAGGAGAACCTGGTGTAGTTGGTAAGACAAACCTAATCAAGGCTGCAGTAGTACAGTAATTACGTAAAAAGTTTGTATCTGTTCAGTGGTTCTGAACAGATACAAAAGTGTAATAAGTTACAGAGATTTTAAAGAAACATTAAGTTTATGAGAACGGGCGAAATCCATTGAGATTTTCGCCCTTTTGTGATACACTAAGTAAGATATGTGATGACTATTATGTCCACTGTATGGAGTTGATTTTGTATTTACATCAAATCCATAAATTTATGGGAAAAGGTATATAGAGTAGAATGGGAGTGAGAGAAAATGGCGCGAAAGGTAAAGGGAGTGCGCAGTAGCAGGCTGACGAAGAGATTGATTCTTCCCATGGTATTGATTGTGTTTTTATATGCATGTGTCTTTTTGGGAATGATATGGTATGGGGGCGTACTGGACCAACTCAAGGCAAATGAAGTGGAGAGAATACAGCAATCAATTAATCGAAAAGTTGACGCAATACAGGAGAAGTTGGATTCCTGTTGGGGAGATGAGGAATCTTATGGCGGACTTTTACAGAAATGTTCCGGGTCAGATGAGGTCACAAAGGAAATAGCACAGAGTCTGAAGAAACTGCTTGATTTAGAAGAAGTATCAGGAACCTATGTTTTTTATGATAACGGTTCTTCGCTTTATTTGACGGAAGATGCACAAGATAGTGTAGTTGGAGTATATGGAGAGGAAAGCCTGCTTACTTATCTAGGGGCATCAAAGTCTTCTAAGTGGAGGGAAAAGCCAGGAGACAGACTAAAAGATGCACCAGGGTATGAAAAGATTCAAAAAGCAATGGAAACAGGTTCAGGAGCAGGGGATTTTGATTATGCTTGTATGGATTACAGCTATTGTCGTGAAGGAGAGAAGACGATTACATACACTGTTCCTGTGTTAGGAGGGGACAAAAAAGTGTCTGTCATGGTGGGAGTTGAGATATCAAAAAAAACGTTGACAGATTTAATCTCCGATGATGATATTCAGGGAACCTACTTTGTGGGGGTAAGTGATAAGGATAAAAACTTTATTGAAAGAGTTGTGTCTTCCACAAAAGAAGGGCGGGTAAGCAGTTTTGACAGAATCCTGGAAAAAGAAAATGGTATCTGGCTCATTGGAGGAGAAAATGGTGTCTTTACTATGGGAAATGAAGGGGCATATCAGGCACCATATGTGTTGAAAAGTGAGATAGATTTTTATCAGGAAAAATCAGCCTATCAGGAAGAAACATGGCTTGTAGGTGCAATTGTGGATAAGTCAGAGCTGTTAGGCTCGGTAAATCGTATGGAAAAATCTATTTTGACGGCCTTGCTGGTAGCCAGCATGATCGGTCTGATTGCAATTTATTTTATGGCAACCACACTGACGAAGCCTATAGCACGTTTGGTAGACAGTCTAAACCAGATTAATCCCAAAAAATCAATCAGTCTGCCCATGGTTCATATCTATGAAATTGACAGACTTTCAGCGGCCATAGAAAGGGTAAGTAAAGAAGTAGAATATTATGCACTGCGCAATTCAGAAATCTTAAGAATGGCAGATATCCCAGTGGGGATAGCAGAAATTGATGAAAACAGTAAAGAAGTATTTTGCACAGCAAAGGTATTTTCGCTGTTGGGAGAACTAGAGCCGAAAGAAGATCATCAGACTATCAGTATTATGGAATTTAAAAAGATGATTGATAAATTCAAAAGAGGAACTGTAGTTTTTGAAGAAGGACCTGTAGATAATGATTCTTTATTCTGTGACAATAATGTTTATAAGGTGTATTCCGGAAGCAGGGATGCGGGCTGGATTTCTTTTCAAACCAGCGAAAAAAATGGCCATCTGGTAGTAGTTGTCAGTGATGTGACAGACAAGGTTAAGGAAAAGTTAAAGCTGGAATATGAACGGGATTATGATGAATTATCTCACTTATTAAACAAGCAGGCATTTGCAAGGGAAACACAAAAGAGGTTGGAAACAGAAACAAATCCGGTGGGTGTTATGGTAATGTGGGATTTGGATAATCTAAAGACAATAAATGACACTTATGGACATGAGTATGGAGACATTTACATTAAGGAAGCAGCCAAGACTTTTGCGTATTTAGAGCAACATAATGGATTGGTGGCAAGACGTTCCGGAGACGAATTTTTTGCATATGTGTCGGGAAACTCCCAAAACGAATTAAGAGAATTGATACACAGCATACATGATATTCTTAGAAATGTGGTGATACATTTGCCGGGAGAAAAGGATATGAATATATCTGCGTCTGCAGGAATGGTATGGTACCCCATGTATGGAACAGAATATTCTGATTTAATTAAAAAGGTAGATTTTACCATGTATGATATAAAACGTTCCCACAAGGGTAATGTAGGAGAGTTTAACCAATTCTTATACGAAAAGGAAGCGATTCTGTTAACGGGCAAAGATGAACTTAATGAAATTCTAGAACAGAAGAAATTCAACTTTGTATACCAGCCGGTCATTGATGCGCTGACTGGAGAAATTTATGGATATGAGGCATTGGTAAGACCAAAAACAGAAACCATGCACTCGCCAAGGGATATTATCCGTGTGGCAAGGGCTCAGAACAAGGTGGAAGAATTAGAAAGAGTTTTATGGGATGCCACACTGAATGATTTTTTCCGTGAGAGAAAACGCAAAGAACGCTTATTTATCAATGCATTTTCAGATGTAAGCATGGAAAAAATCCAGTTTGAAAAAATGAAATATAATTACCGCAGAGAAGATATGCAGAATGTAATCATGGAACTGATGGACTGTGATTATGCGGATATGGCTGCTATTCAAAAGAAACAAGAGCAAATGGACAGTGTGGGTGGAAAAGTTGCTTTAGATGAATTTGGCATTGAGATGAGTGAGGATATGGAAAAACTTGCTAAGACCATGGAATTTGTCAAGATAGGAAGAGAACTCATCTGTGAAGTGGACAAAGATAAGGCAAAACAGGAAGAAGTAAAAAAATTGATGAGAAGATTAAAAGAGCATGATATTTTAATTGTAGCAGTGGGGGTAGAAACGGAAGGTGAGTTAAGATTCGTGCAGAAATATGGTGCAGATTTTGTGCAAGGCTTCTATCTGGCAAAACCATCCGTGGCGTTGTTGGAAGTAGATACTTCCATCAAAGATAAGATACGTATGTAGACTTGGAGTGAAAGATAAGGCAGAAAATGTAACAGTTTAGCATATGGCTGAACTGTTACCGGAAAACTTATAAAATAATAGTAAGAAATCGTTTTGTTGTGTTGGAATTTATGAAAATCCAGAAAATAGGTTGCTTTATTTTCAAAAAGTGTTTATCATAGCAGGTGAGGATAACAGGAGGTACGTTAGAATGAGAATTTTAGTAACAGGTGGTGCAGGATTTATTGGTAGCCATACTTGTGTAGAATTATTAGAGGCAGGATATGAAGTGGTAGTTTTGGATAATCTATCTAATGCAAGTGAAAAGTCTTTAGAGAGAGTAAAGAAAATTACTGGAAAAGACCTTACTTTTTACAAGGCAGATATCCTTGATAGAGAAGCGTTAAACAAAATATTTGATGCTGAAAACATTGATGCGGTTATCCATTTTGCAGGATTGAAGGCAGTTGGAGAATCTGTACGCAAGCCACATGAGTATTACACAAACAACATTGCAGGAACATTAGTGCTTACGGATGTTATGAGAAATCATGGAGTAAAGAATATTATTTTCTCATCTTCCGCTACAGTGTATGGAAATCCTAAGTTTATTCCAATTACAGAAGAATGTCCAAAGGGAACCTGCACAAATCCATATGGCTGGACAAAGTCAATGTTGGAGCAGATTTTAACAGACATACAGTTTGCTGACCCAGAATGGAATGTAATATTACTTCGCTATTTTAATCCTATTGGAGCTCATAAGAGTGGGTTGATGGGAGAAAATCCAAATGGAATTCCAAATAACTTAATGCCATATATTACACAGGTGGCAGTTGGAAAACTGCCGGAGCTTGGAGTGTTTGGTAACGATTATGACACACCTGATGGCACCGGGGTCCGTGATTATATCCATGTAGTGGATCTGGCCATTGGGCACGTAAAGGCACTGAAAAAAATTGAAGAAAAGGCTGGACTTAAGACTTATAATCTGGGAACCGGAGTGGGATACAGCGTCCTTGACATTGTAAAAAATTTTGAAGAGGCTACTGGAGTGAAGATTCCATACAAGATAAAAGAAAGACGAGCAGGAGATATTGCAACCTGCTACTCTGATGCATCTAAGGCTAAGGAAGAATTAGGATGGGTGGCAGAAAGAGGAATCAAGGAAATGTGTGAAGATTCCTGGAGATGGCAGTCAAATAATCCTAACGGATACGATGATTAACAATCATTGCTTAGGCAGGTCAGCCAATTTAAAACGTTGACAATATGAAACTGTACAACAGAAATAGAATTCAGTTAAAGCCCTTGGAAGTTATGCTCCCAAGGGCTTTAAGGTTGACGGTATATTTGGGGTAGTGTATTATAAATATAGAATATATCTATTAGGAGAGGTGTCAGGGTGGAATATAATATTTATAAAGAACTGTGTCAATTTACAAAGGAAGAGAATGTTAAAATAAAGGAACCTATGAAACTTCATACTACGTTTCGCATTGGTGGGGAAGCAGACTATTTTGTTATGCCTCAGAGTAGTGAAGAGATAAAAAATATTGTAACACTGTGTAAAGAACGGAAGGCACCATATTTTGTGTGTGGGAATGGCAGCAATCTGTTGGTTAGTGATGCTGGTTACAGGGGCGTGGTAATTCAACTGGGAAACAAGTTTGCACATTCGAAGAGAGAAGATATAGATGGGCACTACGTAAGAATTCAGGCGGGAGCCATGCTGACAGTGGTGGCGAATAAAATTTGTAAAGCCGGATACACAGGAATGGAATTTGCAGTGGGAATTCCTGGAACCGTTGGCGGAGCAGTAGCTATGAATGCAGGTGCCTATGGAGGGGAAATGAAGGATGTGATTTCTAGTGCCATGGTATTGTCAAAAGATGGGGAAATCATAAGCCTTACGAAAGAAGAATTACAATTAGGGTACCGCAGTAGTATTATCACGAAAGAAAATTATGTACTGCTGGAGGTGGTTTTAAAGTTAAATCCGGGAAATCTGGAAGAAATTAAGGCAATATGTGATAGGAATACCCAGGCAAGAATTGAAAAGCAGCCTTTGGAGTATCCCAGTGCAGGAAGTACCTTTAAAAGACCGGAAGGATATTTTGCCGGAAAGTTGATTATGGATGCAGGACTAAGAGGCTACAGTATCGGAGATGCACAGGTGTCAGAAAAACATTGTGGCTTTTTAATCAATAGAAAGGAAGCTACAGCAACACAGATGTTAGCTCTGATTCATCATGTGCAAAAAACAGTGAAGGAAATGTATAATGTATCCTTGGAACCGGAAGTTAAGTTTTTAGGGTTTGAAAAGGAGGAGATCTTATGCGATTAGTGATTGTGACAGGAATGTCAGGGGCTGGAAAAAGTACAGCATTAAAGGTGTTGGAAGATGCGGGCTATTTTTGTGTAGATAATCTCCCGATTTTACTTATTGGGAAATTTGCAGAACTTGCTATGAAACCGGGAAATGAGAATGACAAATTTGCGTTGGGGGTAGATATTCGCAGTGGTGAGAGCCTGAAACAGTTAGAATCAGCATTGGAAGAAATGGTCATCCGAAACTGTAAATATGAGATTCTTTATCTGGATGCAAACAATACAGTATTAATTAAGAGATACAAAGAAACCAGGAGAAACCATCCGTTAGCAGGAACCGGAAGAGTGGATAAGGGAATTGAGAAGGAACGTGAGATGACGGAATTCCTAAAAAAACAGGCAGATTTTATTATAGATACAAGCACATTATTGACCAGGGAATTAAAGGTTGAGTTGGAAAAAATTTTTGTGAGTAACCATGGATATAATAATTTATATATTACGGTACTTTCCTTTGGGTTTAAATATGGAATTCCAACGGATGCAGATTTGGTGTTTGATGTGCGTTTCCTGCCCAATCCCTACTATATAGAGGAACTGAAACCCAAGACAGGGAATGATAAGGAAATACAAGATTATGTTATGGGATTTGATATTACTCATGAGTTTTTGAAAAAACTAACGGATATGATTAATTTTCTCCTTCCAAATTATATTTTGGAAGGAAAAAATCAGCTGGTGATAGCAATTGGCTGCACTGGTGGCAAACACCGTTCTGTGACTCTGGCCAATAAGTTATATGAAGAAATGAGAAAACACGAGGATTATGGTGTGAAAGTGGAACACCGTGATATCGAAAAGGATGCGCTGAGAGGTAAGTAGACAGTAAATATTCAGTACAGGAGTCAGCATTTATTGATGACTCCGTGAGAACATGTAGATTTTGCATTTGTCGGTATTGCCCGATTTAACGTATCTGTTCAGCAGTTCTGAACAGATACGACAAAATAATAAATAGGTAGAGGTGAAAATATGTCTTTTTCGTCCGAGGTAAAAGACGAGTTATCTAAGCAGTTAAGTGAGGCAAGACACTGTCAGCTTGCTGAACTGGCTGCTTTCATTAGTATGTGTGGCAGACTAAATTATGAAAAAGAGAAAGGAATCTTATTAAAAATACATACAGAAAATGTCTCTGTGGCAAGAAAATACTTTACATTATTGAAAAAAACCTTTAATATAGAGACTGATGTTTTCATCAGACGCAACGAATATTTGAAAAAAAGCCGTACTTATGAGGTGGAAATACAGCAGAAAGAAAATGTGGTAAAGGTTTTGAAAGCCATAAAGCTAATGGATAGCACGGGAAAACTTCCTCCAAATGATGCGCTGGTAAGCAACGTGATTTTGGCAAATTCCTGCTGTAAAAGGGCATTTATCCGAGGAGCATTTCTGGCGGCAGGTTCCGTTAGTGCACCTGAGAAATTTTACCATTACGAGATTGTGTGTTCTACCCAGGCTAAAGCAGAGCAGCTCAAAGTATTGATTCGATGCTTTGACATAGAGGCAAAGATTGTGCTTCGAAAGAAATATTATGTTGTTTATGTTAAAGAAGGTTCACAAATTGTCGATATACTTAACGTTATGGAAGCTCCCAAGGCGTTAATGGAGCTGGAGAATGTTCGCATTTTAAAAGAAATGAGAAATTCGGTAAACAGACAGGTAAACTGTGAAACTGCAAACATCAATAAGACAGTGGCAGCAGCGGTAAAGCAAATTGAGGATATTAAGTATATCAGTGACACCGTAGGCCTAGATAATTTGCCAGAGAATTTACGGGAGATAGCGAGAATTCGTTTGGAAAATCCAGAGGCACCGCTAAAAGAACTTGGAACATATTTATCAAAGCCGGTAGGTAAATCGGGTGTCAACCACAGACTCAAAAAGCTTGGCGAAATTGCAGACGAGCTTAGAGATAATAAGTAACGATAGAATCATTGGTATATTGTTACATCAATAAGGAGGAGAAATTATGACAAAGAAAGCTATTCAGATTCAAATTTCAGAGGGGGCAGATGCAAGACCAATTGCTATGTTGGTACAGGTTGCTAGCCAGTATGAAAGTCAGATTTATGTTGAAGTAGGTTCGAAAAAAGTCAATGCAAAGAGTATTATGGGTATGATGTCATTGGTTCTTCAATCAGGAGAAGAAGTTGTTGTATCTGCGGATGGAGTAGATGAAGAAAAAGCCTTAGATGGTATTGAAAAATATTTGTTGGGAAGTAAATAAAGAAAATATAAAAGACCGGCATATAGAGATGTCGGTCTTTCTGTTACTGTACACACAATGTGTGCACAGTAACGTCTTTCTTTTTAAGTACATTTTAAGTATCTTTGAACAGTCTTGCATTTTGTCAGGTGAGGGAGTAAAATAAATGTACTAAAGTATAGTGGAGGTATCTTTGTGAAGAAGAAACTTTTATTTATTTACAATGCTTATGCAGGAAAAGGGAAGATAAGAGAGGTACTAGCAGATATTTTGGAAATTTTTGCAAAGGCGGGCTATCAGACTACGGTGTCCCCTACGTTGAAACAGTCCGATGCTGTTGAAATAGTGGAAACAATGGGGAAGGATTACGAGTTGATTGTCTGCAGTGGGGGAGATGGTACTTTGGATGAAGTGGTAACTGGTCATGCCAAGGCAAATTTGGAGATTCCCATTGGATATATTCCGGCAGGTTCTACCAATGACTATGCCAATAGCTTGTGTTTGCCTAAGAACATGGTGGAGGCTGCAAAGATTGCAGTGTCAGGACAATTAGGTAAATGTGATATGGGTCTTTTAGATGAATCTGTATTTGTGTATATTGCAGCCTTTGGGGCATTTACGGATGTGTCCTATGAAACACCTCAGGTAATTAAGAATGTCCTGGGACATGCGGCGTATATACTGGAAGGTATGAAGAAGCTTCCGTCTATAAGAGCTTATCATATGAGAGTCAGAGCCAATGATAAGGAAATAGAAGATGACTTTATTTTTGGCATGGTAACCAATTCAATTTCTGTAGGTGGGTTTAAGAACAATACTACTGCAAATGTGGTATTAGATGACGGATTGTTTGAAGTGACATTAATAAAACATCCTAAGAATCCTATTGAATTACAAAGCATTATCTCTTCCTTGCTTATCAATGAATTTGACAGTAAGTACATGTATGACTTTAAAGCAGACCACATAGAATTTTACCCAGAGGACGAGATTCCATGGACTTTAGATGGGGAATTTGGAGGCAACAGAAGAGAAACGGTGATTGAAAACCATGCAAGGGCGATTCCTTTGAAGTTAGATATATCTAAAATAAGCCACCTGATAGAGAATCAGTAAGCAAGAAACAAAAAAACTAAATAAAAGTATTCCCTTTTTTTTAAAGTTGTGATAGACTAAAACTATCAGTGTGTAGCTATTTAGATGAAAGTAGGTCTAAATCGTTATAAAAATTTACAATGGAGGTTTTATTACATGTTAGTATCAGCAAAAGAAATGCTTCAGAAAGCAAAAGCAGGACATTACGCAGTAGGACAGTTCAATATCAACAACCTTGAATGGACAAAGGCTATTTTACAGACAGCACAGGAGTTAAATTCTCCAGTTATCTTAGGTGTGTCTGAAGGTGCAGGAAAATATATGACAGGATATAAGACTGTTGTAGGAATGGTTAACGGAATGTTAGAAGAATTAAACATCACAGTACCAGTGGCATTACATCTTGACCACGGTAGCTATGAAGGATGTTTAAAATGTGTAGAAGCAGGATTCTCTTCAATTATGTTTGACGGTTCTCACTACTCAATCGAAGAAAACGTTGCAAAGACAACCGAATTGGTTAAGATTGCAAATGAAAAGGGAATGTCAATCGAAGCTGAAGTTGGTTCTATCGGTGGAGAAGAAGATGGTGTTATCGGTAAGGGTGAATGTGCAGATCCTAAGGAATGTAAAGCAATCGCTGATTTAGGTGTTAGTATGTTAGCAGCTGGTATTGGAAACATCCATGGAAAATATCCAGATAACTGGGAAGGCTTAAGCTTTGAAACATTAGATGCTATTCAGCAGTTAACAGGAGATATGCCATTAGTGCTTCATGGTGGTACAGGAATCCCAGCTGATATGATTAAGAAAGCAATTGAATTAGGTGTTGCAAAGATTAACGTAAATACAGAATGTCAGTTAGCATTCCAGGAAGCTACAAGAAAGTATATCGAAGAAGGAAAAGATCAGCAGGGTAAGGGATTTGACCCACGTAAGTTACTTGCTCCAGGTGCAGAAGCTATCAAGGCTACCGTAAAAGAAAAAATGGAATTATTTGGATCTGTTGGAAAGGCTTAAGATTTATCTCATAAGTTATTTTCAACCCATCAGAGATGTTGAACCCACGGCTTTGACCGTGGGTTTTTTGTTGGCTTTTGGTGGAAAACAGGAATAAAAAAAACTCCATGGATTTCCATGAAGTTCTATTATTGAGAGGGAGGAGTCAGGTGGTCGAACCACCTGACATAAAGTATTATGAAAAAGTTTTTCGAATAGCTTTTCTAATAGGTTACTTCCTAACCTGTTTATAAGTATAGATGGTAAACGTGAAGAAACCATTGTGGCTAAATGAAACTTTTTTTAATGAATTATGAACAAACTATGAATTCCTGCTTCTATTCCTAGTGTGTCTCAGGTGCTGGATAGGTTTCGCCAAAGGTATCAACAGTTACCGTTTTCATACGCTGTGGATTCAGAGGTTTGTCCATATAGTCAGTCTGAGTTTCGGCAATCTTATTGACTACATCCATACCTTCTGTGATTTTACCAAAGGCAGCATATTGTCCATCAAGGTGTGGGCTGTTTTGGTGCATGATGAAGAACTGGGAACCGGCAGAGTTTGGATCCATGGTTCTTGCCATGGATAACACACCCGGAGTATGTTTTAGATTGTTTGTGAAACCATTCATAGAGAATTCTCCATCAATTTCATATCCAGGACCACCCGTTCCGTTACCGTCCGGGTCTCCACCTTGAATCATAAAACCTTTGATGACTCTGTGAAAGATAATTCCATCATAGTATCCTTTCTGGATTAAACTGATGAAGTTATTCACTGTGTTTGGGGCGATTTCAGGATAAAGCTCTGCTTTCATAATATCCCCATTTTCCATTTCGATTGTTACAACTGGATTCTGTGCCATAATAAAATCTCCTTTTTGTTTTAAAAATTTGAATATAAATGATTGTATCGAAAAAAGAATGGTTTGTAAAGAAAAAGGTTGGTATTGAATTTGAGTGGATAGCTTAACGTAACAGCAAGTGTTAAACTTGCGTCTGTACAGTAACTGTAGTACAATTTCAAGGTAGGAAAATACTGTGTGTAAGGATGAGAAAAACCATGAGAAATACAACACTTTGCTATATAGAACATCAGGGAAAGTATTTAATGCTTTTGAGAAATAAGAAAAAAGTAGATGCCAGTAAAAATAAATGGATTGGTGTAGGTGGGAAATTTGAAGAAGGGGAGAGTCCGGAAGAATGTGTCATTAGGGAAGTAAAAGAAGAAACAGGACTTACCCTTTTGGATTATAAGCTACGGGGCGTGGTAACCTTTGTGTCAGATGTATGGGAAAGTGAATATATGTATCTGTTCACAGCCAGTAAATTTCAAGGACAGCTTACTGCCTGTGATGAGGGGGAACTTTCCTGGATTGCAAAGGAAGAGATCTTTGCTTTGAATCTTTGGGAAGGGGATCGGGCATTTTTGAAACTGTTATTTGAAGATACTCCCTTTTTTACCATGAAGTTAAATTATCAGGGAGAAGAATTAGCAGATATCAAGACAAAAATATATGAATACAGGTAACTATTCAGTACAGGTCTCAGCATTTACTGCTGAGACCGTAGAAAAATGAGAATTTAACAAAAATGGGGCAATTATGCGTGCGCAAGCATTGCCCCATTTACATATCTGTTCAGTGACTCTGAACAGATATGAATACAGGTAGAAGTACATAGATATGGAGGATGAAAATGTTTGAGAGAATTGATTATTTTGTGGCAAGAATAGATGGAGATTATGCATATTTGAAAGTTTCAGAGGACGCAGAAGAGAAATGTGTGGCCCGCGCACTGCTTCCGGAAGGTATTGTTGAGGGAAGCAAGGTGGCTTACGAGATGATGGAGTACACCCTGTTGTCATGATTATGACATACCAAGCGAAAAAAGAAAGGGTAACAAATCATGAACGAAATAGAAAAGCATTATAATAAATTTAGTGAAGAAAAAAGGCTCAATTCCAGACATGGTCAGGTGGAATTTCGAATTACCATGGAGTATATTCACAGGTACCTAAAGGAATTTGAAAAGCCTAAAATTTTGGATATTGGCGCAGGCACTGGAAGATACTCGGTAGCTTTAGCAAACGAAGGATATGATGTGACGGCTGTGGAGCTTGTGAAATATAACCTTGGAATTCTAAAACAAAAAAACAGCAATGTAAAAGCTATGCAGGGGAATGCATTAAACCTAAAAAAATTACAGGATAACAGCTTTGATGTAACTCTTTTATTTGGACCAATGTACCATCTGTTTAACATGGAGGATAAAGTGAGAGCATTGCAGGAGGCAAGGCGAGTGACAAGGCCGGAGGGAGTAATAATGGTAGCTTATCTGATGAATGAATACAGTGTGCTTACCTATGGATTTCGAGAAGGACACATGAAAGAGAGTATAGAAGAAGGAAGGATATCTAAGGATTTTAAAGTGTCTTCCCAGGAAAAAGATTTATATGATTATGTGAGGATAGAAGATATCAATCAGATAAATGAAAAGGCAGAAGTGGAGAGAATACAAATCATTACTCCAGACGGTCCTGCCGATATGATGCGTCCGGAACTTAGAACTATGGACGAAGAGACGTTTGAATTGTTCGTTCAATATGTGATGTGTATTTCAAACAGGCAGGATATCCTGGGGGCAAGTGCCCACACGGTGGATATTTTAAGGGTTACAAAATAATACTTAAAAAGCTAGATATTGCAAAGAGAAAATAATTGGTGTATAATAACCCACAGAAAAATCAATAAAAAATCTGCCTCATAATCGACAGATCTAAATAATACAAAGGCAGCTGAAAGACAGCGAGAAGGAGGACTTTATTATGGAGAAGAAGAACATTGACTGGTCAAACCTTGGATTTGGATACATGGAAACAGATTACAGATATGTATCTAATTTTAAGAACGGTGCATGGGATGAAGGTGCATTGATTACAGATGCAAATATCACAATGAGTGAATGTGCCTGTGTATTGCAGTATGCACAGACCATCTTTGAAGGATTAAAGGCATATACAACAGAGGATGGTCATATTGTATGTTTCCGTCCTGACCTAAATGCAAGCCGTCTTGCTGATTCTGCAAAGAGACTTGAGATGCCGGTATTTCCGGAAGATAAATTTGTTGATGCAGTAAAGCAGGTGGTTAAGGCGAATGCTTCTTATGTTCCTCCATTTGGTTCAGGAGCAACCTTGTATTTACGCCCATATATGTTTGGATCGAATGCAGTTATTGGAGTGAAACCGGCTACGGAATATCAGTTCAGAGTGTTTGCAACACCAGTGGGACCATACTTCAAGGGCGGCGCAAAGCCAATCACCATTCGTGTGAGTGATTTTGACCGTGCGGCACCAAACGGAACAGGACATATTAAGGCAGGCCTCAACTATGCAATGAGCTTACATGCTATCGTTTCTGCTCATGAAGAAGGTTACGATGAAAATATGTATCTTGATCCACAGACAAGAACCAAAGTAGAAGAAACTGGTGGAGCAAACTTCCTGTTTGTAACAAAAGATGGAAAAGTTGTAACTCCAAAGTCTAACAGCATCTTACCTTCTATTACACGTCGTTCTTTGGTATATGTTGCAAAAGAGTACCTGGGATTAGAGGTAGAGGAAAGAGAAGTATATTTGGATGAATTAAAGGATTTTGCAGAATGTGGATTATGCGGCACCGCAGCGGTAATCTCTCCGGTAGGAAAGGTAGTGGACCACGGAAAAGAAATCTGCTTCCCAAGTGGAATGGAAGAGATGGGACCTATTACCAAGAAGCTTTATGAGACTCTCACAGGAATCCAGATGGGCAAAATTGAAGCACCAGAAGGATGGATTGTAACAATTGAGTAACGATATATAATGAATCTAAGAAGTACAGCATAAATAAAGAGGTGTAGTAAAACAGTGAAATGTAAAAGGGTTACTGTACAGACGCAAGCTTAACACTTGCTGTTAAGCTATGCGCCAAGAATGATATTGTGCGAAATTTCAGCCCCATGCATCGTA
>CACXGE010000067.1 GCA_902767135.1 uncultured Lachnospiraceae bacterium | reverse complement strand
AAATCTGACAAAATGACAAACCCGTCAAGCCTTGTAATTACTGGGCTTGACGGGTATTTTATACTCAATTTTCTGCAAAAGTCAGGATCTATTCTATTTTAACACTTATGCATATATTTTTCAATATTTTTCTTCGTTTTCTGTTACTATTCAACAATATTTTTTGTTGTATTCCTACAAAAGAAACGCCTCTTTAATGCTCTGATAGTGCAGAAAAAGGTCCTGTTCTCCTAATTCTTTGATTTCCTCTAAGGTTGCAATCCGAAATCCATCCGTTTCCCCTTCCTGCAATACAATATCTTCTTCTGTAAAATCCCCAACAAATCGATAAATATCCACAAAATAGTTGTTTCCTTCTTCTGAATTGATACGTTTATAAGATGAGAAAAATCCCCCTTGAAAGCCAGATACATCAAGTCCTGTCTCTTCCTTCACTTCCCTTAAAACTGCATCCTTGGACGTCTCCCCAGCCTGAACTGCGCCTCCTGATACCTCCCATAAACCAGCAGCCCAGGGTTTTGTCATCACCCGTTTTGTAATTAAAAATTTCCCATCCTTTCTGGCAACTACCGCTAACACACTTAAATGGAAATCTTCTGGAGCCATAGGAAAGACATCTCTTTCCATAGTTCTCCCTGTCACCCTTTTATTTTCATCATAAATATCCCAAATTTCTGCCATCGTTTCTCACACCATGCCTTTTCGGCATTTCATCCTTTCTTTTGATTTTGTATTTGTATTCTGTAGTTCTGTAAGTTCCAATAGAAACAAAGATTCTAACTCCTTGTGTACCATTACAGAAGATATGAAATCCTAGTCAGTTTATCACTTTTTTCTACATTTCTCAACCATTGTGGTTTTTTTCCATAATTTTCCATAAAAATTAATTGTCTCTGTTCAGAATCATAGAACAGATACCATCAATTTTTCCATTTTAATATTGCTGCAACAAGGATAATACCATACCCCACAACGCTAAATCCATCTGGCAGCTCACCTAAAAATACAAAGCCCAGTATAGCTGCAAAAATAATCTGGGAATAGTCAAACACGGATATTTCTTTGGCTGGTGCCTTTGTATATGCAGTGGTGATACAAATCTGTCCTACCATGGCTGCCAGTCCTGCACCTGTCAGGTCAAGCCACTGATACCACTCCATTGGCTGGAAATTCATCAACAAATTTGGTAGCAATACAACAGAAGAAAAAGCAGAAAAGAAAAACACAATAAACATTCCCGAGACTCCTCTGCTTCCTAACTTTCTCACATAAGTATACGCAAGACCTGCACATGCACCGCCAAGGGTACCCAAAAGCGCAGGAATCACCTCCCATTGAAAAGAGGGTTTTATCACAAATAGCGCCCCCGTAAACGCTAATGCCACAATGCCCCACTCTTTCATTCCCGCCATTTCCTTTAACACAAAAATCGAAAAAACCATGGCAAAGAATGGAGACAGCTTGTTTAGCATAGACGCATCTGAGATAGGCAGATGATCCACCGCATAAAAATTGCACACAATTCCCATCAGGCCAGCACAGGAGCGTATCAGCAAATAGAATAAATTCCTTTTACCTCCCACTTGGTAGGACACGTTATTTTTCTGCATCATAAAAAAAGCGAAAAGGGCCGCCACAATGTTGCGAAAAAAACATTTCTGCAAGGTAGGAACATCCCCTGACAGTCTTACAAATAAATTCATAACAGCAAATCCCAGGGCTGCCCCACAGATATACAATATGCCTTTGTGCTTCTCACTTAATGTTATCTTTGTTTCCTTTTCCATTTTCTTATCCAATTTTCCTTTCCACCAGGTTTTTGTGTTTTTCCATATCTTACTTTTTAATTAACTCCTCCAACGTAGAGAAATGATAGCCCATTTCCTCCCACTTGGTAAGCAGCTCATCTAAAATTTCTCCATTGGTTTTTGATGTGGAATGCAATAAAATAATAGCTCCAGGATGAGTTCTTCCCAGCAGCTTATCAAAGGCTTCCTCCTTACTTGGCTGACTATCCTGATTCCAATCCACATATGCAACACTCCAAAAAAATGTATAATACCCCATTTCTTTTGCCATTTCCAAATTTCTTTCACTAAACTCTCCCCTTGGCGGACGGTAAAATTTTGTCATGGTCAATCCCGTCAACTCCTTGTATTTCTCTGCCACGCCATTAAGTTCTTTTTCAAAGCTCTCCTTATCTGTGATGGATGACATACTTGGATGCGTCAGTGTGTGATTTCCCACCGTATGGCCTTCGTTTACCATTCGTTTTACCAATTCCGGTGCACTGTCAAGATAATGTCCTACCACAAAAAAAGTTGCTTTTACATTATGCTTTTTCAGCGCATTTAAAATAGGCTCCGTATTTCCATTCTCATATCCTGCATCAAAAGTTAAATATAATACTTTTTCTTCTCCCGGTGCCACATAATAACAGTTATATTTTTTCAACTCTTCCTCTGTCGCGCAACCTGAAGGCTTTGCTCCCTCTTTATAGCCTCCAAGCCCCCAGTTCCGCACCTGTTCTCCCAAAGTTGATGTAGTGGTTATTGCCATAGTTGCCTTTCTTGCCATCCTGCCTGCAAAAAAAGCAGACGTTAAGATAATCGCCCCAAACACACATCGTCCCAGTACATGATGATTCTTCATATAAGCAATGACCTTTTTCAGATATAATTTCATAAGTTATCCATCATAAATCTCTACTTTTTTTCATTATATGTGACTCCCATTTTTTTCAGTACACCCTTAGTTTATTATGTCTCCTGGTATCTGTTCCGTAATTCTGAACAGATACATACATTTTATATAAAATCCCCTTTCTCTAAAGTTTTCTTACCTTCTTTCGATAAGCTGTCTTTTAAAAATACACGGTTTGCTTTTTCATTCTGCACATAGGTTTCCTGAATGTGTTTTTGCATCCGCTGTATCTCTTCCTCAAGATCTCTTGATGAAATTAAATCGCATCCTGCACCACGTATAATAATCTGTTCCAGTCCATCAGAAGTTGCCACCGTGATATGATATCTTCTGCTGTTTTCATGAGCGAACTTTTCAATATACGCATCTGCAGTCTCTGCCTCCTTGGTATATACTACATGAATATTGTGGTAATCCAGAATTTCTGTTACATGTCCCTGCACACGGTAGGCATCAAACACCAGAATCAGTTCACATCCCTTCATCCCCTGGTAATTACATAAGATGTCCATTAATTTTCCACGGGCACCTTCTATGTTGGTTTTGGCTAATTCATTTAACTCAGGCCAGGCAAAAATCACATTATAACCATCCACCAACAGGTACTCCTGCAATTTCTCTCCCCCACCTGATTTCACTTTTTTTAAGTCATTCCTTTCATTAAAATTTCGTTCCCGCTTTGCCTGAAGGGTTTTCTTCATGCTGTGCTCTTTCCTTTGACTGTTTGCATGGAAAGTCTTTGCAATAATTCTGTCTACCTCATCCTTATCCATCCATTCCTCCTTGTAGGTATTTCTTACAAGGGCAGCTGCCTCTACACTATCCTGTTGCTTCATTTCCTCCATAGAACAAAGATGCATATGTTCCTTCACTTCATCCCAGGGCACATAAAAGCCTGCGCCATGAGCACAAAACACGGAACCGGTAGGATTTTTCATATCCAGTTCCGGATCATATGTGGAGTTTAATAATACCTCCTCTTGATTGTGACAAGGGTAATATCCCGCAAATCTTAAGGTAAGCTTTCCACTGCCTTTTGTGTAACTATTTACTTTCTTTTGGTATTCTCCAAAGGTGGACACGGGTGCCTTACCCTTAATTAACACATACCCATTAAAATGCTCCGGCGTTTCAAATATTCCGTCCATATACTCTATATCCGTCATGGCACGTCCAACAAAATCCTCAGGGATTTCCAACAAAAATTCATAAAAGGGTTCCAGCAAAACACTTTCCGCCTGCATAAGCCCCTGGCGTACTGCACGATAGGTTGCCTGTCTAAAATCTCCGCCTACTGTGTGCTTAGGATGCGCCCTGCCCGCCACCAATGTTATCTTCATATCCGTAATCTGCGCCCCTGTAAGCACTCCTTTATGCTGCTTTTCCCCCAGATGAGTCAGAATCAGTCTTTGCCAGTTCTTGTGAAGCACATCTTCGCTGACCTGGCTTTCAAAGACCAGACCGCTTCCCGGTGGCAATGGCTGCAAATACAAATGCACTTCCGCATAATGACGCAATGGTTCAAAATGTCCTACCCCTTCCACACTTGTCTTTATCGTCTCCTTATAGCAGATGCTCCCCCTTATAAATTCTACTTCCAAATCAAATCTTTCTTTTAAAATGTTGGTCAGAATTTCTATCTGCACCTGCCCCATCACCTGAATATGAATCTCCTTTAACTGTTCCTGCCAGATGATATGCAGGGAGGGATCTTCTTCCTCTAGTACAGATATTTTGGACAACACCTGCATCGGATCTTCCTTGTTTGGAAAATACATCTGGTATGTCAATACAGGGCAAAGACAGGGAATCACTCCTCCTTCTTCCCCACCTAAACACTGTCCCGGATAAGTATGATTTAACCCTGTCACTGCACACACCATGCCTTCTGAGACAGTTTTTTCTACGGTATAGCGTTCCCCTGAGTAGATTCGAATTTCATTTACCTTCTCCTGCCAGATTTGTTCCTCTTCGTTTTCCATAAAAGTTCCCTTAAGCTCGTCTTTCACTGTCAAAGTTCCACCGATAATCTTAAGGTACGTCAACCGGTTCTTATTTGAGTCTCTGGCTATCTTAAACACTCTGGCACAAAAATCTCCAGAAGGTTCTGCCGCCCTTCGCACCTTATGGTCCGCTACTGTCATTTCATCTAGCGCTTTTAAAAATTCTTCTATTCCCTGAAGTTTGAGGGCAGAGCCAAAAAAGCAGGGAAAAATCAAGCGTTCCTTTATAAGCTGCTGTTTTTCCTCTAAGGTAATCTGCCCTGTTTCCAGATACCTTTCCAAAACACTTTCCTTTTGCATAGCAATGTTTTCTAAAATCTCACTCTGATTTTCGCCTAAAATATCAATGCACCCATCGGATAACCTTGTCTGTAACTCATAAAGCAGTTTCTCTTTGTCTGCGGTGATTTGATCCATCTTATTGACAAAAATAAACACAGGAATATGGTAATGCTGCAACAGTTCCCATACGGTCTGGGTATGCCCCTGAATTCCATCAGCCCCACTAATAATCAGAATTGCATAATCCAAAACCTGCAAAGTTCGTTCCATCTCTGTGGAAAAATCTACATGGCCCGGGGTATCTAACAGTGTAATATAACTATGTTCTAATTCCATCACTGCCTGTTTGGAAAAAATAGTAATCCCCCGGTTTCTTTCCATAGTGTTGTTGTCCAGAAATGCGTCTTTATTGTCCACTCTGCCTAGGCTGCGAATACTTCCACTTTCATAAAGCATTGCCTCCGAAAGCGTGGTTTTTCCTGCATCTACATGGGCCAGTACCCCTATTACGATTTTTTTTGATTTCATCTTCATCCCTCTTCATGTCTTAATATCTACTGTGACTTTACTGCCCCCATATGTTGAGGATTTATACAAGCGGCTTTTTTGTAATACTCTTTTGCTTTTTTCTTCTCTCCTTTTGCCTCATAGAATCTTGCCAAATACAGATAAGAGCGGTAACATTCTTTATGGCGGCATAACTTACATCTTGTACACTGTGTCATTTCCTTAAAGAATTTCAACGCTTTTTCTTCCTGACCCAGTGCTAAGTACATCCACCCTAACATTCCCAAACGTTTTGGTCTCAGTGGAGCAAATTCTAAGTATTCTTTTTCTGAATGTCCTTGGTTCATTTCCTCAAACACTTCTTTGGCTTCCTTGGCAAACTCCATGGCCTTTACAAATTTTTTGTCAGTATAGGCTAACATAGCACAATATATATACCCTTTCATAATATCTGGTGCATTTGCTTCCTTTGTCACCGCTTTCTCATAATAAGCCAAAGCTTTCTGTCTGTATTTTTTTGAAAAGCTGTAATTTCTCAAAAGTATCTCTCCTACGGTACTCAGCTTTTCATAGGTCATCTCATACTGCGGCAAAGCATCGATTTTTCTCAAAATCATAAACACTGTAAACTTCTTTCCAAAGTAAGTTGCCAAATCCAAAAAACATTCATATTTATAAACGATATTCTGTGGCATTCTCTCGTAGATAGCATAGGCTTTCTGGTAATTCCCCAGATATTTATACATACTTGCTGCTTCATACATAGCCACAATGCCTTTCCCATCTTCGCCAAACAATGCGATATTTTGCTCGTAACATTTCAAGGCCTCTTCAAACATTTGCAGTGACTCATAACAATCCGCCATATTACTATATGGTAAATATGTATCCCCTTCTTCCATACATTCTGCAGCCTTTTTCAAACATGCAATCCCTTTCTCAAATTCTCCTAAGTATTTATAACAACACCCTAGATTGTTCCATGCTGCCCAGTCTTTTGGCTGATATTCCAGCGCTTTTTCAAAATCTTCCATTGCCTTTGATATTTCAAATGCATCCATATGAATCAGACCACGGTGTACCCTTGTATAACAATTTTCCTTCTGTTCTACCATTCTGTCTGCATGATTTACAGCTAATCTGTACCATTTTGAATAGCCGGAATATCCATAGACTCTTCTGGCAATATCCGAGATTCTTTCATGACAGTCCATATAATCTTGCTGATACTCTAATGCTTTCTCATAAAAAATAAGTGCATCACCAAATTCAGATAAATTTTCGTAGCATCTTCCTATGCGATAATGGTAACCGGCTGCCTCTTGGTATTCTTCCTTGGCTGATTCATACATTTTCATAGCTTCCCTGTGGCGATTTAACCCGGAAAGCATATCCCCGGCAATCATTTGATAACGATGATTTTGTGGTTCTTTTTCCATAGCTTTTTTCATATTTTCGTATGCCTTTTCCAACTGTTCTAAATCCCAGTATCCAAATGCAAGTTCCACATACATCAATCCATCCTTTTCAATATCCCATTTTTTATTTCTCGGGAAAGTTATAAGTTCCTCAATAAGTTTTAGTGCTTGTTCCACCCCTTCTCGATCCTTTGCAAGCCCCCTTAATGCCATTGCATGTATTAATTTCATCTTGGGAGATTCCTCAACCTGATTCGCCCTGGCTGTCTCTTCAATCTTTATTACATCTTCATACTGTTCATAGTCTTGCAAGACCTCCATAGCGAATAGATATGGTTTATAATATCCCGGATAAATAGCCACTGCCTGATGATAATCCTCCATAACTTCCTGAGGACGATTTAATTTGAGGAAAGCTTCCATTCTGTACACATAGAAAGGAAAAAATCTACTATTCCTTTTCAGTGCTTTGTCACAGACATCCACCGTCTTTTCATATTCCTTATGTTCTAAATACACCTGTGCCAGACAGTCCCAAAAAGAATACTCTTCATCCGTGTCTTTAAATTCCTCTTTTGCCGAATTTAACACTTTCTCTGCGGCTTTCAGCCGATTGGATTTTCCTAGACAAAATCCATACAAAAATAAGGCATTTGGTCTTCTGGAAAGTTTTCTCTTTATTTCCTTTGTTCCATCATCCTCTAACTTATCAAGTTCCTCCATCCATCGCTCTATATAAGAAATACAATCCTGATATTTTTCCAACTGATAAAGCACATAACTGCACAACTGATAATAACCTACCTTATTGCACTCTGTTTCCCCATACTCCATCAACACATCATATGCCTTCTGATACTTTTTCTCCTGCAGGTAACACCAGCCAATTTCCTGTGGCAATTCCTCATACTTATATTTTAAGACATCTTTTTCTTCTTCTAAACCCTGCTGATAAAGTTCTAACAATTTTTCATTGATTTGGCTTAACATCTTCACCATTTCTGTATTTTCGCCATCATTTTCTAAAATATCCAGCACATATTCCTTTGACATAATATAATCTTCCTGTTCAAAGTAGTATGTGGCAAGCTGATACAAAGACTCAAAGCTTTCCGGGTGTTCTTTTAACACCTGTTCCCACATTTCAACTGCCTCTTCTCTCCTCTGGCTTTGGAAAAATACTACTGCGCAGAATTGCTTAATATAAAAATCTTCCGGATATTGTTGATACAAAAGTTCTGTCTTCTCTTGTGCCTTTTCCAATTGTCCTTCTGCCATATAATACCGTATCCACTCCACATCTTCATATGGATGATAGATACAATATGTCTGTAGCTGCTCTAACTGTTTCACAGCTTCCGGGTACTGTTTCTGGTCCACTGCTGACTTTACCATAAGCAGTTGATTAATATATTCATCTCCTTGATTTTGCTTCATCTTGTTGACAAATTCCTCTTCTTCCATGAACTCATCTCTCATGGAAAATTTTTCATACGGAAGAAAATTCTCGTTCTGAATATAATAAATCATATAATCCAAAAAGTTCTGAGGAATCACCTGCTTTAATTCTTCGTAATCTCTCACAAGGAAAAAATAGCTATCAATGATATTCCAAATTTCTTGAGGAAAATGATAGTGCTGTGAAAGAAATACGAAAAACGCCTCCCTAGACTCAATAGAGGTATCTATTTCCTGGCACACCGAGGATTGGAACACCTGCTTCCATTCCTTTGCTTCTCTTCTTCGGAAAAGATTAGAATAGATATCTTCTATCTGATGAATCCATTGACATATTTCCGGACGTTCTGATATTTTTTCTTCCCTTTGGTTTAAACTCTCTGTTCTCTGGTTCTTCTCCTGATGAATATACTGTTTCACCACATCATAAGCCTGGCGTAGTTCCTTAAATCCTTCCGGGTTTTCCTCTGGGTTATTTTCCCTTAATTTTTGCCGGTAAGCTGACTGTACCGTTTCTTCTTCTAATGTTTCCTGTATTCCTAATATATGAAAAGCCACTTCTTTGTTCATGTGACACATTCTCCTCTTCACTCATGGTCTATGATTGAAAACCCTATTTTATGCTTTCACAGTTTATAATAAATCGTTACCAATATAGTTTATCGAAACTCCCATATAAAATCAAGAAAAAGAGACGATATCCCTGATTGGATACCATCTCTTTTCATAACATAACAAATTACACCCTAACTATTATTTTACCAATCCAATTAAATCTTTCACGTCTTCTACCTGATGACGTCTCATATAATCCTCAATTCCATCCACCACTTCCAATGTAGTATTGGGATTACTAAAGTTTGCTGTTCCTACGGAAACTGCTGTTGCACCGGCAAGAATGAATTCCAGGGCATCTTCTGCATTACAGATTCCTCCCATTCCAATCAATGGGATTTTTACTGCATTTGCCACCTGATATACCATCCTGACTGCCACCGGCTTAATGGCCGGGCCTGACAGCCCCCCTGTCTTGTTGGCAATGGCAAACCGCTGGCGTTCCACATCGATTTTCATTCCCGTCAAAGTGTTGATTAGGGACAAAACATCTGCTCCCCCAGCTTCCGCCGCCTTTGCCGTCTCCGTAATATCTGTCACATTAGGACTTAACTTCATGATAATTGGCTGCTTTGCGTACTTTTTTACTTCCCTGGTAATTGCCTCTACTGACTTTGGATTCTGACCAAAGGCAATTCCGCCTTCCTTTACATTTGGACAGGAGATGTTGATTTCCAGCAAGTCCACAGGACAATCTGCCAATTTTTCCACAACCTCACAATAATCTTCTGTAGTTTTTCCACACACATTCACAATAATTTTGGTATCATACTGTTGCAAAAAAGGAATATCCCGTTTCATAAACACATCGATTCCCGGATTCTGCAATCCAATGGCATTTAACATTCCCGAGGAAACCTCCGCAATACGGGGGGTTGGATTTCCTGGCCATGGTATATTGGCCACTCCCTTTGTCACCACCGCTCCCAATTGATTCAAATCCACAAATTCTGAGTATTCTGCACCTGAGCCAAAGGTTCCTGATGCTGTCATCACTGGATTCTTTAACGTTACTCCTGCCAGTTTTATGCTTGTATTCATTAAATTTCCACCTCCTTGGCATTAAATACGGGCCCTTCCTTGCATATACGGGCATTATTCACATTTGTGTGCTCATCCTTTTGAGTGGTCTTACATACACAGGCAAGACATGCACCAATTCCGCAGGCCATTTTTTCTTCCAAAGAAATCCATGCCTGCATATTATTCGCCTGGGCATACTCTTTTAATGCTTTGAGCATAGGCATTGGACCACAAGCATAAATTACATCTGCATCAATTTTATTTTCCTTTATGGCATCAATCACAGTTCCTTTTGTCCCCACACTTCCATTTTCCGTGGCTGGATAAAATTCTCCGTTTGCCTTTAACTCGTTGTCCAAAAACAACAGATCACGATATCCACAAACTATGTATTTCTTCTGGGCATCTAACTGCTTTGCAAGTTCTAACATGGGAGGTACTCCGATTCCACCACCGACAATTATGGCTTTCTTTCCCTTTGCCTCTTCCATTGGGAATCCATTTCCCAATGGTCCTAAGATGTCAATGTTTGCCCCTGCCTGGTAAGTGGAAAATTCTTCTGTTCCCTTTCCTACCACCCGGTATACGAGTCTTAACCTATTATTTTTTTTATCGATTTCACAAATACTGATGGGTCTCGGCAGCATTCTGCTCTTGTCATTGGAATATAATGCCACAAACTGCCCCGGCACTGCCGTTTTTGCAGCCTTTGTCTCAATCCACATACTGTAAATGTTCAAAGATATTTCTTCCTGACTGACAATCACAGCAGATTCTTTTACTTTCTCTGACATAAAAACTCTCCTTTATTCTCTCTATTCATATCACACGTTCTACATGTATTTTCCCAGAAAGTATCGTTCAGAGCTACTGAACAGATACGTAAATGGGGCAATGCCGACAAATGCAAAATTGCCCCCTTTTTGTAAAATTTACATTTTTTCACAGTCTCGGCAGCAAATGCTGAAACCTGTACCAAATCGTTACCCCAAAAATTCTGCTACACACCTACGATATGCTTCCACCGGGTTTTCTGCTGCTGTAATTGGTCTTCCCACCACAATATAATCTGAGCCAATCTCCCTGGCCTGGGCTGGTGTCATAACACGAACCTGATCTCCAACTTCTCCATCCGCAAAACGTACCCCTGGTGTGATGGTCAGAAAGTTTTCTCCACAGGTATCATGTACCTTTTTCGCTTCCAGTGGAGAACATACTACCCCATCTAATCCCGCCTTCTTGGCATTTGATGCATAGTGCATTACCACTTGATCCATTGGTTCGTGGATTAATAAATCATTTTTCATTCTTTCTTCACTGGTAGAAGTAAGCTGGGTTACTGCAATTAACAGTGGCCTGCTTCCATCTTCTCTAGTCAATCCTTCCAGGGCAGCCTCCATCATTGCCACAGTACCTGATGCATGTACATTACACATATCCACATCCAGATTTGACAATACCTTCATCGCTTTTTTTACGGTGTTTGGAATATCGTGAAGCTTTAAGTCTAAGAAAATCTTATGTCCTCTCTTTTTAATCTCTTTTACAATTTCCGGACCTTCTGCGTAGAACAGTTCCATACCAATTTTGATATATAAACTTTCCTCTGTAAATTTGTCAAGAAATCTCACCACATCTTCCTTACTACTAAAATCGCATGCAATAATTACATCCTTTGCCATGACTGTCCTCCTTTGATATATCTACATATTTTTATTATATCTTTTTTCCCTTCTCTATGCAATCATTTATTTATTGTTACAGTTTACAGATTTCTGCGTCGTTACTGTACACACATTGTGTGCACAGTAACCGATTTTGGCCATGCTTCGCATTCCAAATGGCCAAAATCCGTAGCCTGAAGTCTTT
>CACXGE010000066.1 GCA_902767135.1 uncultured Lachnospiraceae bacterium | reverse complement strand
TACGATGCATGGGGCTGAAATTTCGCACAATATCATTCTTGGCGCATAGCTTAACAGCAAGTGTTAAGCTTGCGTCTGTACAGTAACGGTTACTGTACATAGAAACGAAAAAAAATAAATTTTTGTTGACAAATCAATCTTACATGGATATAATTGTTTAGGTGTGGATAGGAGACTATTATGCAAATACATTTATCAGATATTTTATCAAAAGAAGGAAAAGTAGTTGAGCAGCAGGTGGATTTTGAAAAAGAGGAATTGTCTTTTTCAGGAGATACCTACAGAATACTTGAAAAAACACCAGTAAATCTCAGGATTACCAATCAAGGAAACCAGGAATTGTTGCTGGAAGCAAGTATGAACTTAAAACTGGCAATTCCATGTGGAAGATGTCTGAAAGATGTGGAAACGTGTTTTTGTCTTGACTTCTCAAGAGAGGCTGATATGAAGATATCGGATGAGGAAAGACAAGAGCAGTTGGACGAAAACAATTATATAGCAGGATACGAGCTGGATGTGGACGCATTGATTGCGGATGAGATTGTTCTACAGTGGCCTATGAAGGTTCTCTGTAAAGAGGATTGTAAAGGTCTCTGCGCCGTCTGTGGGAAGAATTTGAACACAGGAGAGTGTGGTTGTGACAGAACAGTGCTTGACCCACGTATGGCAGCTTTCCTAGATATATTTGAACAATTTAAGGAGGTGTAACATATGTCAATTTGTCCAAAAAATAAATCTTCTAAGGCAAGAAGAGATAAGAGAAGAGCAAACTGGAAAATGTCTGCTCCAACATTAGTAAAGTGCAGCAAGTGTGGAAAGTTAATGATGCCTCATAGAGTATGTAAGGCTTGTGGCTCATACAACAAGAAAGAAATCGTTTCTGTTGACTAATTAGTGTTAAAGAAACAGAGGGATAAAAGAGAAATCTTTTATCCTTTTTTTATTTTGAATTAATAAAAAAACGTTGATTTCTATATAGAGATATAGTATATTTTTTTATAGACAAATAAGAAAGGGAGAAAGACATGCAGGAGATAGTAAAAATTGCTGTGGATGCTATGGGTGGAGATAATGCACCGGCAGAAATTGTCAAGGGCGCCATAGAGGCAGTAAATGAACGCAGTGACATTCTTGTGTATTTGGTAGGAAAACAAGCTCATATTCAGGAAGAATTGGGTAAGTATACCTATAAAGATTCCCAGATTGAGATTGTAAATGCTGAGGAAGTAATTGAAACAGCAGAACCGCCGGTAATGGCTATCCGGAAAAAGAAAGATTCTTCTATGGTAGTGGGAATGAATCTGGTGAAAAGTGGAAAAGCGGATGCCTTTGTATCGGCAGGCAGTTCTGGGGCAATCTTAGTTGGAGGACAGGTTCTGGTAGGAAGAAGCAAGGGAGTGGAGAGACCACCATTAGCACCACTGATCCCAACAACCAAGGGAGTATCTCTTTTGGTGGACTGTGGAGCGAATGTAGATGCAAGGCCATCCCATTTAGTGCAGTTTGCAAAGATGGGTTCTATTTACATGGAAAACGTACTGGGAGTGAAAAATCCAAAGGTTGCGATAGTAAATATTGGTGCAGAGGAAGAAAAAGGAAATATGTTGGTAAAAGAAACATTTCCATTGTTAAAGAACTGCCCAGATATTAATTTTATAGGAAGTATTGAAGCTAGAGAAATTCCTCATGGTCAGGCAGATGTGATTGTCTGTGAGGCCTTTGTTGGGAATGTAATTTTGAAGTTATATGAAGGCGTAGGCTCGGCACTGCTTGGTAAAGTAAAGGAAGGTATGATGACTTCCTTGCGCTCAAAGATTGGTGCTTTGCTGGTAAAGCCGGCGTTGAAGAAGACCATGAAATCTTTTGATGCATCCCAGTATGGTGGTGCACCATTGTTGGGCTTAAACGGACTTGTGGTAAAAACACATGGAAATTCCAAGGCATTGGAAGTGAAAAATTCAATTATTCAGTGTATTACCTTTAAGGAGCAAAAGATAAATGAAAAGATAAAGCGAAATCTTTCAAATGAAACGGAAGCCTCCTTGGAGGAAAATAATATATAAAGTGAGAAAGGAAGAATATTATGGAATTTGAAAAATTACAAAAAATTATAGCAGAGGTATTAAATGTAGATCCAGACGAGATTACATTAGAGACAACATTTGTGGATGATTTAGGGGCAGATTCTTTGGATATTTTCCAGATTATTATGGGAATCGAGGAAGAATTTGATATTGAAATTCCTCAGGAAGATGCAGAGAAAATTATCTCTGTTGGAGATGCGGTAGAGCAGATTAAAAGTGCAACAAACTAAATAGGAAATATGAAAGACGAAGAGCCCTGTCAAAACAGGGCTTTTCAATATAGAGAAAGGAAGTTAGGAAGATATGAGCCATCAGGGTGATTTAAGGCAAATTCAAGAAAGAATTGGATACCGGTTTAAAGATGAAAACCTGCTAAAACATGCGTTGACCCACAGTTCTTATGCCAACGAGCACAGAATGCCAAAATATAAAAATAATGAAAGACTGGAATTTTTGGGTGATGCAGTGTTGGAACTGGTGTCAAGTGAATTTTTGTTTCGGGAACATGGCAGGATGCCGGAAGGGGAGATGACGAAACTTCGGGCAAGTATGGTATGTGAGCCCACTTTGGCTTTTTGTGCCAGAGAATTTGAATTGGGAGAGTATCTTTTGTTGGGAAAGGGGGAAGCTCTTACAGGTGGTAGAGAAAGAGAGTCAGTTGTATCAGATGCTATGGAAGCAGTGATTGGAGCAATTTATTTAGATGGTGGCTTTGCTAGTGCAAAAGAGTTTGTGGATCGATTTATTTTGTCTGACTTGGAACATAAGCAGCTCTTTTTTGATAGCAAGACTATCCTTCAGGAAATGATACAAAGCATGGAAAATGTGGAACTGAGCTATGTGTTGGTGGGCGAGGAAGGACCGGACCACGATAAGCGTTTCATCGTACAGGCAATCATAGGAAAGGAAGTAGCGGGAGTTGGAAGTGGCAGGACAAAAAAAGCAGCGGAACAAAAGGCTGCCTATGCTGCCATTTGTAAACTGAAAGAGCGGGAATAAGATTATGTATTTAAAAGCAATCGAAGTGCATGGATTTAAATCTTTTGCGAATAAAATTGTGTTTGAGTTTCATAATGGAATCACAGGTATTGTGGGACCAAATGGAAGTGGTAAGAGTAATGTGGCGGATGCGGTGCGTTGGGTACTTGGGGAGCAGAGTGCCAAGCAGTTGAGAGGAGCCAGCATGCAGGACGTAATCTTTGCCGGAACGGAGAATAGAAAACCCCTGGGATATGCATATGTGGCAATTACTTTGGACAATGCAGACAAAAAATTACCAGTAGAATTCGAAGAGGTAACTGTAGCAAGACGTGTCTATCGCTCTGGGGAAAGTGAGTATTCCATCAATGGAAAGGCGGTAAGATTAAAAGATGTCCAGGAACTGTTCTATGATACGGGTATTGGTAAAGAAGGATACTCTATTATCGGACAGGGACAGATTGATAAAATTCTAAGTGGTAAACCGGAAGAACGACGGGAGCTGTTTGACGAGGCAGCAGGAATCGTAAAATTCAAAAGAAGAAAAGTAACTGCAATTAAAAAGTTAGAAGAAGAAAAGAAAAATTTAACCCGTATCAACGATATTTTATCGGAGTTGGAAAAACAGGTAGGCCCTTTGGAACGTCAGTCAGCAAAGGCAAGGGAATATTTAAAATTAAGGGAAGAATTAAAAGCCTTTGATGTAAATATGTTTTTGCTGGAAACGGACAGATTGCGTCAGGAAATCACCGCAATGGAAGAAAAAATTAAAATAGCAGAGCAGGATTTAAAAGAAAGCACAGAAGGATTCCAAAAGGCAAAAGAGGATTATGAAAAAACAGGAATTTTGATGGAAGATATCAATGAGAAACTGGATAAGACCAGAGAAGTGTTGAACCAGGCTGTTTTGCTGAGAGGAAAAATTGAAGGTCAGATTGATGTGCTCAAGGAGCAGATTCATTCGGAAAAAACCAATCGGGAAAGGGTGAACACCAGAAGAGGGGTGTTGCAACAGGAAATAAAAGAAAAAGAAAATCAGTTGCAGGAATTAAAAGAAAAACGGGAAAAAATGAAAGAAGATTTGATGGCAGCAAGGGGTGGAAAAGACAGAGAATCCCAGGAACTTAAAAATCTTCAGAAAGAGATAGCAAAGCTGAATGAAAAAATTGAACAGACCAAAAATGAAGCGCTGCAATCTATGCAGAAACATTCGGCAAATCAGGGGGAAGTTGCCCGCTATGATGCAATGATGGAACAGATTCAGATTCGTAAGGCAGAGTTAAGTAAAAGATTACTACAGGCGAAAAGCGAAGAGGAAGAACATGATGCAATGATTGCTGAATGCGAGAGCGAACAGAACAAGGTAAGGGAAAGCATTGCAAAATTAAAAGAAACCGGTAGGGCGAAACAGGGAAGATTTAATGAAATTCAGGCTTTGCTAAAGGAAAAAAATGATGGGCTGAACCAGGCAAATATGAACTATCATAAGGAGAAGTCCAGATTAGAATCACTAAAGAATCTTACAGAACGGTATGATGGATATGGCAACAGTATACGTAAGGTAATGGAGAAAAAGGAGTCTGAGGCCGGCATTCATGGAGTTGTGGCAGATTTAATTAAGGTAGACAAGAAATACGAGGTTGCGGTGGAAACTGCCTTGGGAGGAAGCATTCAGAATATCGTAACAGACAATGAGCAGACAGCCAAGAGAATGATCCAGTATTTGAAAGAGAATCGTTTTGGTAGAGCAACTTTTTTGCCATTAAGCAATATTGGTGGTGGAGAAGAATTTAAAAGAAAAGATGCCTTAAAAGAAAAAGGCGTGATTGGATTAGCGGATGAGTTAATCCAGACAGAGAAAGAATACAGGGGATTGGCAAGATACCTGTTAGGCAGAACCGTGGTGGTTGACCATATTGATCATGCCATTGCACTGGCAAAAAAGTTTTCTCATACGTTGCGTATCGTCACCTTGGAAGGAGAGTCTTTAAATCCTGGTGGTTCTATGTCCGGTGGAGCTTTTCGAAATTCAGGAAACCTTCTGGGCCGTCGTAGAGAAATGGAAGATTTAGAGAAAAATGTAGCAGATATCCAAAAACAGCAGTCAAAGCTACAGATGGAAATTGGCTCTTTAAGAGGTGAGAGAGAAAAAATACGTGTAGAGATTGATGAGTTAAAGGAAAAACTTCAGGAACAGTTTCTTTTGGAAAATACCGCAAAGGTAAAAGTGGAAGAGGCAAAGACGAGAAAGGAATCCAATGAGACAGATCGGGTAAGCCTGCGTGCGGAGGCAATGGAGATTGAAAACCAGATTTCAGAGATACGTTTAAGTAAAGAAGGTCTTGAAACCGGCTTACGAGAGGCAAAAAAACAACAGGAACTTTTGGAAAACCAGGTAAAAGAGGATTTGGAAATTTTAAACCAGCGTAAAGCGTTAGAACAAGGCTTGGATGAAAAGGTGAGAAGTGCAGAAATGTCATTATCTAATATTGAACAGCAGGATGCATTTATCACACAGAATGAACAGCGTATTCGAGGAGAAATCAAACGCTGCCAGGAAGAACTGGATGAGTTAAATCAGGACGAATCTCAAACCGAAGAAAAAATTGAAAATAAAAAGGTGGAGATTCAGGCATTGGAGCAGGCAATTTCCCAGTCGGAAAAAGAAAAGGAACAACAGGAAAAGCAGATAGAAAGCCTTTCGAAAGAGAAAGAAGAACTTGCAAAAGCCCAAAAAGGATTCTTTGAAAAACGGGAAGCTTTGTCGGTTCGAATCAGTGATTTGGACAAAGAAACCTATCGTTTGGAAAGCCAGAAGGAAAAGTTAGAGGAAAGTAAAGAAGCCCAGTCGGCCTATATGTGGGAAGAATATGAACTTACCTACAATAGCGCATACGAGCTGCGAAACGAAGAAATGGACAATCTGTCGGAATTGAAAACAAAGGTTTCTGGTTTAAAATCTGAAATAAAGAGATTAGGGGATGTAAACGTGAATGCCATTGAAGAGTACAAAGAAGTGGCAGAGCGCTATGAATTTTTAAATACCCAGAGAAATGATATTGTGGAGGCAGAAGCAGACTTAGAGGCAATTATTGCAGAACTTGACGAGGGTATGAGAAAGACCTTTAAAGAAAAGTTTGAAGAAATCAAAATAGAATTTGATAAGGTGTTTAAGTCCTTGTTTGGCGGCGGAAAGGGAACCTTGGAATTGATGGAGGATGAAGATATTCTGGAAGCGGGTGTGAAAATCATCGCTCAGCCACCAGGAAAGAAACTGCAAAATATGATGCAGTTATCCGGAGGGGAAAAAGCCATGTCAGCCATTGCGTTATTGTTCGCAATTCAAAATCTAAAACCTTCCCCGTTTTGTCTTCTGGATGAAATTGAAGCGGCATTGGACGAGGCAAACGTGAATAAATTTGCAAAGTATCTTCACAAGTTGACAAATCACACGCAGTTTATTATCATTACACATAGACGAGGTACTATGGCGGTAACGGACAGATTATATGGTATTACCATGCAGGAAAAGGGTATTTCTACTTTGGTATCAGTCAATTTAATCGAAGATGAATTAGATGAATAAAAGGATTGAAAATAGAGGTGAAGCAATGGGATTTTTTAGCAGACTAAAAGAGGGTTTAACAAAGACAAGAGATAATATTGTGGCAGGGGTGGATGCGATTTTTAACGGTGCCTCGGAAATAGATGAGGATTTTTACGAAGAAATTGAAGAGATTCTGGTCATGGGAGATTTAGGAATCAATGCCACATCTGCAATCATTGAAGATTTGAAAAAGAAGGTGAAGGAACAGCACATTAAGCAGCCATCGGAATGTAAACAATTACTGATTGACAGTATCAAAGAACAGATGCACGTAGAAGAAACTGCTTATGAGTTCGAAAAACGTCAGTCGGTTGTGTTGGTTGTGGGCGTAAATGGTGTGGGTAAAACTACAACCATTGGGAAGCTGGCAGGGAAACTAAAAGAACAGAATAAAAAAGTTGTCCTGGCAGCGGCGGATACCTTCCGCGCAGCAGCGGGGGAACAGCTTACCGAGTGGGCAAACCGTGCAGGAGTAGATTTGATTGGCGGTCAGGAAGGGTCAGACCCGGCGGCGGTTGTCTATGATGCAGTGCAGTCTGCGAAGGCAAAGCATGCAGATGTGCTTTTGTGTGACACCGCAGGAAGACTTCACAATAAGAAAAATCTTATGGAAGAACTTCGGAAAATAAACCGTATCATAGAGAAGGAATATCCAGAGGCTTATATGGAAACATTGGTAGTATTGGATGGAACCACAGGGCAAAATGCACTGGTTCAGGCAAGAGAGTTTGCAGAGGTTACAAATATTACCGGTATTGTGCTGACAAAGCTTGATGGTACTGCCAAGGGAGGCATTGCAGTTGCCATTCAGAAAGAGTTGAATATTCCGGTAAAGTATATTGGAGTAGGAGAACACATCGACGATTTGCAAAAATTTAACTCAGACCAGTTTGTGGATGCGCTTTTCAACCGAGAAGTGGAAGAGGAAAACCGACAAAATTAGCAAATAAAAAAAGTGAAAGTTCAGCCTGTGCCATTGGCAGAGGTGTAGCGAAAAATAAAAAGAAAGAAGACGAGAATATGTTAACATTGGAAAAATTTGAGGAAGCATCTGAGATTGTAAAACAGGTTACACTGGAAACAAAACTGGTATACAGTGACTATTTCAGCCAGCAGACAGGAAATAAGGTGTACCTGAAACCTGAAAATATGCAGTTGACAGGTGCATATAAGCTGAGAGGAGCTTATTATAAGATCAGTACCCTGACAGATGAAGAGAGAAGCAAAGGACTGATTACTGCGTCCGCAGGAAATCACGCCCAGGGTGTGGCGTATGCGGCAAAAGCATACGGCTGCAAGGCTACCATTGTTATGCCAACCACTACTCCTTTGATTAAAGTAAACAGAACAAAAAGCTATGGTGCAGAAGTGGTGTTATACGGAGATGTGTATGATGAAGCTTGTGCGTATGCCTATGAGTTAGCAGAGAAGAATGGATATACCTTTATTCATCCTTTTGATGATTTGGCCGTGGCCACAGGTCAGGGAACCATCGCTATGGAGATTTTTAAAGAATTGCCATTAGTTGATTATATCCTGGTACCTATCGGTGGAGGCGGGTTGGCAACAGGTGTGTCTACTCTGGCGAAGATGCTGAATCCTAATATCAAGGTCATCGGTGTGGAACCGGCAGGAGCCAACTGTATGCAGGAATCCTTAAAACAGGGAAAGGTAGTTACATTGCCAGGGGTAAACACCATTGCTGACGGTACTGCAGTGAAAACTCCGGGAAGCAATATTTTTCCATACATTCAGAAAAATATAGATGAGATTATTACTGTAGAGGACAGTGAGTTGATTGTTGCCTTTTTGGATATGGTAGAAAATCACAAGATGATTGTAGAAAACTCAGGTTTGCTTACTGTGGCGGCATTAAAGCAGTTGGATGTAAAGGACAAGAAGATTGTATCCATCTTAAGTGGTGGAAATATGGACGTGATTACCATGTCATCCATTGTACAGCATGGATTGATTGCAAGAGACAGAATTTTTACTGTTTCTGTTCTTTTGCCGGACAAGCCGGGAATGCTTACAAAGGTTAGCCAGGTAATTGCTGATTTACAGGGAAATGTAATTAAGTTAGAGCACAATCAGTTTGTAAGTACAAACCGTAATGCAGCAGTGGAACTTCGTATTACCATGGAAGCGTTTGGAACAGAACATAAGAAACAGATTATGGACGCATTAGAAAAGGAAAACTACAGACCAAAGTTAATCCGTCCTATCCTGTAACCACCGCTTAAGGTTAAGCGTGCATAGAAAGAGGAGATTACATGGTTATTAAAAATGCCAAGGTGTACACAGAGAATTTTTGCTTTGAAGATATGGACATTCATGTAGAAAATGGAATATTTGTGGAGAAAGCAAATCAGGATGTGATTTGTTATGCAGATGATTTGTATGCGATTCCCGGGTTGATTGACATCCATCTTCATGGAGCAAAAGGTTTTGACTTCAGTGATGGAGAGGCAGAGGCAAATAAAAAAATTGCAGAATATGAAGCTATGCAGGGAATCACAACCATTCTGCCTACCACAATGTCCCAGAACCAGGAGGATATGGTGAAAACCTTTCAGACGTTAGGCGCCTACAAAAATTCCGTAAAGGCTGCGGATGTGGCAGGAATTTACATGGAAGGTCCGTTTATGTCAAAGGAAAAAAAAGGGGTCCATAAAGAAGAAAATTTAAGGTTGCCGGATATTTCTCTTGTGGGGAAAATGCAAAGATATGCAAAAGGGAAAATCAAAATTGTAACGGTGGCACCGGAGTTAGAAGGGGCAATAGATTTTATTGAGAAGGGAAAAGAGAAGTATCGTATCTCCATTGCCCATACATCAGCAAATTATGAAGTGTCTACCAAGGCGTTTGCCGCAGGAGCTACCCAATTGACCCATTTTTTTAATGGGATGGTGCCTTTTAATCACAGGGAACCTGGAATTATAGGAGCAGCCTGGGAAAATTCTGATTGTATGGCAGAGCTAATCTGTGATGAGTTTCACATACATCCGCTGGTAATCAATATGACATTTCGTATTTTTGGACCGGAGCGGGTGATACTGGTAAGTGACAGTATGCGTGCCACGGGCATGGAGGATGGAAACTACACTTTAGGGGAACATAAAGTGATGGTAACGGATTCTGTTGCCAGAATGGAGGATGGAACCTTGGCAGGCTCTACTAGAAATTTGATGGATTGTTTGAAAATCGCAGTACAACAGATTCACATTCCATTAGAAACAGCGATTCGGGCGGCAACTATGAATCCGGCGGTAGCAGTAGGTATTGACAAAGAGTACGGCAGTATTTCCGCTGGAAAGCATGCCAATATTACCTTTATAGATAAAGATTTAAATGTAGTTATGGTTATGAAAGACGGAGTTATGATTCGGAATGACTGGGATTGACGAAACGGGCAGGGATGCCCGTTTTTTTGTAGGGGAAAACTGTTACAAGAATTGATATAATCTCCCGTTTTCCTATTGACAAGGTAGGAATTAAGGTATATACTTCCATTAACAGCAAAAAAATTATAAAAGTTTAGGAGGAAAAATCATGGCAAATATTTATCAGGGAACTTTAGATTTGGTTGGAAAGACACCACTGGTAGAGGTGGTGAATGTAGAAAAGGAAAAAGGCTTGGAAGCAAGACTGTTAGTGAAACTTGAGTATTTTAATCCGGCTGGCAGTGTAAAAGATAGAATCGCAAAGGAAATGATTGCGGATGCAGAAGAAAAAGGAAAATTAAAGCCAGGTTCTGTCATCATTGAGCCTACATCAGGAAATACAGGAATTGGTTTAGCTGCCATTGCTGCCGCAAAAGGATACCGTGTCATCCTGACTATGCCGGAAACAATGAGCGTGGAACGAAGAAATATTTTAAAGGCCTATGGAGCAGAAGTAGTTTTGACACCGGGAGATAAGGGAATGTCAGGAGCCATTGCAAAGGCAGAAGAACTTGCAAAAGAAATCCAGGGAGCATACATACCGGGACAGTTTGAAAACCCTGCAAATCCTGCAACACACAAAAAGACTACAGGACCGGAAATCTGGGAAGATACCGATGGACAGGTAGATTTCTTTGTGGCAGGTGTTGGTACTGGTGGAACTATTACAGGTACTGGAGAATACTTAAAGGAGAAGAATCCTAATGTGAAGGTAGTGGCTGTGGAGCCTGCCTCTTCTCCAGTGTTGTCCCAAGGACATGGCGGTGCTCACAAGATACAGGGAATTGGAGCAGGATTTGTTCCTGATACTTTAAATACAGAAATTTATGATGAAATTTTTCCAGTGGAAAATGAGGACGCATTTACCACAGCAAAGTTGTTGGCGAAGAAGGAGGGCGTTTTGGTCGGGATATCTTCAGGAGCTGCCCTTCATGCTGGGATTGAAATTGCAAAGAGACCGGAAAATAAGGGGAAGACCATCGTAGTTTTACTACCGGATAACGGAGATAGATATTATTCCACTCCTTTGTTCGTATCTTAGCTGGTTCTTAGGCATCCTTTTCTTGTACTGTTATGGTACGGGAAAAGGATGTCTTTTTGTTCCAGTTTGCGGAATTTCTGTAAGAAAACAGTTGCTATAAGAAAAAGTTATAACCAGCTATAAAAATTACCTAGTAGACAAGTAGGAATAGTAGTGTTAATATATGTTTGTAAGCAAGAGAAACATAAAACAAGGAACAAGGCAATCAAAGGAGTGATGTTATGAGAGTTGTGAAAATAAAAGAGAGAGTAACAGTAGTATCTGTCATGTGCGGTTTGGATTGCTGTAAATATATGAAGGCGTATGAAAGAGCATGACAGTCTGTGACAGGACAGTGATAGAAATAAAAAGATAAAAACAGAAAATGATATAGTAAGAATCAGAAAAGAAAAAGGAGAATAGAACAATGAGTAAGAAAACAAGAGCAGAAAGAAATTTAAAATTTGAAACATTACAGTTACACGTAGGACAGGAAAACCCGGATCCAGTGACAGACGCAAGGGCGGTACCAATCTATCAGACATCATCTTACGTTTTCCGTAACAGTCAGCATGCAGCAGACAGATTTGGATTGGCAGATGCAGGAAATATTTATGGACGATTGACAAATCCAACGGAAGACGTTTTTGAAAAGAGAATTGCAGCCTTAGAAGGTGGTGTAGCAGCTTTGGCAGTTGCCTCTGGTGCAGCGGCAATTACCTACACCATTGAGAACCTGGCTCAGGCAGGAGATCATATTGTGGCAGCAAAGAATATTTATGGTGGTTCCTTTAATTTATTACAGCATACGCTGCCACAGTACGGAATCCAGACTACCTTCGTAGATATTTTTAATGAGGAAGAAGTAAAGGCAGCCATTCAGGAAAATACAAAAGCAATTTTTATAGAGACATTAGGAAACCCAAATTCAGATGTGGTGGACATTGAAGCCATTGCCAACATTGCCCATGAAAACAAGGTTCCGTTGGTTGTGGATAATACTTTTGCCACACCATATCTGGTAAGACCAATTGAATATGGTGCCGACATTGTAGTACACTCTGCTACCAAATTTATCGGGGGACATGGAACAACCATCGGTGGTGTGATTGTGGACAGCGGTAGATTCGATTGGGAGGCATCCGGAAAGTTTAAATCTCTCACAGAGCCAAATCCAAGCTACCACGGAATCAGCTTTACCAAGGCAGTAGGTCCGGCAGCTTTTGTAACCAAGATTCGTGCTATCTTACTTCGTGACACAGGAGCCACCCTTTCACCGTTCCATGCATTCTTCTTCCTGCAGGGATTGGAAACTCTTTCCTTAAGAGTAGAACGTCATGTGTCTAACGCTTTGAAGGTGGTAGAATACTTAAATAATCATCCACAGGTGGAGAAAGTAAATCATCCGGCGGTATCTACAGATCCAAAGCAGCAGGAATTATATAAAAAGTATTTCCCAAATGGAGGAGGTTCTATCTTTACCTTTGAGATTAAGGGAGATGCAAAAAAAGCACAGGACTTTATCGATAACTTAGAGCTGTTCTCATTGCTGGCTAATGTGGCAGACGTAAAATCACTGGTTATCCATCCGGCAACCACAACTCATAGTCAGAGCACGGAAGAAGAACTGTTAGACCAGGGTATTAAGCCAAATACCATCAGATTATCCATTGGAACAGAAAATATTGATGATATTATTGAAGATTTAGAAGAGGCTTTCAAAGCAGTTCAGTAGTTCTGAACAGATATAAAACTTGTTAATTGAAGAAGTGAGCAGGGGCAATCCATACCGCCCCTGCTTTTGTTATATATGATATGTGTGCCCCGGAAATCCAGAGGAGTGTTTTTGAGGGATAGCTAAAGTGATGATTGTGTAACTTATATAATAAATGGAGAAGAAATGTAAAAAAATAAAATAAAATTAACAATTTTGTAAAAATAATTAAAAATAATAAAAAAACTACTTGAAAAAATCTGAAAAGTTGTGTATTTTGTTATATGTGCGTTGCTGACAGACGGATGATTGTTCGCGACAAAAAGACAAACAGAAAAGAAAAGATGCGATACCGTGAAATATAAAGCGGTTCGGAAAACAAAATGAAAGTGATTCATTAGATTTGGAGGATACACAAAATGATCAAAGTAGTGAAATTTGGTGGTAGTTCGCTTGCAAGTGCAGAACAGTTTAAAAAAGTTGGAGATATTATTCGTGCGGATGAAAGCAGAAAATATGTAGTACCTTCTGCTCCAGGAAAACGATTCTCGGAGGATATCAAGGTAACGGATATGTTATACGACTGTTACAACACAGCTTTGGAAGGGAAAAAATTCAGTGATAAGCTTTCTAAGATTAAAGCAAGATATAATGAAATCATCAAGGGCTTAGGATTATCACTTTCATTGGAAGAAGAATTCAAAGTAATAGAAAAGAAGTTTGCAGAAGGTGCTGGTTCTGATTACGCAGCATCCCGTGGGGAATTCTTAAATGGAAAAATCATGGCAAACTATTTAGGATATGAATTTATTGATGCGGCAGAAGTTATCTTCTTTAACGAAGAAGGAGAATTTCTGGCAGATAAGACCAATGTGCTGTTGGCAAAGAGATTAAAGGATGTAGAACGTGCCGTTATTCCAGGATTTTATGGAGCAAAGGAAAGCGGAGCAGTTAAGACTTTCTCAAGAGGTGGCTCAGATATCACCGGTTCCATTGTAGCAAAGGCGGTAAGAGCTGACCTTTACGAAAACTGGACAGATGTTTCCGGATTTTTGGTGGCAGACCCAAGAATTATTGACAAGCCGGAGGTTATTACAACCATCACATACAAGGAATTAAGAGAGCTTTCTTACATGGGAGCTACCGTACTTCATGAAGATGCAATCTTCCCAGTGCGCAAGGAAGGAATTCCAATCAATATCCGCAATACAAATGCGCCAGAAGATGAAGGTACTATGATTGTTGAGAGTACATGTCGTCAGCCAAAGTTTACAATCACAGGTATTGCAGGTAAGAAGGGCTTTGTTGCAGTAAATATTGAAAAAGATATGATGAACTCTGAAATTGGGTTCGGTAGAAAAGTATTAGAAGCATTTGAAAAACATGACATTTCATTTGAACATGTACCATCCGGTATCGATACCATGACAGTTTTTGTTCAGCAGTCAGAATTTGAAGGAAAAGAACAGGCTGTATTGTCAGAGATTCATCGTTTGAGTCAGCCGGATTCTATTGATTTAGAATCAGACCTGGCCTTGATTGCAGTTGTGGGACGTGGAATGAAGGCCTGCAGGGGAACCGCAGGAAGAATCTTCTCAGCGTTAGCACATGCAAACATCAATGTGAAGATGATTGACCAGGGTTCTAGCGAGTTAAACATTATCATTGGTGTGTCAAATCAAGACTTTGATGCGGCTATAAAGGCAATTTATGATATTTTTGTATTGGTTCAGATATAAGAAATCAGGGACGAAAATAGAGGATAAAGAAGAAGGTCATGGCTTATCGTCATGTCCTTTTTTCTTCTTTTCTTAAAAAAATATAAAGAAATGTCTTGATTTCTTGCTAAAGAAGTAAAAATTTGGTATTATGTAAACTATTCGGTAACTATTCAGTAAAAGTAAGTATTACTTAAAGTGTATGGTCGTTATCAAATTATGAACAGATCCATCTTTTGCGGTGAATGAATATACGTAACAGTTTAGCCATAGGCTAAACTGTTACGTAATCGGGCAATGCTTACGCATGCAAAATTGCCCGATTTTTGTTAAATGCACTTTTTGCACGGTCAGCGCAGTAAATGCGCAGACCTGCCTGAACTGTTATGAATATACTGAATGGAAAGATAGAAAAGGGAGGAACGTGAATGGTTGATTTTGGTAATTGGAATCAGAAAGTAGAGGAACTGGCTCATATATGTGAGAATAATTGCAAAATAGAGCAGGAACTTTATGACATATACGATGTGAAAAGAGGTCTTAGAGATAAGTCAGGAACCGGAGTATTGGCAGGTCTTACAAAGGTATCCCATATTCAGGCGTTTGACAATGTGGATGGAAAAAAAATACCTTGTGAAGGAAAATTATTGTATCGAGGATACAATATCAATGATTTGGTAAAAGGTGACGTGGAAGAACAAAGATTTGGATATGAAGAGGTTGCTTATCTGGTGTTGTTCGGCGAGTTGCCAAGTATGTCACAGTTGGATTCCTTTAAACATTTATTGGCAAAAAGCAGAACTTTGCCCACAAACTTTGTGAGAGATGTTATTATGAAGGCTCCAAGCAAAGATATGATGAATTCTATTTCTAGAAGTGTCTTGACCTTGGCATCCTATGATGATGCGGTATCAGATATTTCCATCCCCAATGTATTAGGACAGTGTCTGATGTTAATCAGTGTATTTCCAATGTTGGCGGTATATAGTTACCATGCCTATAATCATTATGAGAACAATGGAAGTTTGTATATCCACAGACCGGATGAAAATTTATCCATGGCGGAGAATTTCATCAGAATGTTACGGCCGGATATGAAATATTCTGCGCTGGAAGCCAGAGTGTTGGATATTGCATTTATGCTTCATATGGAACATGGAGGCGGAAACAATTCTACCTTTACAACCCATGTGGTATCTTCCTCAGGAACAGATACCTACTCTACCATTGCAGCGGCTTTGTCTTCCTTGAAAGGACCAAAACATGGCGGTGCAAATATTAAAGTAGTAGAAATGATGGAAGACTTAAAGAAAAATGTGAAGGATCTGAAAGATGATGACCAGATTGAAGAATATTTAAGCAAACTTTTAAACAAAGAAGCCTTTGATAAGAAGGGACTGATTTATGGAATGGGACACGCGGTATATTCTATATCTGATCCGAGAGCAACCATTTTCAGAGCATTTGTGGAGCAACTTTCCAGAGAAAAGGGACGAGAAGATGAATATGACTTGTATTCCAAAGTTGAGGTGCTTGCACCGAAGGTAATTGCAAAAGAACGTTCCATTTATAAAGGTGTCAGTGCCAATGTGGACTTTTACAGTGGCTTTGTGTACAGTATGTTGGATATTCCGTTGGAGTTGTACACACCAATGTTTGCTATTGCCAGAATTGTAGGATGGAGTGCCCATAGAATTGAGGAACTTGTCAATGTGGATAAGATTATTCGTCCTGCTTATATGAGTGTCACAGAACCTAAGCATTATTTAAAGATGCAGGAAAGATAACAATATAAGTATAAATAAACAACTACGTATTTGTTCAGAATTACTGAACAGATACGTTAAATCGGGCAATGCTTACGCATATAAAATTGCCCGATTTTTGTAAAATGTATATTTTCTTACGGTCTCAGCAGTAAATGCTGAGACCTGTACTGAAAAGTTACAAAAATACAGACAAAAGAACCTTCCAATGATTCGGAAGGTTTTTATTAAAAAAAGATAGAAAGGGAATGGTGAAATGCTAAAAATAATAAAATTTGCAAAGAAATCCTGGATTTGGATTTTGACGGTAATAGTATTGCTGGTAGTTCAGGCAAATTGTGATTTGGCACTGCCCCAGTACACATCTGATATTGTGGATGTGGGAATCCAGAGTATGGGAGTAGAGGAAAATGTGCCAGAGGCAATGACCCAGAGTACATACAATATTATTGCGAAGCTTAGCAATGGAGAGAAGGTGTTAGAGAAATATTATACTCAGGTAACTCATGATGATCTCTCAAAAGAGGAGATAGAGGGTTATGAAAAAAAGTATCCTGAATTTAGAAGTGAGGATATCTATGTTTTAAAAGAAAGCAGAGCAGAAGATGTTCAGGAACTATATGAAACCATTCATATTGCATCAGCCATATATGTTATGGCATTGTCAGAACAGGGAGAATATGATGTGGAATCTGCCATTGATTTAGAAACTATGCAAAAACAGCTTGCTATGATGACGGGCAATGAAGCGGTTGAGCATATGACATTAAGAGAATTGATTCCCTATCTTCCGGACGAAGTGGTAACAGAGATTACCAATACAGCCGAAGAAAAACTATCAGAAATGGAAGGGCTGGTAGGTGATTCTGTTTCTGCCAGTTTTGTCACACAGGTGTATGAAGAATTGGGCGTTGACATGGAAAAAAAACAGATGGATTATCTCCTGGGAAAAGGGATGCAGATGCTTCTGCTCGCACTCTTAGGGATGGCGGTATCCATTGTAGTTACCATGATTGCTTCCAGGGTGGCGGCAATAACCTGTAAAGATTTGCGTAATAAAACTTTCCGAAAAGTAATTGGATTTTCTAATGCAGAGATGGATAATTTTTCTACTGCCTCATTGATAACCAGGTGTACCAATGATATTCAGCAGATTCAGATGGTTATTGTCATGATGTTGCGAATGGTAGCATATGCCCCTATTTTGGGCGTAGGTGGATTGATCAAAGTATTTCAATCCACCTCTAGCATGGCGTGGATTATTGCTGTTGCTGTGATTGCAGTTTTGTGTATTGTGCTGGTTCTTATGCTGGTGGCAATGCCTAAATTTAAGATAATGCAGAAATTGGTAGATCGTCTGAATTTGGTTTCCAGAGAAATTCTTACCGGTATTCCGGTGGTACGGGCCTTCAGCCGAGAAAAGCATGAGGAGGAACGCTTTGACAAGGCGAGCAGAGATTTGATGAAAACCCAGCTATTTACCAATAGAGCTATGGCAGTGATGATGCCAACCATGATGTTTGTCATGAACGGTATTACGGTACTGATTGTATGGATTGGCGCCCATGGAATAGACACTGGGGATTTGCAGGTTGGTGATATGATGGCGTTTATTACCTATACTATGCAGATTGTCATGTCATTTTTAATGCTGACAATGATTTCTATTATGCTTCCGAGAGCAACCGTGGCAGCGGACCGTGTGGAAGATATTCTTAAGAGTGAAACATATATCTGTGATCCTGAAAGAGAAGAAACCCCAAAGCAGGAACAGGGACTGGTAAGGTTTGAACATGTAAGTTTCAGATATCCAGGGGCAGAGGAAAATGTGTTGACGGATATTGACTTTACAGCCAATCCTGGTGAAACGACAGCTATTATCGGAAGTACAGGATGCGGCAAATCTACCGTGGTTCATTTGATTCCAAGGCTTTACGATGCCACGGAGGGAAGGATTACCATTGATGATGTTGATATCAGGAATATGTCATTGCAGCATTTGCGGGATATGATCGGTTTTGTTCCTCAAAAAGGGATTCTCTTTTCTGGTACCATAGAATCCAACTTAAGGTTTGGGGCAAAAGAGGCACCGATACAGGAAATTGAACATGCGGCACAGACAGCACAGGCAATGGAATTTATTGAGGAAAAACCGGATAAATTTAACTCCCATATTTCGCAGGGGGGAAGCAATGTGTCCGGAGGACAAAAACAGCGTTTGTCCATAGCCAGGGCAGTGGCTAAAAACCCTAAGATTTATGTATTTGATGACAGCTTTTCGGCTTTGGATTTCAAGACGGATGTTGCTGTTAGAAAAGCGTTGAAAGAAAAGACAAAGGACAGTGTGGTGTTAATCGTTGCCCAAAGAATCAGCACAATTCTTCATGCAGAAAAGATTATTGTACTGGATGAGGGAAGAATTGCGGGCATGGGAACCCATGAAGAATTATTAAGGGATAATGAAGTTTATCGTCAGATTGCTATGAGCCAGTTATCCGAAAAGGAATTGGGAATGAACCAGGAGCAGGTAAAAGGAGGTGAACAGTAATGGCAGAAAATAGAAGACCAAAACCCCCAAGAGGTCCTATGGGTGGACATGGAATGGCAGGGGGAGAAAAACCGAAGAATTTTAAGGGAACCTTAAAAAAGCTGGTAAAGTATCTTAGTGCTTACCATGTGGCAATTGTTATTGTGATGCTGTTTACTGTTGGCTCTACAGTGTTTCATGTGGTTGGACCTAAGATACTAGGTAAAGCTACCACAGAAATTTTCAATGGGTTGATAGGAAAAATCAATGGTGGTGCTGGTATTGATTTTGAAAAAATTGGAATGATACTGGTGTTTTTGCTTGGGTTATATGCTTTGTCAGCAGTGTTTAGCTATATTCAGGGATTTGTTATGTCAGGTATTTCCCAGAAGGTAGCATTTCGTATGCGCAAGGAACTATCAGAAAAAATGAATCGTCTTCCCATGAGTTATTATGACAAACGTACCTACGGGGAAGTGTTATCAAGAATTACCAACGATGTAGATACTTTGGGCATGAGTCTAAACCAGTCTATTACTCAGTTGATTTCTTCCGTTGCCACTGTGATTGGTGTGCTTGTGATGATGTTATCTATCAGTCCGCTCATGACATTGATTGCGCTTTTGATTCTTCCAATCAGTATGATTCTCATTGCTGTGATTGTGAAGAATTCCCAGAAATATTTTAAACAGCAGCAGGAATATCTGGGTCATGTAAATGGACAGATTGAAGAAAATTTTGGTGGGCATAATGTGATTAAGCTGTTTCACAAGGAAGAGGATGTGATTTCAGCGTTTGAAAAGACAAATGAGTCATTATATAATTCAGCCTGGAAGTCGCAATTTTTCTCAGGGATGATCCACCCTATTATGCAGTTTGTAGGAAATTTAGGCTATGTGGCAGTGGCTATAGTAGGGGGGTACCTGAACATTAAGAAGGTAATTGAAGTGGGAGATATCCAGTCGTTTATCCAGTATGTTCGACAGTTTACCCAGCCAATCACTCAGATTGCACAGGTGTCAAATATGTTGCAGTCCACTGTAGCAGCGGCAGAACGTGTCTTTGAATTCCTAGAAGAGGAAGAAGAGGAGCAGTACTCGAACGATCATGCAATGATAGAAGAAAATGGAACCTTGCGGAAAGTAAGACCACAAGAGTTGGTTGGGAACGTAAGTTTTGAAAATATACACTTTGGCTATGACCCGGAAAAGATTATCATCAATGATTTTAGTGCAAAAGTGAAGGCAGGACAGAAAATTGCTATTGTGGGTCCTACAGGGGCAGGAAAAACTACCATTGTGAAATTACTTATGCGTTTTTATGATTTAAATCAGGGATGCATTAAAATCGATGGATATGATATCAAAGCTTTTGACAGAAGCGAATTAAGAGAAGCTTTTGGAATGGTGTTGCAGGAAACCTGGCTGTTTAAAGGAACTGTTATGGAGAATATCCGATACGGAAGACTGGATGCCACGGATGAGGAAGTGATAGCGGCAGCAAAGGCAGCTCATGCCCATCATTTTATTCAGGCGTTACCAGGGGGGTATCAGATGGAGTTAAATGAAGATGCCACAAATATCTCCCAGGGACAGAAACAGTTGTTGACTATTGCAAGAGCCATCCTTGCCGACAATAGACTGCTCATCTTAGATGAGGCAACCAGTTCGGTAGATACCAGAACCGAGGAGAGAATCCAAAAGGCTATGGATAATCTGATGAAGGGAAGAACCAGTTTTGTTATTGCCCACAGATTGTCTACAATTAAAGATGCAGATTTGATTCTGGTATTAAAAGATGGAGATGTGATAGAACAGGGAGACCATAAGACCTTATTGGAAAAGAACGGATTTTATGCGAATCTGTACAATTCCCAGTTTGAAACAGGTGCCTAAAATATTTGTATAGAAAAGAAAACAGCTATCCGTGAATATTTATTCATGGGTAGCTTTTCTTATCCTGTTTTTGCTATAGCAAAATGAGAAATCATCTGTTATAATGTTTTAAGACAAGGATTCCGTGCAGTCTTGGTATTTACAGTATCTGTTCCGGGATTCTGAACAGATGCGTTGAGAAGATGAAAGAGGGAGAAGCGTATGGAGAAGGTTTCGGCTAGTGAGATGCAGATATGTAAATTGGAACAGTGTACAGGGTGTTTTGCCTGTGAAGCTATCTGTCCCAAGCAGGCTATTATAGCAGTAGAAGATGAATATGGAAAAACCATACCACACATTGAAAAAGAAAAATGTGTAAAATGCGGGTTGTGCACTCAGGTGTGCCCGGTTCAAAAGCCCAGAGAGATCAGATATCCTGGAAAATGTTATGCAGCGTGGACAAAATCGGACTATGACAGAGAAAACTGTGCATCCGGTGGAATTGCAACGGGAATAGGAAGACATTTTATTGAACAGGGTGGTGTGGTATTTGGTTCCAAATATACAGGTGTGGATGAACTAAAATGTGAGATTACTATGGCTACAACGATGGAAGAATTAGAGGACTTTAAATCATCCAAGTACGTTCAGGTATCTACCGGGGATTCCTACCAAAAGGCAAAGGAACAACTGGATTTGGGCAGGAAGGTTTTATATGTGGGAACACCGTGCCAGATTGGAGGGCTACTGAATTTTCTGAGGAAAGATTATGAAAATCTCACAACCATGGACTTGATATGTCATGGTGTACCCCCAATGAAGTACTTGAAAGAATATGCAGAATCGGTAACAGATGAGAAGGTAACCAGGATTACTTTTCGTGGTAAGAATGATTTTATGATTTGTATGTATCGGGATGAGAAAACAGAAAAAAATGATGTTCCCTGTTACCGACAGCATTTTTATAAGGATTATTACTATGAAGCCTTTTTGAAAAGTCTGACTTATCGGGATAATTGTTATCAGTGTCAGTATGCAAAAACACAAAGAGTGTCAGACATTACCATCGGTGATTTCTGGGAGTTAAACAGAGATACCTTAGAACATCACTATGAGGGAAGAATCTCAGAGGTTTTAATAAATACCCCTCAGGGAGAAAATATTTTCTTACAATGTGGGAAGTATTTTGTGTATGAAGAGAGAGAACTCCAGGAAGCGGTGGCAGGAAATGAGCAGCTTAGAACCCCTTCCACCCCTCACCCGGATTATAAAATCTTTAAGGATACAGTGAAGAGTCATGGATTTACCAGAGCAGTAAAAGCAACCCATGTGAAGGCAACTATCCGGAAAAATATATTGGCGGATAGCAGATTTGGAAAAGTATTGAGAAGGATAAAACAATTCATAAAAAAGTAATTATGTTTGTAATTGTGATAGAAAGGATGTGAAATGAATCCATGGAAGATTTGATTACAGTCATTGTACCAATTTATAACGTGGAAGACTATTTGGATAGATGTGTAAAAACCATCTGTCAACAGACATATAAGAACTTAGAAATTATTTTGGTAGATGATGGCTCGCCGGATCGCTGCGGTCAAATGTGTGATGACTATGCCAGACAGGATGAAAGAATTAAGGTAATACATAAGCCAAACGGTGGACTTTCCGATGCCAGAAATGCAGGAATAGAAATCGCAACAGGGGAATATCTTGTATTTGTAGACTCGGATGATTATATTCACCAGGAAATGATTGGAAGGTTATATAACGCCTTGAAGGTGTATCGGGCGGATTTGGCAGTCTGCGGATATGAGGAGGTGACAGAAGAACAGGAAGCAGATGTAACAAGACCTATGAAAGGTGAGGAGGAAATTCTTGTAGGGGATGAGGATAAGAAACGTCACCTGTTTGGACCGGATTTTATAGCGTTTCATGTGGCGTGGAATAAATTGTACAAAAGAAGTATGTTTGCACAGGAGAGGTATCCAAAGGGAAAGATTCATGAAGATGAATTTGTAACCTATAAACTGGTGGATCGGGCAGAAAGAATTGTATACCTGAAAGAGAATTATTATTTTTATGTTCAAAGGAACCAAAGTATTATGCAGATAGGATTTTCCCAGAAACGTCTGCACCGGCTGGAGGCGTATCAGGAGAAGTTGGAGTATTTTGCAGAAAGTCAGAAATGGGATTACTTTCAGGAACATCTGTTGGGAATGAGGTGCCTAATCCTCCAGTATGTAGATGAAATCAAAGCAGATGGTAAGAATAAAGTAAGTATCTTGAAACCATATCATAAAATCTTTTGTTCCTTGTGGAAAAAATATAACAAGTCTTACAGGGAAGATAGAAAGAGAAAATTCAGCAATGGCTTGTTCTGCGTCTGCCCAATGTTGTATTATAAGATTTTTTGGTAGGCAGTTAAGGAGAAAATTAGCATGGATGAAAAAGTAGGGATTATTGTTCCGGTGTACAATGCAGAAAAATATATCAATCGATGCGTGGAAAGTCTGGTAGGTCAGACCTATCAAAATATAGAAATCTGGCTTGTCAATGACTGTAGTCAGGATGGCTGTGGGGAAATCTGTCAAAAATGGAGCCAAAAGGATTGCCGCATACGGTATATTATGCAGGAAAAAAATTCCGGCGCAGGGAAAGCCAGAAATACAGCCTTGGATTTGATTGCAAAAGAAAATACCACAGCATATATTGCCTTTGTGGACAGTGACGATTATGTGGATGCAGAGTATATTCAGTATATGTATCAGCTCTTAAAAGAAAATGATGGGCAGATAGCCTGGATTCAGGCACACCATGTGCCGGATACAGCAGAGAGGCTGGAGTTTCCCAAGAAGGAAAAAACCACAGTAAAGGTGGAGGCAACAAGAGATTATCTTATGAATGAGAAGATGAGAATTGAATATGGATTGCTCTGGGGAAAGCTTTATCAGGCAGATTTATGGAAACAGGTAAGAATCGGGGAAGATTATTGCTGTAACGAGGATATTGCAACTACGTATAAAGTGTTCTATAATGCAAAACAGGTGGTGGTATCGGATAGGAAACTTTACTATTACTGTTGTTCTGCGGACAGTTGTACCAGAAGAAAAAATACGGAAAAAAGGACCATGGATATTTTAAGATCATCTTTAGAAAGAACAGAATACTTTACAGAACGCAAGGAACCGGAACTGGTAGAAATGGCATATATTGCTTATTTAAACGATATTCTGGCAGAAATGGTAAAATGTAAGAGAGATAAGGATAGAAAACTGTACCGCAAACTGAAGGGAATCTATAAGCAGAATTACAAACGGGGTGCAAAAAGCCAGTATGTTACTGCAAAGCAGAGGAAAAAATATGTGTTAGGGAGATATTTCATAGGTGTTATCATGTTGAATGACCGAATTAAAAGAAGGAAAGAAAATGTGGAGTGATGGAATTGAGGGAAAAACAGTTATCAGTGATTATTCCGGCATATAATTGTAACAGGTATATTGCCGAATGTATTTCTTCGATATATGATAATTTTCATGGGGATAGAGAATCCTTAGAAATCATTGTGGTGGATGATGGAAGTAAAGATGAAACACCAAGGATTTTGGATGAGCTGGAGAGAGAACATCCGGAGAGCATGAAGGTGATTCACCAGGACAACGGTGGTGTGTCGAGAGCCAGAAACGTAGGAATAGAACGTATGAGTGGTGCTTACTTTACCTATATCGATGCGGATGATGTTTTTATGGGAAATGCCATAGATGAAATCTATGAAAAAATTCAGGCAGATGAGTATGTAGACATGATTGTGTTTGATTATAAAGATATCAATGAGAATGGAGAGGAAGTGTACTACCAGCAAGTGACAAAGGGATTGGAGAATCAAGAGTCTCTTGGTAAATCATTTTTGTTTCATCATTATTTCAATACCTGTTGGGGAAGAGTGTATCGGGCAAAAGAAGAAACGAAAAGATTGCGGTTTCCAGAGGGAATCAAAATAGGGGAAGATGTTATCTATATGTCAAAACTCATAGACAATATAAGGACAGTTGCCTGTATTGAGAAACCTTTATATGGTTATAGAATTTTCGATGACAGTGTGATGATGCAGACAAGAAATGTGCTGGATCGTGAAGTGATAAAGTGTATGGAGACAACAATAAAAAACAAGGAAGACTTTGCTATAGAGCATTTTAAAGACCAGAGTGTGTTAGCAGGGTATTATCAGGAATATTCTAAGGTGATATCTTCCAAAGTACATTTTTGCATGGATAGCAATTTATCCAAAACAGAAAAGAAACAGCAGATTAATGCTTTTTTAACCAATCCACAGGTGGTCCGTGTATTGAGAAAGGCTTTCTTTGCACGGGGAGTTAAGTTGAAGCGTAGGATGATTAGTTTTATTTATTTAAACAAATTTCTCAGGCAGGTGTATCTGTGTCAGGTGAGATAAAAAAGTAACAGTTACCAGTAGCCAAAGCGTAATTATGAGAATATTAGATAGTAAACAGCGTATAGTGCACAAGAATGGAGGAAACAATGAAAGTTGGAATTATGTCTATGCAGCGTATCAATAATAATGGTTCGTATTTGCAGTCCTATAGTTTGAAAAGAACTTTAGAACAGCTAGGACATGAGGTAGTATTTGTGGATTACGAGGTGGGGAGAAACTTGGTGGGTGAGACACCGGATGAAGAGGGTAAATTTATAAAAGCAAAGAAGAAACTTGTAAAAAAAGCTTGTGATTTTATTAAAGTTCCAAGGAAAAAATTTAAGTTTCAAATGAAAAAACAGTTAGATAATTATGTAAAGACTTATGAAGAATATGAAAAGGAAATGCTTCCTCTTCTCGGGGTAGGTAAGAAATTTTTATACCGCCCCAAATTGGACGTGTTGGTGATTGGAAGTGACGAAGTGTTTAATTGTCTCCAACCAAATGATGAAGTGGGGTATTCTCCCCAACTTTTTGGAGCGGAAAGCAGAGCAAAAAAGGTAATCAGCTATGCAGCGACTTTTGGCAATACCACTGGGGAAGGTCTGAAACAATACGGAATCGAGGATGAGATTGCCGGATACCTGAAAAATATGGCGGCGATATCGGTGAGAGATGCAAAATCTGTAGAGTTGACTGAAAAGTTGACTGGCATCCATCCCTACTATCATGTGGATCCGGTTTTTTTGTATGATTACTCTCAAGAAATGAAAGAGTCAGTGGATTTGAAAGATTATATTGTAGTGTATTCCTATTGGAATCGAATAAATCAGCAGGAAGCCAGGGCAATCATTGCGTTTGCAAAAAAGAGACAGAAAAAGATTATTACCCTGGCCGGATTGCAAAGTTATTTAGGAGAATTTGTTAAGGCCAATCCATTTGAGGTATTATCCTATGTGAAGAATGCAGATTATGTTATTACGGATACCTTTCATGGAAGCGTGTTCTCGATAAAGTTTAACAAGAAATTTGTTACTCTGGTGAGAGAAGGCACAGGAAAAGTATATGGAAATTCCAACAAACTTCAGGACTTGCTGGAGCGATTCGGACTCTCTGACAGGGCGATCAATGATATGAATGAGCTGGAGCGGATGATGGATGAGGATATCGATTATGTTCCGGTAAACGAAAAAATCGCAGAGGAAAAGGAAAAAAGTCTGGAGTATTTGAAAACATACGTATTATAATAGGTCATAATATTTTAAGTGTTTCTTGACGAACGTAGGGTTATATGATTTAATAACGTTGTGAAATAATTAACGATACATGAGTTGAAATGTCAGATTAGGAGGAGACAGCATGAGTATACGAGGACTGGATACAGAAGTAAGGAAAACAAGAAAACAGATTTTTAAAGAAGTTGCAAATTTGGCCTATCATTCAGAAAATATTATTGATGATTTGGAAGCTCTTCCTTACAAACTATCTGATGCAGATACTCCGAGATTCTGGGAAAATATATATCGGGAGCGGGCAGTGACAAGGGAAAGACTTCGTCTGGCTATGGGGTTGTCCCTGAGACCGGAAAATAAACCGGTGCACGCCACCCAGGGAGTGGATGAAAGCGATATCGCAGAGAAATACTATGAACCACCATTAATGCAGGTGATTCCATCGGCGTGTAATGCCTGCGCTGAGAATAAATATGTTGTGACAGACCAGTGTAAGGCCTGTACTGCTCATCCTTGTGCAAAGGTGTGTCCCAGACAAGCCATCTCTTTTGTGGATGGAAGGTCTTACATCAACCAGGATTTATGTGTGAAATGCGGAAAGTGCAAGCAGGTGTGTCCATATGATGCGATTTCAAAACAGGTTCGTCCTTGTGCACTGGCCTGTGGTGTGAATGCGATTCAGAGTGATGAATACGGAAGAGCCTGTATTGATGATGACAAATGTGTAAAATGTGGTATGTGTATGGTGCATTGTCCTTTTGGAGCCATTGCGGACAAGTCCCAGATTTTTCAGTTGATTCGTGCCATACAGTCGGAAGTGGAAGTGATTGCTATTATAGCTCCTGCCTTTGTGGGACAGTTTGGAGAAAACGTAACTCCGGCTCAGATAAAGGAAGGATTAAAACAACTTGGATTTGCCGGGGTTTATGAAGTGGCAATTGGTGCAGATATGGGAGCAATGGCAGAGGCAAAACACTATGTTCATATGATTGAGAGCGGGGACCCGGCTTTCCTTCTCACGTCCTGCTGTCCATCCTGGTCGGTTTTAGCCAAAAAGTTCTTCCCGGAAACCATGGAAAGTATTTCCAATGAGCTGACACCGATGGTTGCCACCGCCAGAAAAGTAAAGGAAGAACATCCGGATGCTAAGGTGGTATTTATCGGACCTTGTGCCTCGAAGAAACTGGAGGCATCAAGAAAAACGGTGAGAAGTGAAGTGGATTTTGTGATTACCTTTGAAGAATTAGATGGTATGTTTGAAGCTAAGGAGATTGTGCTTTCGGAGCTGGAGACGGATGAAAGTGATGAAATCAAAGATGCAACCTCGGCAGGTCGAGGATATGCAGTAGCCGGAGGTGTAGCCGGTGCTATAGAAGCCTGCATTAAGGAGTACTATCCTGAAGTGGAGGTGCATATTGAACACGCGGAAGGCCTAAGTGAATGTAAGAAGATTCTTGCACTGGCAAAGGCGGGTAAGAAAAATGGCTGTCTCATTGAAGGGATGGGATGCCCGGGAGGTTGTGTTGGTGGAGCAGGAACCAACATTCCAATTCCGAAGGCAAACGCACAGGTGAAAAAATTTGTCAACTGTGCAGAAAAGAAGCTACCGGAAATGACAGAATAGTGGTTACAGTACGCAGATATCTGTGTGCTGTAACGAGTAATGAAGTGTAAAAGGAACAGAAAATGTTGAGAAAATTCTACCCCACTTATGAAGTGGACAGCGTGTATGATATCCCTTATGAAAATTTGTATAAACAAGGATGCAGAGGGATTATCTATGATATTGACAATACTTTGACAGAACACGATGCACCGGCCACGGCGGAGATTATCTCTTTGCTAGAAAAATTAAAGATAATTGGGTATCAGATTTGTCTCCTGTCAAATAATAAGGAAGAAAGAGTGCAGTTATTTAATAAGGATGTACAGGTAAAGTATATCCACAAAGCAGGGAAACCCTCTGTAAAGGGCTATGAAAGAGCAATGGAACTTATGGGATGTGACAAGGAAAACACCATATTTGCAGGTGACCAGTTGTTCACCGATGTGTACGGCGGAAACCGGGCAGGGATTCCTACCTATCTGGTAAAGCCCATTGCAAAGCATGAAGAAATTCAGATTGTATTGAAACGATATTTAGAAAAAATTGTGCTGTTCTTTTATCATAGAAAAAAGTAGCGGTTTTATAGCTTCCGGATAAAAAGTAATGTGGGTGGTTCGGGAAAAGGGCATGGCAATACACAAGGCAGAGGTGAAGGTGAAATGAATATCTGGGGACATTTAAAGACGATTACAAGGCATAAAATTATGGTGATGCGCCATTGCTTTCGGGTTGGTCTCTATTTTCAAGGGATTATGCACGATATGTCAAAGTATTCACTGACAGAATTTGTACCGGGTTGTGTTTTTTATCAAGGGACCAGAAGCCCCAATAGTGCTGAGAGGGAGCAGACAGGAGTGTCCATGGCCTGGCTGCACCATAAAGGAAGAAATAAACATCATTATGAATATTGGATTGACTATGGAATAGGAGAAAACAAAGCCATGCAGGGAATGAAAATTCCCAAGAAGTATATGGTGGAAATGTTTTGCGACAGAGTGGCTGCGTCCAAAATATATAATGGAAAGAAATATACGGATGGCGATTCCTGGGAATATTATGAAAGAGGAAAGACATATGCCATACTTCATCCAGAATCAAGGGCTATGCTGGAGGAACTGTTGTGGATGTTGAAGGAACAGGGAGAAGAACGTACCTTTTGGTATATAAAGAATGTGGTTATGAAAAAAGATTATCCTTATGGGAAAAATAATGGGTGAAAAAACAGTTGAAAAATTCTTTGTAATGGTATAAAATGTAAAGGAGTTTTATGAGCCTACGAAAAAGAGAAAAGGAAAGAAAAAGGCTTAGGCATTTTAAGGAGGAAAAATAAATGGTTTCAGCAGGAGATTTTAGAAACGGCGTAACATTAGAGATTGAAGGAAATGTATATCAGATTATCGAATTCCAGCATGTAAAACCTGGTAAGGGTGCTGCTTTTGTTCGTACAAAGCTTAAGAATGTAATTAACGGTGGAGTAGTAGAAAAGACATTCCGTCCAACAGAAAAATTCCCACAGGCACGTATCGACAGAGTAGAAATGCAGTATTTATATGCAGATGGAGATTTATACAACTTTATGAATATGGAAACTTATGACCAGATTGCATTGGGAGCTGATGTAGTGGGAGATGCCATGAAGTTTGTGAAAGAAAATGATACGGTTAAGGTTTGTTCTTACAATGGAAATGTGTATGCAGTGGAACCACCAATGTTTGTGGAATTACAGATTACAGAAACAGAACCTGGAGTTAAGGGAGATACAGCAACAGGAGCAACAAAGCCAGCCACTGTGGAAACAGGAGCAACCGTTTATGTTCCATTATTTGTAAATCAGGATGATGTTATCAAGATTGACACAAGAACAGGGGAATACTTATCAAGAGTATAGTAATGTTTTGGCAGGGCAGGAACAAAAGTTCCTGTCCTGTTTTTGTGAGTGAGGGGATGCGCCCCCCTAGGATAAGTATGGAAAGGAAGAGTGACAATGAAAGAAATAACAGGACATACCGTATTGACAGGTTTATTGGGAAGCCCGGTGGCACATAGTATTTCCCCTATGATGCACAATGAAGGTTTCAGACAGCTGGATTTAGATTATGTATATCTGTGCTTTGATGTGGGAACCGACAAGCTAAAAACGGCAGTAGAGGGAATGAAGGCTATGGGAGTGCGGGGATTTAACTGCACAATGCCGGATAAGAATCTTATGTGTGAACTGGCAGATGAACTGTCTCCTGCTGCCAGACTGATTGGTGCCGTGAACACAGTGTTAAATGAAGATGGAAAGTTGAAAGGATACAATACAGATGGTATTGGCTATATGCAGGCGGTAAAGGATGCGGGGCATAATATTATAGGAAAGAATATGACTTTGCTGGGTGCAGGTGGTGCAGCGACCGCAGTCTGTGTACAGGCTGCCTTAGATGGTGTGGCACAGATCAATGTGTTTAGTATCCGGGATCAGTTCTTTGAAAGAGCACAGAAAATGGTGGATACCATCAATAAAGAAACAAACTGTAAGGCAAGTCTCTACGATTTTGAAGATGAAACAGTACTGAAGAAAAGCATTGCAGACAGCCATATTTTAACCAATGGTACTTCTGTGGGAATGGCGCCCAATACAGACAACTGCATAATCAAGGATAAGTCCTTCTTCCATGAGGGATTGATTGTGTCGGATGTGATTTATAATCCAAGGGAGACAAAATTATTGAAAATGGCAAAAGAAGCAGGATGTGAAACCTTCAATGGATTGTATATGCTGCTGTATCAGGGAGCTGAGGCATTTAAAATCTGGACAGGAAAAGAAATGCCGGTGGAAATTATTAAGGAGAAGTATTTTTCGTAAATGGTTCTGCGAACCCGGTTCCCTGGCTCAAAAATGAATAATCTATGAATAAATTTTAGAAAATTTATGAAAAAAAGTTTAGAAAAAATAGAAAAATGTCGAAAAAGATAGTGCAATTTCTTATAAAGTGTGATAAGATGAATACAGTTAAAGTATGAAAAATCTGTGGATTTGCACGAAAAGCACAGGTAAAAATTGTGAAAAAACGAAAAAAAGACGGAAGATACAGGAAAAGACTTGCGAAACAATTAAGCAAATGTTAAAATTTTACTAAAGTTTTATGAAACTATGAACGTAGAAAGGCGTGCAGTCATTATGGCAATAATGAATAGAAGAAGATTACGGTTGGGGGATTTGCTGATTAATCAGGGAATCATCACAGAGGAACAATTGCAGAAGGGGTTGGAACTTCAAAAGCAAAACGGAGGCAAACTGGGAGAAGTGTTGGTTGACAACAACATAGTATCCGAGGAAACTTTTGTAAAAGTTCTGGGAGAACAGTTGCATTTGGAATATATCGATTTGACCAATGTAAAAATCGATGAAAAAATCCTGGAGCTTGTTCCTAGCAACATTTTACAGAAATACGGAATGATTCCATTTGAGTTTGCACCGGACAGACCTAATGTACTTCGTGTTGCGATGTTGGATCCTTTGGATATGGAAGCCATTGACGACATCAATATCGTCACCAACCTGCAGGTGGAACCGGTAATCACCACAAGGCGATGCTTGAATATTGTTTTGGACAAACATTTTGGACAAAAGGAAGTTTATTCAGCAGTTAGCGAGTACGAAAAGGAAAAAGAATCTAAGCTGGAAGAAAGCGAAGAAATGTACAATGAAGACGTAAACAACTCTCCGATTGTACAGCTGGTAAAAGCTATGATTGAACAGGCAGTTCGTCAGAGAACTTCCGATATACATATTGAACCGATGGAACGTCAGGTTCGAATTCGTTATCGTATTGACGGCGCATTATATGAGAGAATGACCTACTCTACCAGATTGCTGGCGGCTATTGTGGCGCGTATCAAGATTATCGGTGGAATGGATATCTCAGAAAAACGTAAACCACAGGATGGACGTATTACTCAGGTGGTAGACCGACAGGAGTATGATATCCGTGTTTCTATATTGCCTACAGTATATGGAGAAAAAGTGGTAATGCGTTTGACATCCAAAAACGCATTGACGTTGGAAAAGAAACGTCTGGGCTTTAATGATGATGAGCTGAAAAAGTTTGACCATATCCTGTCAAACCCTCATGGAATCCTGTTGGTTACAGGACCTACCGGTAGTGGTAAGTCCACAACGTTATACACGGCACTGAGTGAATTAAATAAGGAAGATGTAAATATCATCACCGTAGAAGATCCGGTGGAAGCAAATATTGACGGTATCAATCAGGTACAGGTAAATCCAAAAGCCAATTTGACCTTCGCATCTGCGTTGCGCTCCATTTTGAGACAGGACCCGGATATCATCATGATTGGAGAAATTCGAGATGGTGAGACGGCAAGTATTGCGGTACAGGCGTCTATCACAGGTCACTTGGTAGTATCTACGTTGCATACCAACAGTGCGGCATCTACCGTCACCCGTCTGGCGGATATGGGAATTGAAAATTATCTGATTGCAGACTCGGTGGTGGGTATCATTGCACAGCGACTGGTGCGAAGACTTTGCCCGGACTGCAAAGAAGAGTATGAGGCTCATGTGGATGAGAAGGAAATGCTTGGCTACACAGAGGACCAGCCATTGAAATTATATCGGCCTTGTGGATGCGATAAATGTGATGACACTGGATATAAAGGACGAATCGGTGTGTACGAGATTATGGAAGTGACACCGGATGTGAGAAGGGCAATCGCCCACAATGCAGATGCCGAGGAAATCAAGGAAGTTGCATTGAAAGATGGAATGAAAACATTGAGAATGAGAGCCGGAGAGTATGCGATAGAAGGAATTACTTCTATGTCGGAGGCAATCCGTGTATCATTTGATTCATAAGTGGGAGGAGAATCATGGCAGAATTTACCTACCGGGCAATATCAAAGTCCGGAAAAGAGATTAAAGGAAAAATTGAGTCGGATAACATAGAAAAGGCTAAGGTAGAGCTGAAAGGAAGAGATTTATATCTGACTGAAATTGGCGAAGCCACCATGCTTGAAAAAGACATCAATATCAATATAGGACAGAAAATCTCCACCAGAGATTTGTGTCTGTTCTGTCGACAGTTTGTCAGCTTGCAACGTGCGGGTGTAACCATTATCGAGACATTGAAAATGCTTGCGGAAGCTACGGAAAACAAGTTTTTCAGCAAGACCTTGACTAATGTGTGTAAAAGCGTGGAGATGGGAGAAAGCTTTGCGGACTCCCTTGCCAATGAGGAAGTATTCCCGGTAATCATGATTAAGATGACCAATGCCGGTGAGGCATCCGGTAGTCTGGATGTGGCATATGAACGTTTGGCGGTGCAGTTTGAACGTCAGGCAAAGTTAAAGGGCTTGATAAAAAAAGCAAGTATCTATCCTACTATGGTATGTATTGTGGCAGTTGTGGTAGTTATCATTATGCTGAAGTTTGTAGTGCCATCCTTTATGGGCATGTTTGAAGATATGGATGTGGAAATGCCAAAGATAACCTTGGCGGTTATGGCAGCCAGCAATTTTGTACAAAAGTTTTGGTTTGTTTTGATTTTGGGAATTGTGGTAGTGGTTTTTGCATTTAAATGGTTTAAGTCCACACCGAGAGGAGAGGGAATCCTGGCGAAAATTGCATTGAAGTTACCATTGCTTGGACCGCTGACCATTAAATCAGCATCTGCCAACCTGGCAAGAACCTTGTCCACTATGGTGGCGGCGGGAATTTCCCTGGTAGAAGCAGTAGATATCACCGCAGGAACCATGACCAACTATTATTTTAAAGAGGCATTGATAAATGCAAAAGATGCCATTATCGCAGGTGTGCCTTTGTCCACACCGTTAAAGGAATGTGGATTGTTTCCACCGATGGTGTATCATATGACTAGAATTGGTGAGGAATCCGGTAACATGGAAGAAATGCTTGGAAAACTGGCGGACTACTACGAAGAGGAAGTGGAAATCGCTACAGCATCCATGATGGCAGCCTTAGAGCCCCTGATTATTATTGTGCTGGCAGCTATCGTAGGAACCATTGTTGGAGCAGTCTTAGCACCAATGATGACAATGTACGAAGGATTGGATAGTCTGTAAAAAAAGAAGAGTATAAATATAAGGGGATTACACTTGGTAATAATTCGTCAATAGGGGGACGATTTGTTATAAATTTAAAAACTATAAAATTTTTAAAAGGTAAAAGGAGAGAGCAATATGAAGAAGAGATTTTCAAACAACAAAGGTTTCTCATTAGTAGAACTTATCATCGTAGTAGCTATTATGGCTATCTTAATTGGTATTTTAGCACCACAGTACATGAAGTATGTAGAAAAGTCAAGAGTGTCAGCAGACGTAGATACTCTTGATGAACTGAAGAAGTCAGCAGAAACAGCTGTATCAGATCCAGATTCACAGATTACTAATGATTTTACAATCAGTATTACAGGTGGAACAGCTGGGGCATCAGTTAGTGATACTCAGGCATCAACAGAAATTTCAGCATTGACTAGTATCGCAAATGCTAATTTAAAGTCTAAGACATATAATTCTAAGACTGTAACTATCAAAGTTGAGTTTAAAGCAGATCCAAATAATGCTAATATTAAGGTTCCGACTGTAACAGTATCTGATCCTACAAATAATTATACGAAATAGTGATAGAATGGAAGGTTAGTGGGTATGGAGAAAGAAGGACGGGATGCAGGCTTTTCTTTGGTTGAGCTGATTATTGTTGTGGCAATCATGGCAGTATTGATAGCAATCCTTGCACCACAGTATGTAAAATATGTGGAAAAGTCCAGGGTGGCTAAAGATGAAAGACAGGCAGACGAAATTCGCAAAAGTTGTGCCATGCTTCTCAGTGATGAAGAAGAAAACATGGAGGGGGGCGAATACATCATAACTTTGACTCCCAACAGAGATGTTATCATAAGTGCCACGGGGGCGGGGGCTAACCCTAGCCATTTGGACACTTATTTAAAATCGGTACTGGGCACAAATTATGACAAAACACGATTGGTAAGTAAAAGCTATTCCAAAATCGAAGTGAAATTTTCCAATACCCAGTGGCCGGCTTGTAATATTACATACACAAATAGTAACGGCAACGTTACGCCAAATTAAAACACGAAAGGAACACCCCTATGACCAGCCAGATTATACTTTACGGTATTATATTTCTATATGGTATTATCTTTGGAAGCTTTTTGAATGTATGTATTTATCGGATTCCAGTGAAGCAGAGTATAGCAAAGGAACGCTCTCATTGCATGCAATGTGGGTATCAGCTGAAATGGTATGATTTAATACCACTTTTCAGCTACCTTTGCCTGGGTGGAAAGTGCCGGAAGTGTAAAACACACATTTCTATACAGTATCCTTTGGTGGAATTAGCCAACGGGATATTGTATATACTTGTGTTTTTTGTTTGTGGATTTCAGGTAAAGAGTTTTTTGTATTGTTTTTTAGGCTCTGCCTTACTGGTATTAAGCGTCATTGACTGGCGTACCTATGAGATTCCTTTTGGAATCAATGTATTTATTTTTATATTGGGTCTGGTGCAGGTGGCAGCAGACTATGAAAACTGGCTGTCCTATGTGATAGGATTTTTTGCAGTCAGTGGATTTATTGCTATTGTGATTCTCATTACCCAGGGCAGAGGCTTTGGAGGAGGAGATATGAAGCTGATGGCAGCAGCAGGATTATTGTTAGGCTGGAAGCTTATCTTGCTTTCCTTTGGAATTGGCTGCATTGTAGGCTCCGTGTGTCACTTGATTCGAATGAGAGTCAGTGGGGCAGAGAATGTGCTGGCATTGGGACCTTATCTATCCATTGGGATTATGGTCAGTGCCTTGTTTGGAAATGAAATGATTCAGTGGTATTTAACTACTGCGTTAGGCTAGTGAAGTGGAAAACAATAACGGCAGGTATAGTATTTTTCAAACAGCTTAAAAATTGAACTGTTTGGAAAATGCTATACTATTAGCATTGGTCGTTTTGTAAATAGAATATATGTTTTACATTATATCAAGATAGGGAGAGATAATATGATTTCGAAAGTATTAAGTATTAAAGTCGGTGATACTATGACAAGAGTGTGTCTTATGGATTACCGCTCCAAAAACCCAAGAATTTATCAGAGCTTTTCAATGAAAACACCGGAAGGGGTAATTTCAGACGGTGTTCTGCAGGGAGATATTAAGTCCTTTGCAACCAGCTTACGCAACATGATTATCGACAAGAATATGCGTACCAAATATGTGGTGTTTACGGTTCAGTCTACCAAAATTGCCACAAGGGAAGTAAAGCTTCCATATGTAAAGGCAAATCGAATTGGACCAATGGTTATGGCAAATGCGGCAGATTATTTCCCAATCGATTTGGCAAATTATCAGATTTCTCACAATATCCTTGGTACAGAGGAAGACGAGCAGGGCAAAAGATACAAGATTCAGGTGTTGGCTGCACCAAAATCACTGTTTGACGGATATACCCAGTTGGCAGAATTGTGTGACTTGGAAATTGTAGCTGTGGACTATGCAGGTAATTCAGTATACCAGGTAGCCAAGGCAGAATGTGTTTCTGGTGCCAACTTAATTATGAAGGTGGGAGAGAAGTCTTCCCTGATGATGGTCATTGAAAATGACTCTGTATTGTTATCTCGTACCATACCATATGGTGTAGATGATGCGATTATTGAAATTCAGAACAATAAAGCTTTTGGACCAAAACTAAGCTATGAGCAGGCACAGACCTTAGCACATAGAAAGACTTGTATCAGACTTAGTTTACAGGATCAGTTCTCGGATATGGAAGAAGATATCGAGACAGAAGATACCGTTGACATCAGTAAAGAATTGTTAGATGCCAAGACAGCAGTGACAGAGTCCTTTGGGCCACTGATCAGTCAGACTATTCATATGTTGGACTTCTACAATTCCAGATATCCAAAGACACCGATTACAAAGATTTATTTGACCGGTGCAGGTGGAGAGTTTGCAGGACTTTCGAAATTGATGACAAATTCCATTGGAAGCAAGGTTATAGTGCTTTCAAAGATTACAGGATTACATATCGATAGATTCTTCAAAGACGCAACCTTTGGTGAATACATCGAAAATATCGGTGCGGCAATGGCACCAATCAATCTATATGAAGTGAAGAAGAAAAAGTCTTCTTCCACCGTGGCAGGAGTGGATAAAAACATCATTCCGGTGATAGGGTTTGCAGTATGTATGGGAATTTCAGTGGTATTGATTGCCTGGTCTGTCATTCCATATACCATTGAAAAACAGACCAATTCTCATGATAAAACGTTGGTAGAAAGCTTGCGTTCCATTGAGCCAATCTACAATGAGTACGTAGAGACGAAAGCAGAAAACGATTATCTGACAACCATTGAAGACTATACCTGGACACACAACAACGAATTAGTTGATTTTATTCAGGAAATGGAAAAGAAGATGCCTTCTTCTGTTAAGATTACCAGTCTTACTTCTAATAGAGAGAGCTTTAATATTGGACTCAGTGTGAACAACAAGAAGGAAGCTGCAAAAGTAATTACCCAGTTTAGAACCTTTAACAGTGTAGAAGATATCAGAGTGGAATCTATTGCAGATACCAAGTCTGAAACCGGAGTGAGAGAAGTAAATCTTACCGTGGATGGTGTGTACAAGAATAAAGAGCAGATGGAATTAGATGCCATCGGTTTGGAAGATACCAAAGACACAGAGGTGGCAGAAATTGTAGAGCCTACTGTGGCTCCTACCACAGAGGGTACCTTAGATGCCACATTGACACCGGAAGCTACTGTCGCAGCCGATGCCACCGTAACACCGGGAGCAGAAGCTACTTTGACACCAGAAGCTACCGTGACAGCGGCAGTTACAGAAAGTGCAGAAGCATCGGTAACACCAACCGTAAGTGCACAGTAGTAAGGGGAGGAGACAAATATGAATTTTTCAAAGAGAGATCGTAATATTTTATTGGTTGTTGCAGGTGTGTTGGTTGTACTTGCAGTGTACTTCTTTGTCTTCCTAAATCTTCAGGAGAAGACAGAGGCGTTAAAACAGGAAAATCAGATTTTAGATGATGTGATTGTAAAGTTAAAGGACTTAGACAAGAACAGAGAACAGTATCTTGCAGATACAGAACAGTTTAAGGGAGAAAACCAGGAAATCAAGGAAGAATTTCCGGCAGGTATGAAAGAAGAAGATGATATCCTCTATATTAACGGTTTAGAGGGAAGCCTTGGTGAGTACTATGCCAGTGCCCTTGGAATGCCAAGCGCGGTAAACTACGAGGCAGCTTATCCGGTTCCGGAAACCATCAATGTAGACGAAATGCTGGCTGGAACAACAACTGCTACAACAGATACAGCAGCTGCAGCCGATGATACAGCTTCCACAGATGGTGCAGTATTGTCAGATGCAAGTGCATATACAGATGTAAAGCTTTATTATGTGCCTGTTTCTACCGCTTTTGATGTAAACTATGTATCATTTAAACAGTTGATTACTGCAATGGCAGGAGATGCAGACAAGAAGAGTATTGAGGAAGTGTCACTGACTTACAATGAGGAAACAGGATTGCTTTCAGGTACTATGACTTCTAATTTCTACTATATGCAGGGAACAGACGAAGTGTATGAAACACCGGATGTCAATGGTGTTTCCGTTGGAACAAGCAACCCATTTCGTTCTGTCCGCTAGTGAATTTTAGTGAATTATTAATTACCCAAAGCACAGGCTGCTTTGGGTAAAGTTGCAATAGACATGTAACGTTCAGGCAGGTTGGCGCAGTCTTTGGGCTGACCGTATAAGAACATTGATTTAACAAAAATGGGGCAATTTAAAATGTGAAGTGTTGCTCCATTTTGTAACAGTTCAACTTATGGGTGAAACTGTTACATAGACTTAGCAAGGGAGGTTAATATGAAAAAAAGATATAATAACAATGACGGTTTTACCCTTGTAGAAATCTTGGTTGCAGTGGCCATTGTGGCGATTATTGTAGCACCGATTTTAAGGGGAATTATAACTTCTATGAAGGTGAACAATCGGTCAGACAAGATTATGAATCAGACAGCAGTTGCCCAGTCTGTCATGGAGGCACTCTCCAATGAAAGCTTTGACTCAGTGGCAAGGGAATTAGATAACTCAAATACCAATGATTTAACGGTACTTCCAAAGGGAATGTATGATGTGGCGAATAGTGCCCACAAGGAATTTTTCATTAATGAAAATGCTTCGGAAGTCAATACCGCAATAAATGCAGGCAGCACAGAGATTACCAAGCATGCCAGCAATGTGTATTACTATGGAATCAAGGGATTAGATTATGATGGAAAGACCTATGACGTAAAGGTGACTTTAGATGCCAGTAAGTATTATGGTGATGTTGCGTCTATTCCAGATGGCGAGGTAAAATATAAAAACTCTGTAGGCTATGTGGATTTGGCTTCTTATGACAAGGAACAGGATGGTTTGTATACCGAAAGCGGAGAAACTATAGGGAACCTGTGTGCAGAGCTTGCCAACAGAACTGTCATCTCGGGGTACAATCTGAGCACCTCCGACGTGGAAAGCAGAGCTAGTCGTTCGATTATTGTAGATATCGGGACAGAGGATTTTTCTCCAAGCAATACCACAGACAGGGTAACCATCGTGAAAGTAAAATACAAAGTGGAAATTCCACAAAAATATGTGATTGATGGTACGGTCTACACTTCGGCAAATATCGGAAACAGATATTACGAGGACGTGGATTATGAATTATTCAACAACAAAGCCACAGACCCGGCAGATATGAAGCCACTTCGCAATGTCTATATTTTGTACAATCCACATTATGAATCTAAAAATGCCATGGATATCAAGGATAGCATTGTGATTAACAATCCCGAAAACATACCGGTAAATGTATTTCTTGTAAAGCAAAACAGTATAGAAAGTGTACTGCTTTCCCAGGAAGAAAAAGCATATAAAGTGAAGGTTTCCTTAAATGACCAGGCAGATGCAGACCATAATCCTACCTGTATCCGTACCAACATTGGATATGACTTAAAGGATATGGTGGACAACAAGCAAAATCCTGCAAAGGTTACCACACAGGGCATTTTTGAGCGTACTTATGCAGGGGGAAAACAGACAGCGACAGGAAATCAGTTTTATGACCAGGTATCAGATGTGACAGATGCCAAGAATGATGATATACATATTTATACTACAAAGGTTGAAGTGTATGCCAGTGGGGCTTATGATGCCAACTTTAGCGGGGTAAGTCCGTTGACAACCTTAGATAGTGAACATGGTGTAACAAAGTAAAGTGAGGATAATGTATGATGAGCATAAAAAATAAAATAAAGCAAATCAAAAAAAATAATGTGTTCTCCAACAACCAGGGTGCTGCCATTGTTCTAGTGGTTGTGATTATGGCAATGATGGGGATTTTGGTGGTAATGTCACTCTATATGTGTCTTGCCAACTTTCACATGAAAGCAAACGATGCCAATTCTAAGAATAACTTCTACTCAGCGGAAGGTGTGTTGGAAGAAATCAAAGCAGGCTTGCAGAAAAATGCATCCGATGCTACGGATGTAGCATATATGGAGGTTATGCAAAACTACAACAATCAAAAGTACAAAACCCAGGAAGAACGTAGCGATGGATTTCTCTATACCTATGTAAAGGAATTTACAGGTGGGGTACAGAAGGCAAATAACGATAGAGAATACGATATTGATAAAATTCGTGGTATGGTTCCGGCAGAAGTGTTGACTTCGGATATCAAGACCAGTCCGGGGGCTACGGTAGAGGTAGCCAGTGGAAAGGATGCTACCATATCTGCCAGCAAGGATGGAGTAGTATTGAAGAATATATTTGTCTGTTATAAGGATAAGAAAGGATATGTTACCAAGATTCAGACGGATATCAGAGTGGCAGTGCCTGCCATTTCTTTTGATACTGCAGTTACCATCCCACAGTTGGTAAATTATAGTTTGATTGCCAACGACAGCATACAGAGTAAAGATGGTGAAAATACAAAAATTTCTGGATGTGTTTTTGGTGGAAAAGACGGAATTTTTACTTCCTATGGTTCCAATGTGTCGTTTCATGACTCAGAACTGATTATCACAAATGGAACTGTGTCTGCAGACGGAAATAGGGCTGGACTTTCAGTGGACAGTAGGAGTAGTCTTTGGACTACCAACGTGGTGGTAGATAACGGTGCGAAGGTAGAATTGCTGGGAACTAGTTATGTAAAGGACGACTCTACCTTGTTGGGGGATGAGAGTACTTTGAACCTACAGCATCAGTATATTGGTTTTGGAAAGACCAATGTGGCAAAAAATGAAGCAGGGGAATCCCTTGGAAAGGCATCAGAGAGCAGTGCCATTGTCATCAATGGTACCAGGGCAAAGGTGTCCATGACTGGATTAGATAGATTATTGTTGCCGGGAAATGCCTATATTGGAACCTTTGTGCGCAGTGGAAAAGACAGTGCAAATATTACTCCTTATGCATCGGTGGGTACAATTCAGAACCGGGATATTATGATGGGAGAATCCGTCAGTGCCAAGGTTGCACAGATTGCCTACCTGGTTCCCGCTGACTTAATTGGATACATTCAGGAAGATGATGGCAGCTTCAAACAGGTATTGGGAACCAATCCGGTGCTTCAGTCAAAGCTGGATGGCTATGCATCACCGGGCTGGGACTACGAGTGGCTGCAGAGTGATCGGGTGGAAAATTTTGATAAATATTGTGCTGCAGGTAAGACCAACAATGGAAAAAAGGTGGCTGTGCAGGTGTATTGGGGAAAAGATTCTGACAGCAGCAAGGGTGTCACAGCAGCACCGAGCACTACACCAGGTGCAGACACTGCCGCGAAAACAAATAATTTGGCCCAGAAGTACAATGCCTCCTTTATCAACCGTTATGTGCCGGTAGGGGGAGGAACCTCAGATACCTATGTGTACTACTACATGACCTTTGAGACCCAGCAGGATGCGTCCAAGTTCTTTCGGGATTATTTCAAGGAAGACAGCAAACATATCAAAGATTATCTGAATATTTATCTGTCACAGTTAGAGGTGCCTGTGGATGAAAATGGAGCAATTGGAATTGACAACTTCAATGTAGCAGGTAACGTAATCCGTAGGGTAGAGGATGAGGATACCAAGGAAGTAAGCTATGAAATCGTAGAAAGTACCCTGGCTACAGATCAGGCAACTGGTGAAAGTGCAAATATAGATAAGGAAATTGACTTCTATACCAAGGCGTATACCGGATATTGTCTGAATCTACTGGCAAACTCTGTGGTGGGAGAGAGTATTTCCTACACAGATGCAGACGGAATCACCAAGACAAAGGTGTTGAAAGAAAATGCAATTTTTGAGAACTTGATTAATGTGGATTTATTAAATAACATATGTCCATTGGGTTCTACGGTAACTTTTGAAAATACGGAACAAAAAGTAAAAGCATTGGTTGTAAACAATAAAGGGCAAGGTGTTTGTAATGTAGATGGAACAAAAATAGATCCAGAAACTTCCCTGTTGATTGCCACAGGAGATGTGCAGGTGAATAGGGCGTTTCAAGGAACTATTGTGTGTGGTGGAACTATTTACTTAAAGAGTAGTGGGGATATCCAGTACAATGCAGAAGATGTAAGACGTGTATTGAATATTACAAAAGAATTGCCAGTTTTGATAGGAAGTAAGACAGAACTGAGAAATATTGCTGTAAAAGATTTATTCTACAGTGGAATGGACATTACAAGCAAATCAGATAACAATAAGAATGGAACCAATAAATTAGACATTGCCGATTTGGTAAGCTATGAAAACTGGTCGAAAGAATAAGGGGGAAGCAATATGAAAATAAAACATAACAACAAAGGCTTCTCTCTGATAGAGCTGATTATCGTCATAGCAATTCTATCTATTGTGACAAGTACCGTGGTCGTTGGTGTGGGTTATCTATACAGCACCAATGTAAAGAGCAGCTTAAAGAAACTAAACAGTGCTTTGATGAAAACGCAGAGCTATACTACGACAAAGTCTATCCAATCAAGAGATATTGCCTTGAAAATTACCAAGGATTCCACAGGATGTGTACTGCACTATGTAGACATGACCAATTCTGATGCTGAAATTGCCGGAATGGATGCAGAAAAGATTGGAAACAGCAAAATTTATGTGGCATTAGAATATTCTGATGGCACAACACAGACAGTAGACAGCAGTAATCCGGGGTATGTGTGTTTTGACAGAGCCACTGGAGGCTTACTGCCGGAGAGTGGTAGTGGAGCATACCTGAAGAAAATATATGTATCCAATGCCTCCAATCCTGTAGGTAGCGGTATGTACATTACCATAAGTAAAGTCACCGGAAAAACAGATATTTATATCAACGGTGCAAAAAAATAAGGGAAGGGGGAAGCTAGAATGAAGAATATAAAACATATCAAAAATAATAAAGGTTTATCTTTGGTGGAAATGATAATCGCAGTAGCCATTATCAGTATTGTCATCGTCACGGTTACCTCCTTTATGGTGACAGGTACCAGGCTGTTTGGGAGTTCCCATGACGAAATAAGAAAGCAGGAGAGAGCCCAGCTTGCCGTTTCTGCCATTGAGAATCGCATCTTAGATGCCCAGAAGGGGGTAACCTGCAGGGAAGATGCAGACCGTAAGGTGTTGACGATTTACAATCTTGACTCCAGTGGAAATCCTCTATATGAATATTTTGTATATGATATGGGGGATCAGAAGATTTATTATCTGTCCTCTGCGGGAGTGGAAATTGCCAATTTCAGTGGTATGGATAAAAGTGAAGTGGTGGCTGAGAATGTAACAGACTTTAAGTTGCTCCAAAAGGGAGAGAGCAAGGCAGCTCCTGTTGGTTATGTAAGTGCCACTCCGGATCCCAGCGTGACTCCTATCGTGGTTGCCACTTCCAGTGCCAACAAAAAACAGCAGATAGAAATTGCAATTGAAATCACAGAGAAAGGAGGCAGTTTTACCTCCAACAAAACTGTGGCAATGAGAAATAATATTTATATTGCTACCACAGACAGTGGTGCGATTTTCAGTCCGGGAGAAGATTATTCTGCTGTGACAGATGTGGAAGTAAGCTTAAACAGCCAGTACCTTCTTCCAGGAAAAAGCTATCGTGCCAGAGCAAAAGTAAAGGGTAGTGGAATCCCATCCCAGACCGTGTCATGGAAGTTGTTTGATGCAGCAGGAAATGAGTTAGACTGGATTGACAATAGTGGAACAATCAATGTGCCACTAAATTGCAATTTAGATGAGGTGGCGGTTCAGGCAACTTCAGTGTCTGATGATACTAAGGTATCACAGAAATTGAAAGCAACGATATTGAAGGTAACAGCTATCAGCTTATACGCAACACCAGATGGAGATAAGCAGAAAGCCAACAGTCTGTTCCAGGTGAAGGCGGAAGCAGTCACCAATATTTCCGATGTGAGCCTACTGACCAAGGACCTGCAAAGAGCAGTGACCCAGGTGGATTACCAGGTACTGGGAAGTTCAAAGAACGATGCAAGTGGATGTAAGGTGTTGTCGGAATCCGGTATTATCAATCTGGAAGCGGGAACTGTGGGAAATGAATATACCATTCATGTGACCAGTAAATTTAATCCATCGGTCACTGCAGATTATAAATTCACGGTAGTAGAGGCAGGAGTCAGCTTTGTAAGCGACTTGGAAGCCAATAGAAATGAGACCGTAGATTTGCAGGAGGATGTGTTGGGGAACAATTTAACCAACTCAGATTTGACAGTTTTGTGGAAACTGGATATGACAAACAGTGATACCAAGCTTTTAGTTGATTCGGGAAAAATTTCCGTGGCAAATAATGGAATGATGAAAATTGCAAAGGACATTAACTACGAAAAAGAATATATTGTGAAGGTGATTGCAGAACTCACCAGTAATTCCGGTTCGGTAAGTATCAGTCAGCCCCTTCCGGTAACAGTAAAGATTCCAGTGGTAGGCGTTACATTAAATGGTGCCGGCACCATCAAGAAAAATGCTGGTGTTGTACTGGAATATAAGGTAACAGGTCTGAAGGCAGACGCAAGTGACCTTGATGTGTATACCAATCCTAGTATGCAGAACTCCAATGCTTATATCGCAGAGGATGGTGTTCATGTCAGTATTGGTAACAGTGTAAAGACCAAGCAGTTTGGGGTATTCCTTCAGTTAAAAGGAACAGAGCTTTATGGACGAAAAGACCTGACTGTAGTAGAAAAATAGTAACTGTTCAGTGGTTCTAAACAGTTATGATAAATAAATTTTGTGTATCTGCTTTGTTGTTCTAAGCAGATAGGATATAAGCAATCTAAGGAAGGAGAGTAACGTTGATGAAAAAGATATTTTCGAAATTTGCATCCAGGTCCGGACGGGATGATGGGCAGATTTTAAAGAATCATCAGAAAGTTAATACAAATCAGAAGAAAAAACTGCGTACTCCCATAAAGGTTGCAGTAGCCACCCTTTTAGTAGGAGTGGTTGCTGTGAATCTAATACATTCCTCTTACCAGAATGTTCAGGCGAAGGGTATGTTTAAAAATGTGGAAAGTAAGTATAAGACGGAAAACGGTGAGATTAAGACCACAGATATCCAGAAGTTTAAGATTCTTGAAATCTTACCGGAAGACCAGTCGGTAAGTATTATGAAGATGCTCATTGGACAGGACCCCTTTGAGGGGATGCTGTCGGATATGAGCAACAGCGAAATCGAAAAGTTGGCAAAAAGACTTCATGCATTGGGACTTTTGAGCATGGATTCCTCTGATGCCACCAATTATCCACTGACTTACTATAAGGCAACAGAGAGTGGAACAGATTTTATCAACAATGTGAATAAAATCCCGGAAAGCAAAAAGGGATATGCCTTAAAGAAGACAGAGGATGGGGAAGATGGAGTGCTCACCCATGGTACCTTCCAGAAGGTGACCAGTGGTACAGCCCACTATAAGGGTGTCCTGGTGGCAACTCCTACCCCTGTGGAGGTCAGCTCCAGTACCCCACAGCAGGCATCCTTAAAGAAAACAGAAAAGACTTCTGTGTGGGTGGGAACTGCTGCCACGGAGGAAACTGATGTAGACACTCAGGAAGCAAAGGTAAATGAGGCTGCCCAGAATGAGACAGCTCCAGAGGCTGAAGAAACCAAAGAGCCCACCACAGAGGCACAGGTTAGTCAGCCGACAGAGGAAGAAGGGGAGACTACAGAAGATGTGGCCGAGGCTGATGTACGGGAAGATGGAGAACCTCAGCAGGGCCAATCAGAGGAAGGCACAACAGAAGGTGGAGAAGCAGAACCAACTCCAACTCCAACCCTGGAGCCAACCCAGGAACCTACAACGGAACCTACTCTCACACCAACCAAGGAGGCAACCCCAACCCCTACTCCCATGGTGGCACCTAGCGATAAGCCATATGTGGAGGTGGAAGGAAGATATATCCAGTTGACCTACATAGAAGAAGGAGAAACGGTAGATAATACCAATGTTTACGAATATTTTGAATTTTATCCGGATTGTCCAGAAGACTGTGAGGATATGGAAAATCCTCAAAGGGACAATGGATATGAAGGTCAGGGATGGATGTACCGATTTGAAGCCCATGCGGAAATCAAGAGTAATTCTTTGTTCCAGAAGGCTGTATTAGGTCTGACAAACGAGGAAATAGAAAATGCGTTATTAAGTGATATTGTCACAGTGGACAGTATTTCCATCAGGGATGTAGCATCACTGACCATGACGGACTATGATTTGGTTTATATTTCCAATCCGGTACTGTATCGCGATGGAGACAGTCTCCTTTTCTATGACTATGTAAAAGCAGAGCCGGAAGGAAATGCGCTTACAGCAATTTCACCATGGATTCTAAATGCTTACAGAAGTACAGGAGATGCTGAGATTGCTATTATGAACAGTCATGTCATCAATCTTATGAACCAGGCTTTGGATAGCCAAAATCCTGCAAAGCTTATGATTGATTCCAGTATTTTAGAAGCCTTGAACAGCTTTATGGGTACTATCAGTGACTTGATAGACCCAGATAGTTCTGACTCAGCTTCTGTTGCAATGGCAGAAGGATATCTTAAGAAGGTAGCCTCCGACCCGGCATTAAAGATGCTCTACATCCTGGCACAGGATGACTATAAAACAGCAGCAGAACAGGTGGGTGAATTTACATCTACCAGTGAGACTACCAGTACCTTTGCAGTGGACGAAGCAATGTGGGATAGTTTTACCATCACCTCAGAAGATGTAAAAGACACGGTAAGCACTGGAGAGGGAAAATTTGCAGCCACAAAGGGACAGTATGTCAACGATGCGATATATTTCTTCTCCTATCATGCAGAGTATTACAAGAAAAGTGTGATGGCAAAGCGTTCTCAGGATGAAATGGATGGTGAACCTGCAACCTACAATCTGGCAAATGGTGATTTTACCACAGCTATGACAAAGGATGTGCTAAAGACAGGGTTTGTTCAGGTCTTAGAAGAAATTGAGCTGGAAAACCAGCGAAATGCGGCTATGGAAAGCAATCGTCCCAAAATTGAAGATACAGAAATCGGTTCGGACATTATTATCCAGTATCTTTTGAATTATACCGGTGCATCGGTAGAAATCAAGAAGAATAAGATTTCCGTTTTGGAACTCGAGCCGGGGCCGGACTTTGCACTAAAGGGTCTGGGAACGGAAAAGCAGATGACAATCAAGGTGCCAAGTAACTGGAAAGACTTACCAAAATATTACAGCTATACCCAGACAGGCTCAGATAAGGAAAGTGAAAAGATTGAAATTACAGGCTATAGTTCACATACAGCTGTCTGTCAGGTGCCAATCAATGTGGATAAAATCACAATATACAGCAGTGGATCCGACAAGGGAAGTGGAGCAGTATCCGGGGTCAGCGATTTTACAGTGGATGTGGGCTCACATTATGCTTTAACTGTGACCTGCAGTGCACTGGATGCCAGTCTCAATTTTGTAACAGACAAAAATGGAGAGAAAATCAGTACACCCAATGGATACCTGACCACACGACAGAAGGAATTTATTGATAAGTACATGAAGTATTTTGCAGACAACAACAGATATTCTGATGTTACCTTTACCAGCCAGAGTATGCAGGAGTTTATTGGAAAGAATGAGAATCTAAATGATACCTATGACTTAATCTGTATCGGTAGTAGAGTGGGATGTTTCTACACAGATAAGTCGGGAGATGCCACCGGCATTACAGACCTGGTAAATGGCAATCGTTTGTTTAATGATACTACTATGAAAGGATTGGTGTACAGCCATATTGGAGATACAACCTATATACAAGGTGATGCCTACAGCTCTTACGGGCTTTTGGCAAGGGATTATGCTGGTGGTGATCGAACTGCGGAATTATCGAAAAAGCAGTACGGAACCACACAGATGAGAACCAGCGGTAATGATTTGACCTCTTATAAAAAGCGTGATTTAATTAATTACCTGGAATCAGGTTATCCGGTATTGGTTGCCAACAATTTATTTAATATATTAGATGGGGCTCCTCAAAGCATTAAAGCAAAGGGTCAGGGAATATCATCAAGAAGAGATACAAGAAAGCTGACCTTGGAGGTAGATGGTTCCTGGACAGCCCTGCCAAAATATTATGCAGTCTCTGTTGATGGAAAGACCTTTGATGGAAAACTGGAAACTGGAAAATGGAGTAGAAATTCAAAAAATCACCATGTGAGCTCTTATACGATTCCAATCGATGCAAAGTATGTTAAGATTTATGCCAAGGAAGGAACAGATAAGGGAAATGTAGATATTTCAAGTGCCAAAGCAGATGAGGATGCGAATATATATATTGGGGATCATTATAAATATTCACCGTATTATACAAAGGCAAGTACTGGTACTGATATTGATTTTGATAAGTCGGTGACAGTAGATAGCTCCACATATCTGTATCAGGTATTGAAGCTGGCATCTTCAGAAAAGGGTATCTATCAGCCGGAAGAGGTAAAGAAAAAAGGCTATTATAACTATGATATGAAAATTTCAGGTAAAACTAGTGCAGATATCTTTAACTGGGAGAATCGTCAGTATCCCAATCTGCTGATTGATGATACTGTGGAGGCACAGCAGAAACTGGCAAACTACTTAAATACTACAAGAATTGATTTAAACCTGACAGAACTTCCAACAGAATATTCCTATACAGAAGATACAGGAAAGGTAGGTAGTCCAATTGCAGATGTACAGTATCTGCAGGAGGATGCAGAGGGAAGGTATTATCTAAGATATGAGTTTTCTATCTCCACCTTGGAAGGTGCAGTGCTCAGTGATAAGACCTTTGACTGTAATCTCTACATAGACCAGAACTTTGACGGTAAATTTTCGGAAAACTCTGAGTACTTAAGTAAAACTTCCATGGTAATTAAAAACCGTGGAACCGGAAAGGTGGAAAGCTGTAATGAAAATGGAGAGTATAGTCTCACAGAAGGTAACGTATACACCTTAAGCTACAAGCTTCCAAAGAGTTTTGACGGATGTATCAACTGGAAACTCCAGGTTCGTTCCAATCAGTTCTCAAGTATCTTGGCAGAAAAGAAGGGTTACTGTGCCATTAAGGTAAACCCAAAGACTGCCAGCGGAACAGAGGATAAAACCAATGATAAACAGGTGATTCGTATTCTACAGATTACCTCCGGCTCTACTACAAATGAACAGACGAAACGTACTTCCATGGAGGGTACTTATATCAATATGGAAAAGGCACTTAAGGGAGAAGGACTGTATGGAAGCAATGATTCTAATTGGCATAATTTGCTGAAAGAAATTCCAGACTTTGACTTGAGGATTAAGACAGTATCTGGTAATGAAATTGCCAAAACACTTACCAAGAGTAATCTATCGGATACAGATATTAAAGACTACTTCCTAAATTACACCATAGATAACCAGCCAATCGACATGGTGGTGGTAGGATTTATTGATGCCTTCTCATTAAATGGTAAGAATGTTACGGGGGCTGATGACACCGGATTCAAGGGAGAGGCAGCTTTTGTAGAGGCGTTGAACACCTTTGGGGAAAGCGGAAAGAGTATCCTCTTCACCCATGATACCACTTCTTGGAGTGGAGATTACAAGAAGAAGAGTTCCTATGTAGATGAAAAATATACAAAAGATTATGATAAGACTACAGCTAAGAGTTCCCAGTTTATGACCATTGGTATCCGAGGACTTTGTGGTATGGACCAGTATGGACTGACCACCAAGCTGTTTGCGAACCCCGTGTCAAATTTTGCAAGTGACACTTATGCATTAACTTACATTGACCAGTACTTTAAAGTATCAGATGGTAATGAAAAGTTAGTGGCGACTGGTAAGGATTATACCAAGTCAAGTGCAGGTAGCCGATGGGCAGAAATTGTGGACAGTATCGCAGGTCTTTCCACCCATGATGTGGCATTTAAGCCAAATACCAATCAGGAGGAGGTAAGTGGTGATACCCAGGGTAATACTTATGGCGGTGTGAGAAATAAAAACAAAGATGCTAAGGCAGTTGCCTATATGAAGGGCATTGATAACACCAAGAAATATGAATGGTATAATGGAGATGAACCGAATCCTGAAATGACGGTTCAGATTGGAAAGATTAATGACGGTGCTATCACAGACTATCCGTATAAACTTCCAGAGAGCTTTGATGTGGCATGTACCCATGCCCAGTACTGGACCGTAGACTTGGAAGCTGACGACAACAATGATGATGAAAGCGATTTGGTTGTGTGGTATACCTTAAATGATGTCAAGGGATACGAAGGAGCAGAGGGCTTGTATGAGGCCAGTCCAAATGACGTGAGAAATAACTACTACATTTACAATAAGGGAAATATCACCTATTCTGGAGCGGGGCATTATATTATTTCGGATGACACTGAAATCAAGCTCTTTATCAATACCATGATTGCAGCTTACAATGCCCAGCTTAAGCTTCCGGAAGTCAGCTTTGTGGACAACGGAGAGTACGATGCAGAGGAGATTGACAATATCACCATTCCTTATGATGCGGCTTTAACCACGGAAGTGGCAAGCCAGATTGCCCCAATGGCAGACAATATTGCATACACTGCAGACGGCAATAGCGGAACCGTAAGAGCATACTTTAACGTATATGACGGTAACCTGACTGCAAAGAATAAGAAAATTGTCATTGAAGAATTGTTCCAGACCTATGATGCAGGTACAGATACCACAAATATTAGCGGTACAGAAGAAAAGGGTAAGAGATACACAAGCAGTGCCCAGCTAAAGATTTACAATGCAAAGACAGACGCAGAAGTGGAATACAATGCCTTAGAAAACGGTCAGACTTACTATGTAATGCTTCCAGTTTCCGAAGCCTTTAAGACCCAGCAGTATACCAGACTCTACGTAAAGATGCACACGGAAATCGGAGAGGGTACTTCAAAACAGAAAACAGCATCAGTGCATGATGCTTTAGATATCAGCAGAGCACAGTTGTTTGATTTGGATTAACATAAGGGGCATATATAACCGCTGTCACAGGCAGTTATGAGGCAAATATATGAAAGGGGTAGCAATACCCCTTTTCCGCAAGTAAAGAAGGAGGAAAACATGAGAAAAAAAATGACACAAAAAATGAAATCTTGTGTAGCATTTTTGATGGCAATGGCAGTGGTTGTGACCAGTGTTCTGATGGATTATACGCCAGCAAAAGCTGCAGAAACCGGATTTGTACAAAATGCTGTGATTACAGCAGACAAGTCCATGGATTATGTCTGGGCAGGTTCTGAAATTACATTGTCTGTATTGACAGTAGAGAATACAGAGGTAACTTGGACCTGTGATACCAGAGAAGGAATTTCTACACAGGTGTTAGATGACACAAAAGCTACCAACGGTGTATCCAAGAACTTTAAGGTTACGGTAGCAGAAGGAGTAAGTGACGAAATCACTGTAAAAGCAGCAACCAGCAATGATTCCAGAACAGCAGTATTAAAGATTGTAGATGGCATTGCACAGATTCAAGGTGAGAGAGATACTGACTTTGAAAAGCAGTATACTAAGACAAGCATCCAAGTAAAGACAGTAGTTCCTGTTGCTGATTTTAACTCAGTAGTGTGGAGTAGTTCTGATGAAAATGTAACAGTTACACCAGAAGATAGTAAAAATGACACCACAACCTATGTGGGAAGTGTTGTAAAGTATGCAACCGTTACTTTTGGTGAAAGTAAGCCAGCCAACGGAGAAGTAGTGATTTCTGCTTCTGTCAACGGAAAGAAAAGAGAACAGAATATCAAAGTATTCAAATCAGCTTCCAATGTCAAGGACATTGTGGCAATAGCAAGTACCAATGGAGAAAACATCACAAAGTATCCTCATATGTCCACAGACTCTATTTATGTAGATGTGGACGAATGTGTTGATATTTCAGGTGTGGTAGAGGGAACTCTTGTTAATCCGGAAAAAGCGGTGGGAACTGCCATCAGTGCGGATGATGTTGACGATGCTGTATTAGTCAGCTCAAATGACAAAGACAACTGTTTTGGGGCAGGAATTTACTCCATGAAAAAACTGAGTGATACATCATATTCTTTTGTAATGAAAGTATATGGATATAAGGCAACCACTGCAGGTACTTTGTCTATTATCACAGAGTCTGGTCAGGCATCAAAGCCTTATAAGATGGTGGTTCTTGCAGAGGCATTCGAATTAGGAATATGTAAGGAAGAGGCTCCGGGAAAGACCAATGTCAAGAGTTTTGAAGGATTATATGAAAAAGAGTATGCTAAAGACGAAAAGGGTCAGGTGAACAGAGCTCAATATACATATAAGAGTAATGTCGAAGGGAATGTTGCATACGGAGTTGTAGATGACGGAAAAGAAAGAGGAATGTCATTGGTAGAAGGTGAAAGTGTACAGTTAAATCCACTGTTCTTAAGCCGATTCAGATACGACGAACTTAAAAACAACTGGGACTATGTGTGTGATTCTACGGACGAGGCATATTGGGAGAGTTCAGATGCCAACGTGGCCTCAGTCACCCAGGATGGTTTAGTGAAGGCTGTCAGAGAAGGTAATATTACCATTACACTTAGAGCAAAATCAACTTTGACTTCTTCAAGAAGTGCAAAGAGTGTAAGTTATGATATTTATGTACAGAAATTGAACTTAGCAGATGATATTCAGATTTTAAGAGATGAACAGGTAGTTGGAAACCAGACACTTTATACCTCCAGTGGAACAGTAAAGTATTCTGCCAAGCTTTTGGATAGTGAGAGCACTACGGCAAATGAAAATATTGTATGGGCTAGTTCTGATGAAAAAGTATTTACTGTAGATGGCAATGGTAATGTAACACCAGTAGGAGCAGGAAAAGCCAGCCTGATTGCAACAGCAGCAAGTTCAGGTAAGCAGGCAATGATTAACATCACTGTGATTGCAGCAGCTACGAAACTTACACTGAATACTTCAAATTTTGTTGGAATTAACGGACATATTTATAAGCTTACTGCAACACCTAACGAAGGTGCTGACGTGAATGAAAAGTATACATGGACAACAACAGATGTGAAAAAGGTTGCATTGTTAGATCCAAATGATGCAATCAATTTGAATGATTTAGATCAATCTAAATTATTGTCTACTTTCAAGGGAAATACCTGTTATGTGTACATTGCAGGAGAAGGTGGACTTGGAAAGGTAAGTGTAAATGGAGAGTATTTGTCTACAGCTACAGCAAGCGCTACCATTACCTTATCTAAGGCATATCATGCTACAACAGCTTACATTACATATGGTGAGGAAAATGTGTCCGCACAGGGTGAACTTTCTTTAGCTAAAGGAAAGTCATATACTTTAAATGCCAATTTGTTTAGCGACAGTGGATTAACATCCAACGATGATTTCTACTGGACAGTGGAACAGGAAGGTAATGTTGTCTCTTATGACAAGGAAAAATTAGAAAATGAAGGAAGCCTTACTTTAACACCAATAACTAAGGGAGATGTGACAGTAAAGTTGACTTCCAGACAGAGCAAAAAGGTGGCAACGGTATTGGTTCATATATTGGTGCCGGCTACCGCTATTGAGATGGAAGAAACGCAGTATGCATATACGGTTATCTCAAAGGGAGCCACTCATAAGTTAGGTGTGAAGGTAGTTCCACAGGATACCACAGACAAGGTTATTTATGAAAGTTCAAATCCAAACTTGGTTTCTGTAAATGATAATGGTGAGATTACTGGACTTACACCATCCGATGAAATGGTTACCATCACAGCAAAGATTAATGATGAACTGAAGGCAACCTGCCTTGTAAAGGTGGCAATCGGATTGGAGAGCATGACTCTTTATGATGATAATAACAATGCGATTGAAAACAATAAAGATGTATATGTATACACAGGAGAAACGAATACTGTTAAGTTTAATGTCACAAACAATGCAAATGAAAAAGTAGAGTGGACATCATCCAACGATGCCGTTGCTTCTCTGAATCCAAGTATTGATACACATTCCTGTGTTATCAACGGGAATAAAGCAGGAACTGCAAAGCTTACTGCAAAAGCAACAGCGTCAAATCAGACCACTACCATTAACGTAAACGTTGTAAACCGTATTACAAGTTTTGAAAGCATTTCAGTACCAAAAACGGTTGCTTTTGGAAGCAGCAATCAGTTCATTAGGGTTCAGTTACAGGCAAATGCAGACGCAGTGGTATTTACAGTGGCAGATCCAACCATCCTTTCTTTGGTACCATCAAGAAATGGAAATGTAGCTATAGCGACAATTACTGCATTAAAGGCAGGAAAGACAAAGGTAGTTATATCTTCAGCAGATGGAAGATATTCTGAAGAGAGAGAAATCGAAGTGGTGGGAACCAACCTTGGTTCTATATCCATGGATGAGACAACGGTAGAGTATGACGGAAAAGCACATAAGCCAGCCATTACCGTAAAGACAAATAATGGTGAAGCTCTAGTTGAAGGTAAGGACTACAACATCACATACCCAAGTGATATGAAAAATTGTGGAATTAAACAAATTGTAATCAAGGGTATAGGCAATTACACAGGTGAAAGAACTCTATCTTATCGTATCACCTCCAGAGACTTGACAAAGGCATCAGTGAAGCTTGCAGCTACATCTCTGACTTATACAGGAAGTGCATTGACCCCTGCAGTTACAGTGACAGATTTAGGAAAGACCTTAGTAAAGGATAAGGATTATACCGTAACTTACCTTTCTAATATCAATGTAGGAACTGCAACGGTAACCATTCGTGCCATGGGTACAAATTACACAGGAAACAAGACGTTTAGCTTTGCAATCAAACCAGCCAGCATCACCAAGGTAAAATTTGCAAAAATTCCGGATCTAACCTACAATGGAAATGCGCAGAATCCATCACTTACAGCTACTTTTGGAAAAGTAAGTGTATATGCAAATTCCAGCTATAAAGTAACTTGTTCTTCTAACAAGAATCCAGGCAAGATGAAGATTACCATCAAGGGAATCAACAACTTTACTGGAAGCAGAACTTTGTACTGCTACATCAAGCCTGCACGTGTGAATAACTTTAGTGTCACAATGCCAAAGACAAAGACAATGAAGATGACTTGGCAGGAGGACAAGACAGTTACCGGATATGAAATCTACTACAGTACCAAGGACAGCTTTGCCAAGAAGTACAGAAAGAGCATTTCTATCACAAAGAACAGAACCATTAGCAAGACAGTGAAGAACTTAAAGACAGGAAAAACATATTATGTAAAGGTTCGTTCATACAAGAAGGTAGGAACCAAGAAGGTATATAGTGACTGGTCAAACGTTTCAACGGTTATCATTCAGTAACTATAAAGAAATACTTCGGAATCAAAAGCCTCCCAGGAATGGGGGGCTTTTTTATTGTGCAGAAGGGGGGCGCATCCCCTAGTAGAGGAATTTTTTTCCAAGAATATTTATATATATTAGAGAGGAGTAATAGAAAATAAAAATATAATGGAGTGATACTATGTTGAACTATCTATGGGCGGGAATGATTCTTGTAGGGATTTTCTATGGTTTCCTAACAGGAAATATTGAAAATGTTTCTAACGTTATATTAGAATCTGCAAAGGAGGCTATTAATCTTTGTATTACCATGCTTGGCGTGATGGGAGTCTGGGTGGGACTGATGAAGATTGCTGAAAATGCCGGCATGATAAGGTATTTGACTAGAGTCTTGATGCCCTTTGCAAAATTTATGTTTCCAAGAATTGAGAAGGATTCAAAAGCAATGGAGTATATGTGTACTAATATGGCTGCCAATCTTTTTGGACTTGGCTGGGCGGCGACCCCGGCAGGATTAAAGGCAATGGAAGAGTTATCAAAGCTTCGTCAAGATTTAGTAGGTTCAGAGGAAACATCTAAAATTGCCAGCAATGAAATGTGTATATTTTTAATTATCAATATATCTTCTTTGCAGTTGATACCGGTGAATATCATAGCTTATAGAAGTCAGTATAACAGTGTAAATCCTTCAGGAATTATTATGCCGGCACTTATCGCGACTTTTGTCAGTACTCTGGTGGCAGTGATATTTTGTAAGATTATGGACAGAAAAGGTATCGTTTAGACGAGTGCCCCAGTGAATAGGGAAAAGTGAGAGGGAAATGCAAGAAATAGGTAGTAGAGGAGAAGAGATATGCATATTTTGGTGATGGTATCTAATATGGTGATACCTGCTGTGGTTTTTTCTATTGTACTTATGGGAATATTAGATAAACAGGATGTGTACAGTGATTTTATAAAGGGAGCCCAGGAAGGCTTTCAGACTGTGAGAAAGATTATGCCTACATTGGTGGGGTTAATGATGGGAGTAGGTATTTTAAGAGCCTCTGGATTTTTGGATATGCTTGCAGAGTTGGTGACTCCTTTGGTTGTAAGAATTGGATTTCCGGCAGAACTTTTGACCTTAGCAATCGTGAAATTATTTTCCTCCTCTGCAGCTACCGGGGTGGTACTTGATATTTTCAAAGAATATGGTCCAGATTCCTATATCGGAATGATTGCATCTATTATGATGAGCTGTACAGAGACCATTTTTTATACCATGTCAGTTTATTTTCTGGCGGCAAAAGTGACAAAAACCCGGTGGACCTTGATAGGAGCATTGCTCAGTACGCTGGCAGGTGTGGCTGCCAGCGTACTGGTTGTAAATTTTTTTTAGAAGGGGATCCCATTCCAAATTACCGAAAGAATTTCACAATATCTTCCATCTTAGAGGTCATACTTTCAAAAAGCATATCCACAAGACAAAGGGCGGTCATGGATTCCACAACTACTACGGCACGGGGCACGATAATAGGGTCATGGCGGCCTTTGATATTGATATCAATGTTTTCGCCTTGTTTATTAAAGGTATGTTGTGTACTTGCAATAGAAGGAGTTGGTTTCATGGCAGCTCTTAGTATGATATCAGAGCCGTCGCTGATTCCACCTAAGATTCCACCGGAATGATTGGTCAGCTTACATACTTTACCATCTTTTATTTCGTAGTTGTCATTGTTGGTAAGCCCGGTGGCGGTAGCCACATCAAATCCATCTCCGATTTCAAAGCCTTTTACCGCACCGATAGAGCAGATGGCTTTGGCAAGGTTGGCACTTAGCTTTTCAAAGGCAGGCTCTCCTACTCCTGCAGGCATGTTTTTTACAATACACTCAATGATTCCACCAGAAGAATTGCGCTCTGCCATGCATTGTGCCAGGTAATCAGAAGCCTTAGCAGCAGCCTCAGCATCCGGCATATACAGCTTATTGTTCATGATTTCCTCACGGCTGAACTTTTCCGGGTCACAGTTTACTGGTCCAATGGATTTGGAGTAGGCAAAAATATCCACACCCAAAGAACTTAATATCTTGATGGCAATGGCACCGGCAGCCACACGGCCAATGGTTTCCCGCCCAGAGGAACGTCCACCTCCCCGATAATCACGAAAGCCATATTTCATATCGTAGGTAAGGTCCGCATGTCCCGGGCGATAGTAGTTTGCAATCTCTGAATAGTCAGAGGAGCGCTGGGTTTCATTGAACACTACCATGGAAATCGGTGTTCCGGTAGTTTTTCCTTCAAAGGTTCCGGAAAGAATTTTCACAGCATCTGCCTCATTTCGTTGAGTGGTAAACTTGGATTGTCCGGGCTTTCTTCTATCCAAGAATTTTTGAATGTCTTCTTCACATAGCTCTAAGCCGGCAGGACAGCCATCCACTACCACACCGATGCCTTTTCCGTGGGATTCCCCCCAGGTTGCTATACTAAAATGTTTTCCATAAATTGATCCTGACATATTTATGTTCCTTTCAATACTTCGTTACTATAGTTACCTTATGCTTTTCATAGTATAACTTGTTTTCATTTCACTTGCAAGCAGAACGTGGGGGCCAGTGGGGGAGAGCCAGGTAACCGTGTACCGTGGCTTCAAATCTGGATGAAAAATGAAATACTTGCAACAAAAAAGAAGATGCGATATACTGATTGAGTCATGATAGAAAACAAGGGGGAAGAAAGTATGTATCATTATAATATAGTTCAATGGATATTGATATTTTTTATATATGGTTTTTTAGGTTGGGTATTTGAAACAACTTATGTGTCAGTGAAGAAAAGAAAATTTGTGAACCGAGGATTTTTAAGAGGTCCCATTCTGCCAATATATGCATCTGGGGCAATGATTATGTTATTTGCATCCATCCCCTTTTCGGGAAATCTGGTTGCAACTTATTTTGCCGGTATGGTGGCAGCGACGATACTGGAATATTTTGTAGGAATTGGCATGGAGGCTCTATTCAAGGTAAAATACTGGGATTATAGCAATCAGAAGTTTCAGTATAAGGGGGTCATCTGTCTGTCCTCCTCAATTGCCTGGGGCTTTTTAACCCTATTGATGACAGAAGTCATCCATAAACCCATTGAGAAACTTTTATTTTCCATTCCAGAGATTATGATATATCCGGTGACTATCTTTATTTTGTGTCTGTTTTGTGTGGATACGGTAATTTCTGTCAAGGCAGCGATTGATGTGAGAGTGATGTTAGAGCAGATGGAAAGAATGAAGACAGAGTTGGAGGAGATGGAAGAGAAGCTTTTATTCCAGTTGTCAGAACGCAAGGAAAATCTGTTGGAAAATGTGGAAGAAAGGGCAGATGCGCTTCGGGAACTCCTCGAGGAAAGAAAAGATGTCCTTCGGGAAACTGTGGAAGGAAAAGTGGAAGCAATACAGAAGGCCAACGCAGAAAGAAGACAGAGGCTTGCAGACTATATGGAAAATTCTCATATGGAGATTTCGGAAAATGCACCGGAACTTTGGAGTTACTATGAGAGTATGAAAGAAAAAGTATCACAGTATAAGGCTTTGGCAAAGAAAAATTTCGGAGCAAAAAACTATATGTTTTATGCCCATCCCTCTGCAACCTCAGGAAAGTATAAGAGGGCGTTTTTGGATATGAAAGTGGAATTGCAGTTACAGATAGCAGAAAAGAAAAAGCGAAAGCAGGGAAAAATAAAATAGAATGTATCTGTTCAGAACTGCGGAATAGTTACAATACAACTATGGTCTGATATATAGAAAGAAGAGAGGAACAAAACGTATGTACCAGATAATCAAGAAAGATGGGAATGCAAAGAGAGGACGTCTGACTACGGTCCATGGGGTGATTGAAACACCAGTATTTATGAATGTGGGTACTGCAGCGGCCATCAAAGGAGCAGTAGCCACAGAGGATTTAGAGAACCTAAAAACCCAGGTGGAACTATCCAATACCTATCACTTACATGTAAGACCGGGAGATCAGGTGGTAAAGAAATTAGGGGGACTTCACAAATTTATGAACTGGAACAAACCAATTCTTACCGATTCCGGCGGATTTCAGGTGTTTTCCCTGGCAAGCCTTCGAAAAATCAAAGAAGAAGGGGTATATTTTAATTCCCACGTAGATGGAAGAAAGATTTTTATGGGCCCGGAGGAAAGTATGCAGATTCAGTCAAATCTGGCATCCACCATTGCCATGGCTTTTGACGAATGTCCCCCAAGTCTGGAATCCAGAGAATATATGGAACGGTCCGTGGCAAGAACCACTCGCTGGCTGGAGCGTTGCAAGAAGGAAATGGCAAGATTAAATTCTTTAGAAGATACCATCAATAAAAAACAGATGTTGTTTGGTATCAACCAGGGAGGATGCCTTGAAGATGTACGAAGAGAGCATGCAAAGCAGATTACGGAACTTGATTTGGATGGCTATGCCATTGGAGGGCTGGCGGTAGGAGAGAGCCACAGTGATATGTACCGTACCATAGAGGCGGTGGTACCATATTTACCGGAAGACAAGCCAACGTATCTGATGGGAGTAGGAACTCCGGCCAATATCCTAGAGGCAGTAGAGCGGGGAGTGGATTTCTTTGACTGTGTTTATCCAAGCAGGAATGGTCGCCATGGCCACGTTTACACCAACCATGGAAAGTTGAATCTATTTAATGCCAAATTTGAGTTGGATGACAATCCCATTGAGGAAGGCTGCCAGTGCCCGGCTTGTAAACACCACACCAGAGCATATATCAGACATTTATTAAAGGCAAAAGAAATGTTGGGAATGCGTTTGTGTGTGATGCACAATCTTTATTTTTATAACAACATGATGGAAGAAATCCGTACCGCCATAGAAGAAGGACGGTTTGCAGAGTACAAGAGACAGAAGCTTGAAGGAATGAATCAGCCATGATTTTAACGAAGGAACGAAAAGAGGCACTTAGGCAGGAGAAAGCCTTATGAAACATGATTATGATAAAATTTTGGAAAAACCAAAGCTAAATAGTAAAATCATGGTGGCACAAAGCCAAACGAAAGCCCAAAAAGAATATAAGGCTTGGAAAAATTCCAAGGTTGAATATAAAATTGGTGATGTGATTGTGCATCCATAGTACCAAGAAGGAGAAATTATTGATATTGATGCTACATCAGGCACAGTAAGGCTTAGAATTCGTTTTCGGGATAGTGAAAAGCTGATTGCCCAAGAATGGCTACTAAAAAACACAAGGTATAAAAAAGCACAAGGGAATTAATGGTTGCATTTTTTTCTGGCTTTGTGTACAATAGGTTTGTTGTAGCTATGAAAGTAATGAATAGTTACTGTTTACTTAAGAAATAAGAAAAACAGGAGGAAATATTATGCAGTTTTTAGCAGCATCAGCGGCAGAGTCAGGAAGTTCGTTCACATGGATTATGATTGCCTATATTGTGATTATCGTAGGTGGATTTTATTTAGTTGCCATTCGTCCACAGAAAAAGGAGCAGAAGAGGTTAAATCTTATGCTTTCTGAGTTGGAAATCGGTGACAGCGTGTGCACCACCGCAGGTTTCTATGGTGTGATTATCGATGTAGATGAAGATACCGTAATCGTTGAGTTTGGAAGTAACAAGAATTGTCGTATTCCAATGAAGAAAGAAGCCATTGTCCAGGTGGAGAAGGCAGGCGAGTAGATGTGAGGGACGTTCCTTGTGACAAAAGGAACGTCCCTATTTTTATACTTGAAATATAGTTGCATTTGTTATATTATATTTAGTATGGCTCAAGCTGTATGCAAATATAATTTTGAAAGGCAAGGGCACAGCAACGAAAGGAATGATAAAATGAATTACAAGGTTGGCGTGATTTCTGGAGACGGAATCGGTCCGGAAATCGTAAACGAAGCAAAGAAAGTATTAGACGCAGTGGGTGACAAATTTGGACACAAATTTGATTACACGGAAATTCTTATGGGAGGAGCTTCCATTGATGTCCATGGAGTACCACTTACAGACGAAGCAATTGAGGCAGCAAAGTCCTCGGATGCAGTGCTTATGGGTTCCATAGGTGGAAACACCACCACATCGCCATGGTATCAGTTACCACCAGAATTAAGACCAGAAGCAGGCTTACTTAAGATTCGTAAGGCACTTAATTTATTTGCCAATGTAAGACCAGCCGTTTTATATAAAGAATTAAAGGGAGCCTGTCCGTTAAAGGATGAAGTCATTGGTGACGGGTTTGATATGGTAATCATGAGAGAATTAACCGGTGGGTTGTACTTTGGAGAGCGTAAAACCGTAGAAGAAAACGGTGTGTTAAAGGCGTATGACTCCCTGACTTATGATGAGAATGAAATCAGAAGAATTGCTATTCGTGGATTTGACATTGCAATGAAACGCCGCAAGAAGGTAACAAGCGTAGATAAGGCAAACGTATTAGATTCTTCCAGACTTTGGAGAAAAGTGGTAGAGGAAGTGGCAAAGGATTACCCAGAGGTAACCTATGAACATATGCTGGTGGACAATGCAGCCATGCAGTTGGTAAAAGACCCAAGACAGTTTGATGTTATCTTAACAGAAAATATGTTTGGTGATATTTTATCTGATGAGGCAAGTATGGTAACAGGATCTATCGGTATGTTAAGTTCAGCAAGCTTAAATGAGACAAAGTTTGGATTATATGAGCCAAGTCACGGTTCCGCACCGGACATTGCAGGACAGAATATTGCCAATCCAATTGCAACCATTCTTTCTGCGGCAATGATGTTGCGTTATTCTTTTGATTTGTCAGAAGAAGCAGATGCTATTGAAAATGCAGTTCAGAAAGTATTGGCAGATGGTTATCGTACTGTTGATATTATGGCAGAGGGATGTACCCAGGTTGGCTGTGATAAAATGGGTGATTTATTAGTAGAACGTATATAATCTAGAGCATAAAAAAGGAGAGAAAGCAATGAGAAGTGACGCAGTTACTAAGGGGATGCAGCAGGCCCCACATAGATCGTTATTCAATGCGCTTGGTATGACAAAAGAAGAGATGGACAGACCGTTAGTTGGTATTGTGAGTTCATACAATGAAATTGTACCAGGTCATATGAACCTTGACAAAATCGTAAATGCAGTAAAAATGGGAGTGGCAATGGCTGGTGGTACACCAATCGTATTTCCGGCAATCGCAGTCTGCGATGGTATTGCCATGGGACACACAGGAATGAAATACTCTCTGGTAACAAGAGATTTGATTTGTGATTCCACAGAGTGTATGGCTATGGCTCATGCCTTTGATGCCTTGGTTATGGTTCCAAACTGTGACAAGAATGTACCAGGACTTTTGATGGCAGCAGCCAGATTAAATATTCCAACGGTATTTGTCAGCGGTGGACCAATGCTTGCAGGTAAAGTAAAGGGATGTAAGACTTCACTGTCTAGTATGTTCGAGGCAGTAGGTTCTTATGCAGCAGGAACCATGACAGAAGAAGATGTTCTTGAATTTGAAGAAAAGGCTTGTCCAACCTGCGGCTCCTGCTCCGGAATGTACACAGCAAATTCTATGAACTGTTTGACAGAAGTTCTTGGTATGGGATTAAGGGGGAATGGAACCATCCCAGCCGTATATTCTGAAAGAATTCGTCTTGCAAAACAGGCAGGTATGAAAGTTATGGAGATGTTAGAAAAGAACATCCGTCCAAGAGATATCATGACAGAAAAAGCATTCCAGAATGCATTGACGGTAGATATGGCATTGGGTTGTTCCACAAACAGTATGTTGCATCTTCCAGCCATCGCCCATGAATGTGGAATTGAGTTAAACTTAGATATTGCAAATGAGATTTCTTCCCGTACACCAAATCTTTGTCATCTGGCACCAGCAGGGCATACATACATGGAGCAGTTAAATGAGGCAGGCGGTGTGTATGCAGTAATGAATGAGTTAAACAAGAAAAATCTGCTTAACACAGACTGCATGACAGTGACAGGAAAGACCGTGGGAGAGAATATTGAAGGATGTGTAAATAAAGATACTGAAGTTATCCGTCCAATCGACAATCCATACAGTGAAACAGGTGGTATTGCGGTACTTCGCGGTAATCTGGCACCGGATACCGGTGTGGTGAAGCGTTCCGCAGTTGCACCGGAAATGATGGTTCATGAAGGACCGGCCAGAGTATTTGACTGTGAGGAAGATGCCATTGCGGCAATTAAAGGCGGTAAGATTGTAGCGGGAGATGTTGTGGTAATCCGTTATGAAGGACCAAAGGGCGGACCAGGTATGAGAGAAATGTTAAATCCTACTTCAGCCATTGCAGGTATGGGACTTGGCTCTTCCGTAGCATTGATTACAGATGGACGTTTCTCAGGGGCATCCCGTGGTGCATCCATCGGACACGTTTCACCGGAAGCAGCGGTAGGTGGACCAATCGCTTTAGTGGAAGAAGGAGATATCATCAAGATTAACATACCAGAAAATACCCTTGATTTTGTAATCTCTGATGAAGAATTAGCTGCAAGAAAGGCAAAATGGCAGCCAAGAGAGCCAAAAATTACCACAGGTTACTTAAAGCGTTATGCAGAATTGGTTACCTCAGGTAACAGAGGAGCAGTGTTAGAACTGCCTTCCAAGAAATAATAAAAATACAGCAGGGAGTGAAAACAATGCAGTTAAACGGTTCAGAAATCGTGATAGAATGCTTAAAAGAACAGGGCGTAGATACTGTATTTGGATATCCGGGTGGAGCAATCTTAAATATCTATGATGCATTGTATAAGCATGAAGAAATCAAACATATTCTTACCAGTCATGAGCAGGGAGCTTCCCATGCGGCTGACGGTTACGCTCGTTCCACTGGAAAGGTAGGCGTTTGTTTCGCTACCAGTGGTCCGGGAGCCACCAACTTAGTTACAGGTATTGCAACTGCTTATATGGACTCTGTTCCCATGGTGGCAATTACCTGTAATGTAGGTGTGTCTTTACTGGGAAAGGATTCTTTCCAGGAAATTGACATTGTGGGTGTTACCATGCCCATTACCAAGCACAATTTTATTGTAAAAGATGTAAAGGAACTGGCAAAAACCATCCGCAAGGCGTTTAAAATCGCAAAAACCGGACGTCCGGGACCTGTTCTTATCGATATCACTAAGGATGTTACTGCGGCAGTAACAGAGTACACCAAAGAAGAACCGGAAGTGATACATAGAAAACCATTACAGAACCCGGAAGACATGGAACTTGTGCTTTCTTTGATTGCCGAAAGTAAGAAGCCATATGTGTTTGTAGGTGGTGGTGCCATTATTTCTGAGGCAGAAGAAGAGTTAAAGACTTTTGTAAAGAAATTAGATGCTCCGGTATGTGATAGTTTAATGGGAAAAGGTGCCTTTGATGGTACAGATGACTATTATACCGGAATGTTGGGAATGCATGGAACCAAGACAGCAAACTACGGGGTGACAGAGTGTGATTTACTGGTGGTGGTAGGTGCCAGATTCTCAGACCGTGTCACAGGAAATGCAGCAAAATTTGCCTATAACGCAAAAATTGTGCAGATAGATGTGGACCCGGTAGAAGTAAATAAAAATGTGAGAGTGGATGCCTGCCTGATTGGTGATGCAAAGATTGTGCTGAAAGAGTTGTGTGATAAAATGTCACAGCATGACAATAAAGAATGGATTGCACAGATCAAGGATATGATGGAAAAATATCCATTAGCATACCAGAGAGAGACCCTTACAGGACCAGCAGTGATTGAAAAACTTTATGAGGCGACAAAAGGTGATGCAATTATCACCACGGATGTGGGACAGCATCAGATGTGGGCAGCACAGTATTATAAATATAAGAATCCACGTACCTATCTTTCGTCCGGTGGTTTGGGAACCATGGGATATGGCTTAGGTGCCTGTATTGGAGCCAAAGTGGGAAATCCTGATAAGACGGTAATCAATATTGCTGGGGACGGATGTTTCCGTATGAATTTAAATGAACTGGCAACCGCATCAAGATACAATATCCCAATTATTCAGGTGGTGTTAAACAATCATGTACTTGGAATGGTACGTCAGTGGCAGACCTTATTTTATGGAGAACGCTATTCCCAGACCGTGTTAAATGACGGTGTGGACTTTGTAAAAGTGTCGGAAGGATTGGGCTGTAAGGCTTTCCGGGTAAGTAATTTGGAAGAATTAGAAACAGCAGTAGAAGAAGCTCTTCGTGCCAAAGGGCCGGTAGTGATTGAATGTATCATTGACAGCGATGACAAGGTATTTCCAATGGTACCGCCAGCAGCAGCTATCGAAGAAGTATTTGATGAAACAGATATGAAAAAATAAATATGATGACTAAAATAGTGGGACTTGAAATAAATATAAAAAAACAATCTCTAGGAGGAAAATGAAAAAATGAGCAGAGTGTACAATTTCTCAGCAGGACCAGCAGTATTACCAGAAGAAGTGTTAAAGGAAGCAGCAGCAGAAATGCTTGACTACAACGGAACAGGAATGTCCGTAATGGAGATGAGCCATCGTTCAAAAGCTTTTGAAGAAATTATCAAGACAGCAGAACAGGATATCCGTGATTTGATGAAGATTCCGGATAACTACAAAGTATTATTTTTACAGGGTGGTGCTTCACAGCAGTTTGCTATGATTCCTATGAATCTTATGAAAAATAAAGTGGCTGACTACATTGTAACAGGACAGTGGGCAAAGAAGGCTTGGCAGGAAGCTTCCAAGTATGGTAAGGCAAACAAGATTGCTTCATCAGAGGATGAAACTTTCTCTTACATCCCAGATTGCTCCGATTTGCCAATTTCAGAAGATGCAGATTATGTTTACATCTGTGAAAACAACACAATTTACGGAACAAAATTCAAGACATTACCAAACACTAAGGGAAAGACTTTGGTAGCTGACGTTTCTTCTTGTTTCTTATCTGAGCCAGTTGATGTATCCAAATATGGAATTATCTACGGTGGAGTTCAGAAAAACGTAGGACCTGCAGGTATGGTTATCGTAATCATCCGTGAAGATTTAATCACAGATGATGTATTAGAAGGTACACCTACTATGTTAAAATTTAAGACACATGCAGATGCAGACAGCTTATATAACACACCACCAGCTTACAACATCTACATCTGTGGCAAAGTGTTCAAGTGGCTTAAGAAAATGGGCGGACTTGAAAAGATGAAAGAATTAAACGAAAAGAAAGCAAAAATCCTTTATGATTTCTTGGATGAAAGCAAATTATTCAAGGGTACTGTTCGCAAGGAAGACCGTTCTCTGATGAACGTACCATTTGTGACAGGAGACGCTGACATGGATGCAAAATTTGTAAAAGAAGCAAAAGAAGCAGGATTTGAAAACTTAAAGGGACACAGAAGCGTAGGTGGTATGCGTGCAAGTATCTACAATGCTATGCCAATCGAAGGTGTTGAAAAATTAGTTGAATTCATGAAGAAATTTGAAAAGGAGAACGCATAAAATGTATAAATATAATTGCTTAAACCCAATCGCAGCCTGTGGACTGGATTTGTTCACAGCAGACTATGCAAAGACAGAGGATGTGAAGGAAGCATCTGCTATCTTAGTGAGAAGTGCAGCAATGCATGATATGGAATTATCTGATCATCTCTGCGCAGTGGCAAGAGCCGGAGCAGGTGTCAACAACATTCCTTTAGATAAATGTGCAGACAAAGGTATTGTGGTATTCAATACTCCTGGTGCCAACGCAAACGGTGTAAAAGAAATGGTATTTGCAGGTATGTTGCTTGCATCCCGTGATATCTTAGGTGGTATTGAATGGTGTAAGGAAAATGCAGCAGATGAGAATATTTCAAAGGCTGCAGAAAAGGCAAAGAGCAAATTTGCGGGAACAGAAATCAAGGGGAAAAAGCTTGGTGTCATCGGTCTTGGAGCTATCGGTGTGTTGGTGGCAAACGCTGCAAAGCATATGGGAATGGATGTATATGGATATGACCCATATATTTCTGTAAAGGCTGCTTGGAATCTTTCCAGAGATATCAAGCATGTGACAGATGTAAATGATATTTATAAAGAATGTGATTTCATCACAATTCATGTACCACTGTTAGATTCTACAAAGCAGATGATTAACAAAGAAGCCATCGATATGATGAAAGATGGAGTTATCGTTCTCAACTTTGCAAGAGATTTACTTGTAAATGAAGAAGATATGGTAAAGGCTTTGGCAGAAGGCAAGGTTCGCAAGTATGTATCAGACTTTGCAAATCCAACCACAGTAGGCAAGGAGGGAGTTATCTTAACACCTCATCTTGGAGCTTCTACCGCAGAGTCAGAAGATAACTGTGCGATTATGGCAGTAGAAGAAATCATGGACTTTATGGAAAACGGAAATATCAAGAATTCTGTAAACTATCCAGCCTGTGATATGGGTGTGTGTGCAAGTGCAAGCCGTATCGCAGTATGCCACAAGAATATCAAGAACACTATCAGCAAGATTACAGCAATCTTAGGTAATGCGGATATCAACATTGCAAACATGGTAAATGTAAGCCGTGGAGATTACGCATATTCATTGCTTGATATCGAAGCGGCAGCTTCGGATGCAGTTATCAAAGAATTAGAAGCAATGGAAGGTGCTTTAAAGGTTCGTGTAGTAAAATAAATTTTCTTATATATAGCCCTGGCTTTGGCCGGGGCTTTTTTAGAAAGGAAAATATCATGAAACATATTATCATTATAGGGGCAGGTGCCTCTGGGCTTACCGCTGCCTATTTTGCAGCAAAAAATCAGGCAAAGGTAACTGTTTTAGAACATACATCAAAAGCAGGAAAGAAAATATTAGTCACCGGAAATGGAAAATGCAATCTTACCAATATGGTACAGACTTTAGAGGATTTTCGCGGGAAGAAACCAGAATTTGGATATGAGTTATTGAAGTATTTTTCGGTAGAAGATACGATAAGCTATATGGAGGAACTGGGCATTGCCACCAAAGAAAAGCGTGGGTATGTTTATCCAAGGTCAGAAACAGCGGTTACTGTTCAGAAGAAACTGCTGCAAAAGTGTCTGGCACTGGGAGTAACCATTGTATATGATACTAAGGTAGATGAAATAAAAAAAGAAAAGGGAAAATTTCTAGTGACAACCAACCAGGGAAGTTATGAAGGGGATGCCTGCATCCTGGCTACCGGTTCTCAAGCGGCACCAAAGACCGGTTCTGATGGAAGCGGTTACACTCTGGCAAAAGCTTTGGGGCTAAAAATCATTAAGCCATTGCCGGCACTGGTTCAACTTTGTGCAGAGGATAAGATTTGTAAAGAGGCTTCTGGGGTCAGATGTGAGGTGATGGCGGACTTGTATATTCAGGGGGAGCACAGAATCAGCAATCAGGGTGAATTGCAGATTACAGATTATGGGCTTTCCGGAATTATCGTGATGCAAATCAGCAGATATGCTGTGGAGGCTATGGATAGGAGAAAGCAGGTTCAGATAAGTCTTGATTTCTTCCCGGAAATGACAGAGAGTGGGTTGGCTAAGAAACTGTATCGATATCTGGAACAGGCGAAAGAAGAAACGGTGTTGGAAGTGTTAGATGGTTTCTTAAACGATAAGCTTGCTTTTGGGTTGCTAAGCCAAATGGGAATTGGCAGGAAGAAAAAAGCGAGAGAGTTAGATGAGTCCTGGGCAGGGGATATGGCCCATTTTATGAAAAACTATATGGTGGAACTTACCGGGTATAAGGGTTTTGAACAGGCACAGGTTTGTCAGGGAGGTGTGGACACCAGCCAGATACAGCAAGATACCATGGAGGTAAAGGAGATTCCAGACCTTTATGTAGTAGGGGAACTTTTGGATGTAGACGGAAATTGTGGGGGATACAATTTACAATTTGCCTGGGGCAGTGGTGCAGTGGCGGGGAAGAATGCATCTATGTAGAATTGACAAAATCGAACAGAGAAATTGTGAAATATGGCAAAGAGTTGCTAAAAATATTTCGAGAATGTTAAATTTTAGTGATTTTTTTATTGAAATAATGTAATGTATCCGTTATAATATCAATAGAACAATAAAAAATGAAAGAAAAATTATCAAAATTAACGAAAGTAACCTGTAGGAAGGAGAATCTGATCAATGAGAAAAAATGGATTAAAAACCAGAATGTTTAGCCTTGTGCTTGCAATGTCCATGGCAACTACAAGTGTGTATTTTGGTCCAATAATGGAAACACAGGCTGCAAGCGATGAAGGTACCATCAGTCGTCTTTACCCTAGTGTTACATATGATACGAATTATGATGCTAAAAACGCATATTCGGGAAACGATTTAGGATGTACCTACACAAAGGAGAAGACTACCTTTAAAGTGTGGAGTCCTGAGGCAACTAAGGTTGTGTTGTGTCGCTATGAAAAGGGTGATGGTGGCAGTGCCATGGAAGAAAAGGAAATGACAAAGGGGGATAAGGGCGTTTGGTCCATCACCATCAATGGAGATATTGTCAATACATATTATACTTATAAGGTAACTGTAGGCGATCGGACAAAAGAAGCGGTAGATATCTATGCAAAGGCAACCGGTGTCAATGGAGACAGAGCCATGGTGGTGGATTTAGACAGCACGGACCCTGCAAATTGGGACAAGAATTACAAGCGGGAAAAGACGAAGCTTAGCGATATCAGTGTGTGGGAGATTCATATCAGAGACTTTTCTATTGATGTAAGCTCCGGTGTGTCTGCAGAAAACAGAGGTAAGTACAAGGCGTTTACGGAAAGTACTACCGTAGGCGGGAAAGGAAAAGTTGCTTCCTGTGTGGATTATCTGAAAGAATTAGGGGTGACCCATGTACAGATGATGCCTATGTATGATTATGCTTCTGTGGATGAAACGAAGGTTACAAATTCCTTGGGAGACAACTACAACTGGGGGTATGACCCGGAAAATTACAATGTACCGGAAGGTTCTTATTCTTCCAATCCTTATGATGGAAATGTAAGAATTACGGAAATGAAGGAAATGATTCAGGCATTACATGATGCGGGAATTAAGGTTATCATGGACGTGGTTTACAATCATACTTACGCTACTGCGGAATCTAATTTCAACAAGATCATGCCGGATTATTACTATAAGCTAGATGGAAATAAATATAATGATAATTCAGGCTGTGGAAATGCCACAAGAAGTGAAAGTGCCATGTATCGCAAGTTCATGATTGATTCTGTTACCTATTGGGCAGAAGAATACAATTTAGACGGTTTCCGTTTTGACTTGATGGGAATTCATGATGTAACCACCATGAATGAGATTCGTAAAACTCTGGATGAGAAGTTTGGAGAGGACACTATTGTACTGTACGGCGAGGGCTGGACAGGAGATGGAAAATATGACAGCAATAGTGCACACAAAGCAAATGAGTCAAAGCTGGATAATGGAATCGGATATTTTAATGACCAGATTCGTGATGCTATCAAAGGAGAGCATAAATTTGATGGAACCATCGGACTTGTACAGGCAAATTATACTACAGGTTCTTATTTGGAAGTAGGCGAGAAATGGCCCAATAATGTATTTGGTGGAATTATGGGTTCTGTAGGTCAAACTTCAGGTCAGTGGGGAATGTGGAGACCGTTCTGGTCAAAATCTTCTGACTGTGTGCTTGCCTACACCTCAGCCCATGATAACTTAACCCTTTGGGATAAGCTGTCAGCAGTGGTGGGAAAACAGTATAACTCCACCGATGAAAAGATGTTTAAGATGAACAAGATGGCAGGTGCGGTGGTATTATTGTCAAGAGGTGGATATTTCCTGCAGGCGGGAGAAGAATTTGCCCGTACCAAAAATGGAGATGACAACAGTCACAAGTCCCCGGATTCAGCCAATAAGATTGACTGGACCAGACTGGAAACCTATGATGACATCCGTCAGTACTACCAGGGAATGTTAAGCATTCGTCAGGCATTCTCAGGAATCACAGCAGTGACCACAAGAAACGGTGACAACTGGAATCCCACAGGAAATAATATTACCTGGCTTTCCAAGGATGCAGAAGGCGTCACAGCATATACAGAGAGCAATAAAGTATCCGGAGAGTGGAACAAGATTGCGGTAATTATCAATAACAAAACCACAGAGCAGTCTGTGAAATTTACTGATGCATCCAACTGGGTAGTAATTGCAGATGGAAATAAGGCAGGCATCGAAAAGCTAAGCGAAAGCGGTTCTACCATCAAGGCACCAGCAAAGTCTGTAGTAGTGGCAGTTCCAAAAGATACCTATGATGCCAATATCACTTCAGTAAGAGAAAAGCTGGCACAGATGCATAATACAAATCATGCACCGGTGATAACCGCAGACAAAACCGAGATTGAGGCAAGTGTGGGAGATACGGTAGAATTTACGATCTCTACAACAGATGCAGATGGAGATGCAGTTACCGTAGCAGCTCAGGAGCTTCCAAAGTCAGCGAAGTTTGTTGAAAAGACAGGCAAGGTAAGCTGGGAAAATGTAACTGCAGGCACACATAAATTTGTGTTTACCGCAACAGATGGCAAGGCAACTGGGACTTTGACTGTCATTGTAAAGGTGACAAGTAAGACGCAGGCATTGTCTGAAATGATAGAAATGGCGGAAGGCTTAGGAGCAACACAGAGCAATGTTACTACTGATGTGTATAAGACATTTACCAATGCTTTGACACAGGCAAAAGCTATCTCATCGGGAGAAACAGATGAAGAAAAAATTAACAGTGCATACAATAGCTTGAAATCAGCTTACACAAGTGTAAAGGCACAGTTAGATGCCAGAGAGTCATTGAATGTAAAGATTGGGGAAGCGGAACAGAAATTAGCTTCTGCAAAAGTAGATGCTTCTAATTATGATGCGGAAGCAATTGCGGATTTGGAAACTGTAATTGAGACAGAAAAAGCTTATTTGGAAAAAGCCCATGGGCAAAGTGAGTATGCAGAGGAAGTAGAAGAATTAGAATATGCCATGAAAGCCTGTGTATCCAACAGAGCAAATCCATATATCAGGGTAAAGGCTTCTGGATGGGATACTCCTGCTGTGTATATCTGGACTGGTTCTGGAGACAGTGCTCAAAAGCTTGCTGGAGCATGGCCGGGTACAAAACTTACCACCAAGGATGCAGAAGGATATTATGTGTTTGAGTTGCCACAGGGAACCACCAATTACAATGTGATTGTCAATGACGGAGTAGCAGGAACTGCTACACAGACTTCCAATATTGAAGACATTGCAGACAGTGCAGACATTGAGGTAAGTTCTTTCACAGGAAAAACCTGTAAATACACTATGGAACCTAAGACCTCAGGTACCGGAGTTGTAGAGGTAGATAAGACCAGATTAGAGAGATACTTAGAGGTTGCTAAAACCTACGGCGTGGATAAAGATGTGATTCCACAGGAGATAAGATATACCAATTTAGCTAAGGCATATGCGGCAGGTGTTGCTTGTGATAAGGATGAGAATGCAACACAGGTAGATGTAAATTGTTGCACCAGAACACTGCGTACCTGTATCGCAGCATTTGGCTCAGAGATTATTGTGACACCAATCGTCACACCAATCATCAGTCCGGAGCCAAGTATCACAGCAGAACCAACGATTACGGTAGAACCAACCATTACAGCAGAACCAACAATCTCGGTAGCTCCAACAGTGACACCGGAACCGGTAAAAGGTAAGGTTAGAATTCATTTTAAATCAGAAAGTGAACAGGTAACTGTTTATTATCAGAATAGAAGTGATGCAGCCAACAAAAACGTTTGGCGGGAAGCTGATATGTTGTCCGAAGGCGAGAACTGGTACAGCTTTGACATTGAGAACTCTACATCAGCTCGACTATACATAGAAGATGAAAATGGGACAACAAATTCAGAACTTTTGGGTGAAGGAGAATTCTGGTATGTAAATGGAGTGTGGGAGTCAGAACGACCACAGGATATTGTAATCGTGACACCAGATCCAACTTCTGGGGCAACACCGAAGCCTACAGAGAAGGTAACAGAATCACCAAAGCCAACCAATAAAGTGACGGAGACACCAGAACCAACTGGTAAGGTAACGGAATCACCAAAGCCAACCAATAAAGTGACAGCAGCGCCGGAACCTACAAGAAAAGTAACAGTAGCACCAAAACCAACCAATAAAGTGACAGAAAGTCCAAAGCCAACTGGAAAGGTTACGGAAAGTCCACAACCAACCAAAAAGGTAACACAGGCACCAAAGCCAACCAAAAAGGTAACAAACACACCGACTCCAACGAAAAAGGCGACGGCTACACCAACACCAATCAAAAAGGTCACAGTTACACCTACTGCCTTGGCAAGTTTCTCTTGTGTGGCAACACAGAAAAGTTTGTCTTCTGTAAAAGTTAAGTGGAGCAAGGTGAAAAATGCAGAGTCGTATCGAATTTACAGAGCAACAAGTGCCAATGGAAAGTATGTCTTGGTGGGAGTGACAGAAGAGGAAGATGCTACAAGCTATATCGATAACAATGTGGATTGTGGCAAAAAGTATTATTACTATATGAAAGCTTACTACGAAAATACATTAGGAAAGAATGTATGCATAGCGAAAAGTAAAGTAAGCAGTGTGAAACTTCAGGTAGGAAAGGCTTCTTTAAGTTCTATTAAGAAGTCAGGAAATAAGATTAAAGTTGCGTGGAAGAAGGTAAGCGGAGTTTCTGGATATGAGGTATATATTTCAACTTCAAAGAATGGAACTTATACCAGAGAGTTAAAAATCACAAGATCAACAAAGCTTTCTGGTGTGACTAAGAAATTACCGCAAGGAAAATACTACGTAAAAATTAGAGCTT